>JBBDSA010000048.1:0-1051 GCA_040905165.1 Cyclobacteriaceae bacterium | reverse complement strand
ATATAACTCACCTCCTCCATATCCGACAGCCCCAATCCTAAAAAGGAAGGCTGCTTTAGAATTTCGGAAAGGGTGTTGCCATCTGGGATATCATAGAGTACAATAAGATAAATCAGGCTGTTGAGGATAATGGGAATAAAGGAGATGGAAAGGACAAAGGCCAGTTTTGGGGTATCGTATTTTTCATCCAGCAGGGTAAACATCAGACCTGAGGTCAGCATGTAAAACACAAAAAGCATGAGCGGAACAAAAAAGGAAATCAAGTTGCTGATCCCCCGGAACAACCGGAAGAGTTCCATGCTTTCCAGTTCGCCGGCCTGAAGGGCATAAGAACGCCGGGAAATCCAGTAAAACAGGATGGATAAGGTAAAAACAAGCATTAAGGGCAGGTACTTTTTCATCCGGAGAAACTGACAAATACTTCCAAAAATGCAGCACCAAACAGGATTACCAGGGTAAGGACTGCCTGGAAAATAAACTTTCGGTAATCAAATACAGGATACCCCCCAAGAATAAACTTCCTGAAAAGGTGTATTCCCAGGTAAAACCCCAGAGAACAGGACAAGATAATGCCAGCAATTTCGATGGCATGGGGCAGCAAATGTCTCAGAATCACCAAAACCGGAAAATTATCCCCAGCCACAGAAAGGGCGTAGCCCAACACCAGGCCATTGTAAAAGGTATTCAGCAAAGAGACGACTCCCAAAGAGAAACCACCCACTATATTGATCAGGGCCACCATAAGGTTATTCCCCGCAATGGACCATAACAACTCGGTTTTGGTTTGATCCATTAAGGGACTGGCTGCCGGTAAATCAATACCAAAGCCAGGATCAATATTATACCCTAACAGCACCCCCGTCAGGTAGACGGCGGTAGCTGATAGGGTTAGGGTTTTGAGGGACATGGTGAAATTACATGCCAGCAGCAGCTCCTGCGATCAAACCTCCGGCAGGTCCCGCTACCATACCTACGCCAAAACCCCAGGCAGCGGCATCAATAAGACCGATGGCATTGATCGCCAGGCCTGCTTCAGCAGAGGCCCCCCTCC
>JBBDSA010000047.1:17800-35493 GCA_040905165.1 Cyclobacteriaceae bacterium | reverse complement strand
CTGAAAACCCTGTTGGATTAACTCTCAGGGGGACGGGTCCGGAGTTCTGAAATTTATTTTCAAATGACCAATTGCCTTATCATTGACGATGCTGCAGAGAGCATTGAGGTTTTATCTTATTATATTTCCAAGAACAAAGACCTCATTTTAATGGCTTCATTTACTGATTCCATTGAAGGACTCAATTTTCTAAGAGAAAATAAGGAAAATATTGATCTGATTTTTTTGGACATTGAAATGCCGGAAATGAATGGGTTTGAAATTTTGAAACACAGCCAATATGATGGCGCTTTGATTATCATTTCTGCCAATCATGAAAATGCCATTTCCGCCTTTGAAACCAATGCCTGTTTTTATTTACCCAAACCCTTTGGATACCCGCAATTTTTAAAGGGAATCGAAAAATTCAAAGAAGCTGAAATTAAGATAGATCCCAATTCTTATTCCAAGGATTTTATTTTTGTGAAAGATGACCGTCTGTATAAGAAAATTTTATTTTCAGAAATAAGTTTTTGTGAAGGAAAAGGGGATTATATCAGTCTGAAGTGTAAGAGTCAGACTTTTACCATCAAATCTACCATCTCCAATTTTTTGGAAAAACTTTCCGGAAATACAGAGTTTGTCCAAGTCCATCGTTCATATGTGATCAACTTACAATTTCTGACTGATTTCGATAGTGACACCGCAGTGGTGGATGGTAAAATCATTCCGATTGGGGCAAAATATAAAGAACACCTGAAAAATAGTGTTAATTTTTTATAACCCGCAGCCTTTGACAAATATCTGGAACCGACAGTTCTTTGACTTAACAGTTTTCGATATATTTCCGGATCAGTAAGAAAACGGTCTGTTTTTCAGAATCAAATTTATTAAGCAGAAATTTTACTTCTTCTTCATTAAAATTCGAGATCTTTTCCAGGTCCATAGAGATTTCGTACAATTTATCCAAGCCGGCAGTCAATGCAGATCCTTTAAGTTTATGTCCTTCCGTACTCAGGCCAACGGGGTTTTTTTTCTGAAACTGTTGATTAAGGATTTCATGTGAATGATTTAATTCTGACAAAGTAAGTTGAAGGACATCTTTTATAATTTCTTGATCTTCCCCCAAATATTCTTTTACTTTCTCTACATTAAAATGTGATAATTCAGGATTGTTTTCCCCTATTTTACCTGACTGACTATTAGTATGCCCGCTGATGTCCGGGGCTTTATTGATATGTAGCCATTTTTCAAAAACGGACCGAATACTTTTTTCTATAATGGGTTTTGGAACAAAATCCACCATGCCTGATTCCAGACATTTTTCTCTTTCCCCTTTTACATTCCCTGCCGTGATGGCTATTATTGGGATTTGCGACAACTTTGGATCAATTTTTATTTGTTTTGTCGCTTCGTGGCCACTCATGAAGGGCATTTGTATGTCCATAAAAATGATATCAGGATGGTGAGCTTTTGCGATGTCAACTGCCTCCTGTCCATTTATGGCCTCTAGTATTTCAGTTTGGGGCGATATTTTCAAGACCAATGTTTTTGTCAAAAACATATTGATGGCATTGTCTTCGGCGATTAAGACCTTGAATTTATCCTTAAAAGGGAGGATGGGTTTTTGTGGAAATGTTTTGACTTCTTTCGGCATTTTGGAATCCAATTGAGCCAATGCACCGAATAAGTCTTTAATTTTGATTGGTTTGGAAAGCTTGAAACGAATGTTAAACTCCCGACATTTTGTATGAATATATTCATCTTCTGCAGAACTGTGGAGCAGTAAAACCGGTAGGGCAGATTTTTCCCCTTTAAAATTTTCCCGGATTTTCTGTACGGTTTCCAATCCATCCATATAGGGCATGTTCAAGTCCATCAATATGGCATCATAATCCGAATTATTTTCGATTTTCTGTAAGGCTTCGAAGCCATTATGGGCTTCATCCATTTGGATTTTTTTGGAAGTAAACATTTCCTTTAAAATAAGGCGGTTGTTTTCATTGTCATCCACTACCAGAACTTTTTTCACATCGCTGACATCTGTTTTTTTGATGCAATTGCCATTCTCAATTTTCAATTCGATATCAAAATAGAAACAGCTTCCCTGATCTAATTTACTTGTCAACTGTAATTCACTTCCCATCATGGCCAATAATTTATTGGATATGGTTAATCCCAGGCCGGTTCCCCCGTATTTTTTGGTGGTGGATCCATCTTCTTGCGCAAAGGCATCAAATATTTTTCTTTGTTTGTCTTCTGAAATACCTATGCCTGTATCTTTAACCTCAAAGCGGAACAAGGCCTTACCTTCGGGCCTATTTTCTAATCTTTGGATTTTGAGCTCAATTTCCCCCTTATCGGTGAATTTTACTGCATTTCCCAAAAGGTTAATCAGAATCTGCTTTAGTCTTACTTCATCGGTATAAATAAATCTGGGCAGGTCTTTCGATAAATTGAGCAACATTTCAATACTCTTTTTCTGTGCCTGAAAGGATACCACATCTGTGGCCTGCCCTGACAATTCAAAAATATCCGTTTTGTTGATGTCCAGTTCCAACTTTCCGGCTTCAATTTTTGAAAAATCCAATATATCATTGATGATATTTAAAAGCGTATTGGCGGATTGATTGACAATGTCGACATATTGATTCTGAACATCTGTCTGTTCTGTTTTTAGCAACAAATCAGTAAACCCTATGATCCCGTTTAATGGGGTTCTGATTTCATGACTCATGTTTGCCAAAAATTCAGATTTGGCCAAACTGGCCTTCTCTGCCAATTCTTTTGATAAAATGAGTGTTTTTTCCAGGAAATTTCTGTCAATGGCATTGGAAATGCTATTTGCAAAGCTTTTTAACAAGGAAAGCTCTGCTTGAGACCATTCTCTTTCGGATTTGCATTCATCATAACCTGTAAAGCCCCAAAAACCCTCTTTGGTAAAGATAGGGATAGCAAGAATAGATTTGATATGCTGGTTTTCCAAAAATTCCCGGGTAGATGAATCAGCTGGCATTTTTGACAAAATGGCCTGAAAAATCTCATTTTTTTCCATGGGCTCCACAAATTCCCCAAAGAACGCCAATGGTATTTCCTGTAAATCCGGATTGTTGATTTGGGGATCCACATCTTCGGAACTCCACTCATACCTTTGAGAAGTCACCTTACTACCGTCATCAGCTTTCCCATTTTCGAAGAAATATACCCGATCCACATCAGCTGCTTTTCCGATTAGCTCCAATGAGTTGGAAATGGCTTCGTAAAGGTTGCGGTTGGAGAGCAACTCATCGGTAGCCTTTGAAATGGCCGAAAGCATTTGTTCTTTCTGCATGAGTTGATTTTCCTTATTTACCTGATCATCAATATCCTGGATGGTTCCGAATAGGTACAAACATTTTCCTTCCTCTATATGGGCATCTCCAATTGTTCTTACCCAGATTTCCTTACCTTGTGCCGTTATGATTTTCAGCTTTTCATCCCATGCTTTTCCGTATTCCTTAGCCAGGTTTACCAGCTCATTGATCCTTTCTCTGTAAAAACCTTCTTTAAAAAATAATAGGGAAGTATTCATTTCTGGAAGGTAATTATCAGACACCCCATAAATTTTCTTGGTAATGTCGGTCCAACTAAGCGCCTGCTTGGCAATGTCATATTTCCACCCACCGATTTTGGCCATCATATGGGTTTGGTTGAGCAGTTCTTTTGCGTTTTGTATCGTTTTTTCCAACCTGAGCCTTTCCGTAACATCGATGGAATTGCCAATGACAAAAGGGTTGCCTTGATAATCTTTTTCCAGGGTATTGCTGTAAAGCCAGACCTTGAGGGTGCCATTGGATTGCAGGGTGGTCATTAAACCTTTGGCTTTGCCGTATTCCTGTAAATCTTTAAAGTAGGGATCAATTTCTGAATGGAATCTTTTGGGAATGATGTCCCAGAGTCTTTTTTCCAGCATTTCTTCCACCGAATAACCCAATAATCTGGCACCATAATTATTAATGCTTAAGAATCTCCCCTCCAAATCATGGGTAAGCATGAGCCCCTGACTATTTTCGAAGAATGAACGGAATTTGGCTTCACTCGTAATCAGTCTATCTTCTTTCTCCTTTTTATCTGTAATATCTCTTCCGATGGCAAAAATCCATTTGTTTTTAAGGTCTCCTGTGGCAGTCCAGGAAAAAATCCTGTAATTTCCATCAATGGTTTTAAGGCGATGGTTAAAATTGGTGGTAGCCTCTCCTTGGATAAGGCTGTTAATTTTTGACATGGTTTCATCCACATCATCGGGATGAATATAATCAGTCATCGGCCTGTCGGATAATTCTTCCTCACCATAGCCGAGGAGCGCTTTGAAGGAACTGTTTACCTTTTTGAATTTTCCGTCAAATCGGATAACTGTAATCAGATCCTGTGATAATTCCAGGGCTTTTCCCAATAACCTGTCTTCAAAGATTCTGCTCTTTTCCTGTATATCCGCCCAGGCTTGGTCTACCAATAATTGCAAAGAATCTCTGACCTCAGAAGCCATTTTTCCGGGGGCGGAATCCATCACTGAAAGGACCCCTAAAATTTCACCTTCATCACTGACAATATTGAATCCTGCATAATACCTTATTTGGTAAGGCTCTTGGCTTAAGTAATATTGATCAATTGGTTTTTCAGATAACGTATCCTGGATTTCTGAAAAATTATCCCCCGACTGGTTTTTTAAAAAATAACTGTTTTCCAATAAAAAATCATCTTCTTTTATTCCCACTGAAGATTTTATCCACAATTTATTGCTTTCAAAATATCCAATAAGGGAATATGGACATCCAGACAATTTAACAGCCAATTTAACAATTCTTTCAAAATTATCGCTTTTGATTCCTTTACCCAAACTGAATTTGGAAAGGCCAGGGTTAAGGTCAAGTTGCTTCGACTGTTCGTTATTCGTCATTTAATTTTAGGAGATTTAATTTAGGTGTTGATTTTTAAAATTTATTTTTTAAACAGAAACAAATTTATTACTTTTAATGGATTAAATTATATTTTTTAATAGCAAAAGGTAAAAGATATAATTAATGGGTTGCTTCATCCCTTTCTCATTCTTGTACAAATTCGCTATTTTGCGGGTCATATCAAACTGGATTTTAAATTTAACCCTTTAGGATGGAAATATTATTTTGGATCAGCCTTTTTATTGTATTTTATGCATTTTTCGGATACGGTATTTTACTCTTTTTTCTCGTCAAAATGAAATCTTGGTTCTTTTCTACCCAGTTGCCGGATTCAGGTGATGGGGCCCCTGAAGTCAGTTTGGTCGTACCTTGTTTCAATGAAGCGCCTAATATTAGGGAAAAAGTTTTGAATTCTTTGCGTTTAGCGTACGACCCTTCCTTATTAAAAATTTATTTTATCACAGATGGGTCCGATGATCATTCTAAGGAGATTTTGGATGAGTTTCCACATGTCAGGCATCTACACGAGGATAAAAGATCAGGAAAAACCGCAGCAGAAAACCGTGCCATGCAATTCATTACCAGCCCCATAGTAATATTTACGGATGCCAATACTTTACTCAATCGGCTGGCCATAAAAAATATGGTAAGGCATTTTCATGATAAAAAAGTGGGATGTGTATCTGGAGAAAAACGCGTTCACATTGAGGAAAAAGATCAGGCCAGTGCAGCAGGAGAGGGTATTTACTGGAAATATGAATCTTTTCTAAAGCAACTGGATTCTACACTTTTCAGTGCGGTGGGGGCCGCAGGAGAATTGGTGGCTTTTCGATCCAAATTGTATGAAGTGCTCCCGGAAGACACCATTCTGGATGATTTCATGCAATCTCTTTTGATTGCGGCCAAAGGATATAAAATTGTGTATGAACCCAATGCTTATGCCATGGAATCAGGATCCGAATCCGTTCATGAAGAATTAAAAAGAAAAATCCGGATCAGTGCGGGAGGTTGGCAATCCATGAAAAGGCTTTGGAATAAAATAACCCCCTTGAACCATCCGGTTTTATTTTTTCAATATTTTTCCCACCGGGTATTGAGGTGGACCATCACCCCTTTTATATTGATATTGATTTTTATTTTAAACCCCCTTTTGTGGGACGATGGCTGGGTTTACCAAATGATACTGGTCTCCCAGGTACTTTTCTATTTGGCAGCAATACTGGGTTACTTCCTTGAAAACCGTAAAATCCGGCTCAAGATCCTGTTTGTGCCTTTTTATTTCTGCATGATGAATTATGCGGTAATAGCAGGTTTGAACAGGTTTTTAAAAGGAGGTCAAAAGGGAAGTTGGGAAAAGGCAAGGAGAAAAGGTGAAAAACAAATGTGACCATAAGGATCGTTTATTTTCTGACCCCTTTTACTGCCTGCGCAGCCCATGGATTTTCAGGCCAGGAATGTTTGGGGTACCTTCTCTTCAATTCTTTTTTTACTTCATGATAAGTTTGATTCCAAAAATTCTTTAAATCCTGCGTTACCTGCACCGGTTTGAATCCCGGGGAAAGAAGGTGGATTAAAATAGGGTTTTTACCCTTATTGACTGCAGGAGTACTGTCCCAACCGAATAATTCCTGGAGACGGGCAGCTAAAACAGGTGGTGCACCATCTGAGAAATATTTTAATTTAATCTTGGATCCACTCGGTAATTCCAGGTATTGGGGTGCCAAAAGGGGCAGTTGTTGTTGTAGGTCAAAAGGCAAACTGTTCTGGAGTATCTCCAAAAGGTCTATTTTTCTAAAATCATCAGCTGTTTTGACTTTGTTGAGGTAAAAACTTAACCATGTTTCAGGATTTTGCAGAAGAATTCGGGTACTTACATCAGGCCAGATTTCCCCGTTGTTCCATTTTTTTAAGCTTAAAACCCTGTTTTGCCATTGCTCCACCTGTTCGTTGAAGTCGAGTAAGCGGTCCCCGTATTTCTGAACGGCAGACATTAGGACGTCCATTACCTGAGAACTGTCCGGATGGGGCAGCGGTTTAACCTGCAATGTGATCTGGCCGATTTTCCACTGTGTTTCCGCCACCAGCTTGTTTTCCTCATCACTCCAGAATATTTTTTGATGGACATTGACCAGGGATTTCAGATCTTTGGGGTCCAAAGGCGATGCCATAAATATCCTGCCCATTTTTTCTCTGGCATCCAGGTGGGCTATGGCAATCCAAGCCTCATGGGCCAAATCATCTTTAGGATCCATGCCTGCGATTTTCCCGTTGGCCATTTGAAATTGGGCCCGGTTACCCGGCCTGCTGGAGGCAATTCGCTCCGGAAAGGCATTGGCCAGGAGCAAACCTGAGACAAAAGGGTCCACGGAGGTATCTTCTGCTTCTATCCCGAGGATCTTCCTGTATTGCCGGGCGATCTTTTCAATTATATCGAACCCTTTGTTTTTATAAGGGTATCTCCTAAATCTTCGTAAGGCCTCAATCCGGAGATTGATGTCCGTTCCTGTAGGGGAAGGTAATGGGTCTTTTTCTTCCAATAGGGCAGCCAGGTCAGTAGCTAAGGCATCTTCTCCCATTTCTTTACTGATGAGGAGCATATGGGCGATTCTCGGATGGCAGGGAAATGAATGGATTTTTTCACCATGCGGGGTAATTTTTCCGTCTTTGATGGTCCCTAAATGTTCCAGTGTCTGCCATGCCTGCGCCCAAGCACCCTCAGGAGGTGGGGTGAGCCAGAAAAGATCCTGATAATTTTGGATTCCCCATTTTGCCAATTCCAATGCTAAAAAGGTGAGGTCTGCCTCTAAAATCTCTGGTATCCTGAATGGCATCAGTTTTTCCTGGGTAGCCTGGGTCCATAACCTATAACAAATTCCCGGTCCGAGCCTACCCGCTCTTCCGGTCCTTTGATTCGCTGCATCTTGAGTGATGGGAAGGGTTTTCAAACGGTTTAAACCTGTTTTGGGATCAAATTGGGCTGTTCTTGTAAAACCTGAATCCACCACAATTTTCACGCCTTCGATGGTTAGACTGGTTTCGGCAATAGATGTGGCCAATACAATTTTTCTTTTCCCTTTTGGATGGGGAAGAAGGGCAGCCTGTTGTTTGGAATAGGGTATTTGACCAAAAAGACCATAGATGGCCAATTCCGGGAAATTTTTTTCAAGTATTTCTGCTGTTTTTTTTATTTCTCCTTGCCCGGGCAGAAATGCAAGGATGTCCCCATTTTCTTCGGCGAGGGCTTTTCTGATGACTTGTACCATCATTTCAGGTAAAGACGGTAGAAGGGTGGCCCCAGCATATCGGATGGCTACAGGAAATTCCTTTCCCTTGCTTTCTATTTGAGGTGCCTGCAGTAATTCGGTAAGCTGCTCACTGTCCAAAGTAGCGGACATCACCAGGATTCTCAGATCCTGCCTTAATATATTTTGTATTTCCCGGCACAAGGCCAATCCCAAATCCGCATGGATGCTCCTTTCATGAAATTCATCAAAAATAACTAAACCTACGTCTTCCAGGGCATTGTCCCCATGAATCATTCGGGCGAGGATTCCCTCTGTAATGACTTCAATTTTGGTTTTGGAAGAAATTTTTTGATCAAACCTGATGCGGTAACCCACCTGATCCCCGGCTTTCTCTCCCAAAATAGCTGCCATGCGATGGGCGATACTACTAGCTGCCAACCTTCTGGGTTCCAACATCAGGATTTTCTTTCCTCCCAACCAGGACTCCTGTAATAAAGCCAAAGGCAAAAGTGTGCTTTTTCCTGCCCCGGGAGGAGCATGAAGAATCAAGGTATTATTCGTCTGCAATTGGCGCTTTATATCGGGGATAACTTCCATAATTGGAAGTTGAGGGAGCTTTTTCAAAATCTGACTTGACATCTATTCAACAAAAATAATACCCCTTAACTGTAAATGCCGGGTTTTTCCAAAAAATTTCAACGACCTGAAAAAAGAAATTGGCGTTAAATTTTTTAAAATTAATCAGTCTTCAAAAAAAAAATATCAGACCGGAATTTGCATCCGGTCTGATTACTGCTATTCAATTTTTACTTTGGCTTCATAATTTTCCCATTTTACCAACATCCCATCATCTTGAATTTCATAAGTGAGGTTTTCAGTGAGACTACTTGATTTTTTGTTTTCTACTTTAACCCTCAAAACATCCTGGTCACCGTCATATTGGGTGCCCCATTGTCCGGTTTGTTTGTTGAAGATAAAAGTGCTGGCAGATTCTTCAGGAAGGATGAAAAAACTGTATTTTCCCGCGCTTAAAGTTTCTCCCCCCACTTTAATATCCTTGCTGGTTTCAAATAGGGTGGCTTCATTGGCACCAGCGCGCCAAACTTTTCCCATGGCAACCAAATCACCAAAAATTGTCCTTCCTTTTACGGCAGGACTACTGTAATTTACGGTGATATCAGCCCCATTAATGGTGCCTTCTGCAATTTTTGGTGGGCTGGCTCTTTCCTGGCAAAAAGAAAGGAAGACTACCGATAAAACGAGTATACCGGATAGGCCAAACATTTTAATAGCTGATGATTTCATAATGGTTTTGGTTTGGTTAATTTCAGATTCTAAATAAACGGATTTATACTGCACATGGTTATTGCAAATGGTATTAAATTTTAACCCAGGCCTGTTTTTTGTTACTTTCTATGATTCTTTCACAGATCAGCAATTCCCTGTAACCATCTTCAAATGTAGGGAAGGTAGGGTTGGCCGGCTGTTTCCCCTCTTTAATGGCGGTGTATACCTCTTTAAACATTTGCTTGGATGTATCGGGAAAACCTTCATTATGTCCACCGGGAAAACCGATAAGTTTGGCAGCTTCCTGAGAAAATAAAGATGGATCTTTCATCAATTGTTGATTGGCCGATTCTCTTTTTCCAATCCAAAGCTCATTAGGCTTTTCACTGCACCATTCAAAGTTGGCCTTGGAACCCGCAATTTCAATATTCAATCTGTTTTTTCGGCCTGCATTTACCTGGCTAACGGTGACAGATCCTTTGTGCCCATTATTAAATCTGAGCATTACGGTAGCATGGTCTTCCGTATTGATTTCCACTTCCTGATAGTCAGACTCCTGAAGCATCTTGCCACTATAAGTTTCTATGGGTTTCAATGGTTTTAACCTTGTCTTGTGTACGGTGGAAAAATCGGCCATTACCTCAGTGATTTCCAGTCCCGTAACATACTCCATCAGATCCAACAAATGGGAACCAATGTCGGCAATGGCCCTGGAATCTCCGGATTTATCCGGTTCCAGCCGCCAGTTGTAATCGGTTTGCAGAAAGAGCCAATCCTGTAAATAGGAGCCCATGATGGTATAGATTTCACCCAATTCCCCGTTTTCTCTCATGTTTTTCATTTGCCGGACAATAGGGTAATACCTTAGGTTAAAATGAATGGCATTGACAAGACCTTTTTCTCGGGCCAATTCCACCAGATTCTTCGCTTCATCGATTTTGGTGGCCAATGGTTTTTCACATATCACATGTTTTCCGGCTTCCATTACGGCTTTGGCTTGATCGTAATGCAAAAAATTGGGCGTACAGATATGTACTGCTGTGATGGCCTTGTCTTTTAACATGTCCTCAAATAACATGGCTTTTTCAATGCCCAATAAGGCTGCTTTTTCATTGGCCAGATCCTGGCTGACTTCTACCAGGGCAGCGACTTCAATATTGGGGATTCTCCGGAGTGCTTCAATATGGGCCGGGCCAATAAATCCGGTGCCCACTACGGCTACTTTAATTTTATCCATAAGGGTAAATGGTTTGGTTTTATTAAAAATTGAAGCCTAAAGATAGAAGGTACAATTGGAATTTTCAATTGATCCATCTTATTGAAGATATGAATGGGCCCCCAAATCCATTTTTTTGATAGTATATAGATCAATAAAAGCAGGTGTATTTTGTTTGTTTTTTGGAACTAAATCCAATGGGTGTATGGTTTATGATTTTATATAGGTCCCTTATTGGGGTTAGAATGTATAAAGTAGACTTCCAGCATAAAGTTTTTTAATGGCAGTTTAATGTATGATCCTTCTTTGTATAGGTTGTTAAAATTAAATAAAAACGGCAATGGGAAAATACAAGGGGAATACCCCCAAAAATCAATCACGGTCCAAAAAAATAAAGGAAACCCTGGTTTCAAATTTCCACGAAAAAGATCCAGAATTAATTAAGCGTTTTCTGCCTAAAATCCAGGAATACATTGTCAGAAGGCTGAATATGGCCTATGCTACAGGTGCCCTCTCCAAAGGGGATATCCCTGCTACTGAAATAGTGAACATGGTATACCTTGAAATGATGGAAAGGTCCGGGACAATCCCATTGATCCCCAAGAAACTGGAAATAGCCTTGTTTAAGGTAGCAGATGAAACGCTGGCAAAAGCATTGGAAGAAATCAGATTTGAAAAAGAGCATTTTTTAACCCTTCACCGATTTGAAAACAGAGAGATTTTGGAAATGGAAGAAAAATTTACCATCGATGCGGATGGAGATTTGATTATGATAGAAGAACTCGATGAGGTATCCTACCAGTCCAAACAGTATGATCCGGAAGCGGTTTTCCTTATGGACGAGGAGGCACCAATGGAGATAGAAAACATACTCCGGCAATATGATAAGGTTTTTATCCAACAAATCATCAGGAAACTACTGGTGAACCTGGCGGAAAGGGAGCGAACGGTCTTCGACCTGTTTTGGTTGGAAGGCATGGATTTGGACCAAATTGCAACAATCAGGCGCATTCCTGAAGATGAGGTAGCCAGCCTCCTTAAAAAGGTGACACTTTGCATTAAAGAGGGGCTTGAAAGGCGGTTGAAGAGTAGGCAGTAAAATTTTATGTTGAAACTTTTTTACCTTCGTTTTTTTTTCACTAACTTTTTGAAGGACAATGCCTTAATTGCTTAATTAAAAGGATGAGGAATAGTCTGGTTATGATTTTGTCTAGCGTTATTGATCATGAAAGGCCCCGAACCATTGGTCATCTTATTTTTAATTTTTACCCATGGCCTTTATGGTCAGGAAGATACTTTACTCCAAACCATTCCGATAGAAGAACATCCTCCTGAATTGCTCGTCACCCCATCCCTGTCGGCCAATATCATCGCCGAACGACAGTGGGAAGTGAACCTGTTCAATACCCTTGTCTACCGGGATTTAAGGAATACCCGCATTACCAAAAGGCCATTTGAAGAAAAATACGATACCACCATCAGCCAAAGCCAGTTTACCCGATTGGAAAATATACTACAGGTACAACGTGGCCTTCCAGGTAGGCCCCATTTGAATATTGGGATGGATTTTTACTTTTCCCATATCCGAATTGACGAGGATATTCACCGCTCGCCATTAAATATTTTTGTCGATAACCAAAATGCGGCCAACTCCAGCAGAAATTTGACCGCAATGGGACCAAGGATTCGATGGATGCCTTTCCCAGCTTTACCGGAATTAACCCTTCAGGGGTCTGTGGTATTTGGCATCAACAAAGACTTGCCTACGCGGCAGGTTTATGGCAGAGACCGAACCCAGGTACTGACACAGGCCACTTTTTACCAGCGTTTTCGGCCATGGTTGTATGTGTTTTTGCAATCCGATCTTTCTGCTTTTATAAAAAATAAGTCAGTCAGCAACAATACCTTTGGTTTTCCCTTGTTTTTGTTCGCTTCTGCCAATGTTCTGGGCTTAAGGGACAATGCTTATCCTAAATTATATGTTTTGTTCTCAGGGTCCTACAGCGCAAGGTACGATGATCATGTGAGGGGAAAAGAGTGGCTGGTCCGTCGAGCATTTGAATCCCAATTGGGCATGGGCCTCCTAATGCACATGAACCAACAATGGGGCTTTACCTTTTGGTCCCAAAAACCAATAGCACATGATTTGGGAAGTGCCTCCAATGCCCTGTTGCCGGGAAGTTGGAACAGTTTTAACCTGGGTATTCGCTATACCTGGATGACAAAAAGCAAATACCCGTGAATCAGCCCAAGTGAAAAGGTGGTTTTTCCTTACATTTCCCTGATAACATACCTTTTTGTTTTTTTTGTTGATGTATGCGTTTAGCTTTTCTAGGGGCATCCTTCGTCAAAAAAATCATAACATAATACCACCAATAAATACTGCCTGCCAGTTATTTGGGAAGTGAGCAATAAGAAGTTATTGGTGAGCGCAGCACCTTTGTACTGGAGTGCTATGTTGGGAAAAGGAAAGGAAGGTATGGTCACAAACTTTCCTGAAAGGGCATCATCCCGGTGTGGATGAGCCAAAGGATTGGAATCTGATCTCTTTATTTCCATTGAAGAGATTATTGGCTCATCGGAACTCACCAGATTGGGGAAGGTATTGGCCCCATTCACTGTCAGTGGAGACTGGTAATTGGTTCCGTTCAGGATGATTCGTTCATTGGATTTATAGGAAAGGGTTACTGGATCATCGCTGTTGAATTTGATGACGATTCTAAAGGTATGGGTTGTATCGTAAACATTCATGAGGTGAACTATATCGATATCCGATATGGTGAATGAAATAGGAGCCGTTAGGCCCCCTGAAGGAAGGATGATGGAGGGAGGGCTGCTGGGCAAATCTGAAGGAAATTCAGACAGTACATCAAAGGGCTGGGTATCAAACCGCCAACTGTTTTCAACCCTTAAAGTTACCGTGGTCGCTCCAAGTCCAGAGGGTACTTTGGTGGTCAGGAGGTGGGGAGTACGCTCCTCGATCGTGGCTTTTTGGGTGTTAAAATATACGGCTGTGTTGTCATTAAATCCTTCACCTTCTATCAATACCGGGCCACCTATCGGATTGCTGTTCGGGAATATTCCGGAAATGGTGACCGGGTCGGGATTGTCGGAGGGTGTTTCGTCTTGACAGCTTATGAAGAGTAAAGGAAGGAGCCAAACCAGCCATCCCCAAATTAACGGCTTTTTCATCAGGTTTCATTTAAAAGTACAGGGGCAATTCGTTTCTTTAATTCAATGCATCAGAATCCAGTACGGCCAATACTTCTTTCCCCAGGACTTCCATGATGGTTATTTCTTCATGAAGCTTGGGTAGTGCTTTTTCAGTATTTTTTTTTGCTTTCCGTTGCACCGATAGCCGGGGTTTATCCCCGTTCCAGGAGGCTTTCAAATAGGCAATGAAATCATCGTTTAATGGGAGAAGCGTATTCCCATAGGTATTCTCCAGGGCCTGGGTGTACAGTCCCATGAGTTTATCTGCTGTTTTCTTATCCCAATGCTGTCCGACGACCTGTATATAGGCCAGATGGTTTTCATGCATGCTGTTTCTGGCCAGGTTGAGGGTCTCTATCTGCCGGTTAAAATTCCGTAGAGCCCCTTCCTGGGTGAATATGGGGGACACATTGCCCAGCATGCGTTCCATGTCCAGGATGGCGTTCAAAAATTGTAAGTAATTGTCCGAAATAGCAGAAAAAATGTTGGATTTTTTATCGTCGATTTCCACCATTAATTTTGCGATCCTGCCTTTAATCATTTCAAGAGAGTCTTTATAAATTGACTGATCGGTAGATAATCGCTTTTGGAGGCTGTTGGACAAATCCTCCAATTGCTTTTTTTCCCGGCTTAACTGTTCGATCTGTAAGGCCATCATTCTAAATTGGGAGGTTTTTACATAAAATTCAATCAGGGGATTGTCAATTTCAGGAGACGGAGCATGTGTTTCGCCTCCTATTGGGGAAACGATCTCTATTTCCCTGGAGGAAAGGACCAGCTTAAGGGTTCTTGTGGTCCTGGGAATGGTGATGGTGGCGATACCATTTCCATCGGTGGTTCCGGTACCCAATCCCTGTCCATTTTCCTCTAGATTGATACCCAGGTTTGGAACTTCCCTGCGGCTGTCTTCATCGATGACCTTGATCCGGACGCTGTAAATGCCCTGTGCCTGTAGTAACATCGGAAAGAGAATCGAAAATAGGATAATTATCGGTTTCATAATGGGTCAAGGGTAACATTTAGATCTTTCTTGTGTATCATTACTTCCCTTCGGTACCTTTCCCTGCCTTGATAAATGACGCTGAGCAAGGCGAATTCTCCTTCTTTTTTGGGCAGCGTCAGGTCAAATTTCCCCTCCAGGTCTGTCGTATCCCGAGCCAATCCCCGGTCAATTTCCACAATGGCGCCATCAATCCTTTGGCCAGAATCATAAACAACTCCCCCTATCGATAAATAAGTTATAACCGGCCTAACCTGAAAGGTGATCCTTTTGCTTTGATCTGGGGTAAAAGCACTTTGGTCCACAATGGTATAATCTTGGGAAACCAAATCCAGCTTTACTGTATCCTTGAGGTATTTACCAGGGATTTGATTAAAAATAACTTCGTTATCCAATATTTCTTTTATTGGAGATAAATAAGAACCAAGCCTTAACCTTGCCTTCCCCAAATCATGATTTTCCGGAAATACTTGAGGACCCCGGAAATTAATGGTCAGAACAAATTCTTCAACAGGGGCAGTTGAATTATTAGGAATAAGTAATCCCACCAGCAAAAGTATCGGTAGGGCTGCAATGGCCAACCAACCTGATTTTCCCCAAACATTCCATTTATTGGGCTTTTGATCAGCTTCCTGGGTAGCATTAATGGTAACATTTCCTCCATGGATCTGGTAAATATTGCCTTTTACTTTCCATCCCTCCTGGTGAAACAGGATTTTGGCCGCTTCCAACACCTTTTCAGGAGAATCATCCGGGATTTCTTTCAGCTTATGGAGTACCGATTGGCGTAGGTCCAGGTCTTCCTTCAGGGAATCATTCAATGGAGCTCTTAAGAACCCTGGATCCCTGATGGTGTCCAGGGTGATGCCATGTATGGCTTTTAGGGATGGGGGGAGTTCGGTTTGGTCTAATAAAATGGGTAGGATTTTTTTTCTAAGGGCCAAGGCAGTATTCCACTCAAACTCAACATAATGAGATTTAGAGGCCATAGCAGACCATAAAAGGACAAACAGGGATTTGCCTGCGATGCCTTCCCCGATGGCTTGTGGCCAACGTTCCCCACCATAAATGCTGTCTTGGTCCCGCCATACCTTAATTCCCTTGCTTTCCAGCTCCTGCTGGACCAATTTGGCAGCCTGAAGATCATCCCGGCTGTAACTTAAAAACACATTATGATTGACCACCTCAGACATGGACATAATATTGAATATACCCGAACGGTATTGCAGGACCTAACCTACTGTAAATAAAGCGTTAAACCTCATTCAATTTATAAAATTCAGTTGAATTATAAAAGGTTTTTAATCTTAAAATTTTAAGTTTAATGGATACATTTAAATGTTTAAATGATGATCTGGGTTTAGGATAATAATGAAATTAATGGTTCCAAATAAAAATGCCTATAATGTTCATAAATTGACTGTATTAAATGTCAGTGACAGACTCAACTTATCTTTAAACTTGTCATTTTGACACAATTAGGGTGCTTTTTTCTGTCAATTTTTAGGCTTTATCAAATGGCATTTTTCTTGCTTGATAATGTTTGAACATCTTATTTAAAACTGATTGTTAAACATTAAAAAAGGAGGTCTTTATGTCACTCGTAAAAAGAAATGGAAACAGCAATTGGTTACCTGGTCTGACCAATTGGTTTGATGATTTTATGACCAGGGATATGTTTGATTGGTCCAACACCAATTATTCCCATACAGGAACCACCCTTCCAGCGGTGAATATTAAGGAATCAGATGATCATTTTTCCGTTGAGGTGGCTGCTCCCGGTATGAGCAGGGAGGATTTTAAGGTAGAGTTGGACAATAACCTGCTTACCATTTCCTCTGAAAGAAAAGATGAAAAAGTGGAAAATGAAGGGGAACGGTTTTCCAAGCGGGAATTCAGCTATCAATCATTTCAGCGTTCCTTTACTTTGCCAAACGGGTTGGTCAAAGAGGATAAAATAGAAGCAAAATATAAAGACGGCGTGCTGCAACTGATCATCCCCAAAAACGAAGAGGCCAAAAAAAGAATGCCCAGAACCATCAAAATTGGGTGATCATTCCAGCCGTTAAAATTTGGTGCATTTACTTGAATGAATAAGCAGTGGGTGACCACTGCTATTTTTATTTATAAGGGGATTTTGTCAGATTCAAGGGAAATGATATAAAAAATGAGAAAAATGAAAATATTTTTATTTGGAAGGGTTTTTAAATATTTTAATTTTCCAGTAGCTTTCGAAAAATAAATCTTTTCTTTATTTACACGTTTTTGCAATGGGACAAATAATTTTTAGAGTGAATCCGGCGGATCTTTTAACCATGTTCTTTTTGTTGACTTTCCTTACCTGTAATTCTATTCAGTCCGCCTTTGGAGAAGTGAAGAGGCAAGATTTGATGGGTTTTTCAGATAACGATGGGACAGAGGGGACGGCTTGGCATGTAGAGGGTAAAGGCTGGCATATCCTACAGGATGTACCCCATGGGCTCAACGCAGGTCTCTCAGGAACTTTGGATATCTATCATCAGCCAGAGGAGATTACCTATTCTCCCAATGGCAGTGAGGTACCGGCATCAGCCATCGTGGTAGCGGAGTTATACCCGGACGATTATCATAAAACCTATTATGCCTTTGAAAAGGGAGCTGTTTTGGGTGATGCCAGTAGGGCAGCAGGTAGAAGAATTTATTTTGGACTTTATGATGATACGTTTAAGTCATTAACCGAGGAAGGCCTTCAACTATTCAACGCCGCAATCCAATGGGGGACCGACCGTTAAGAAACAGCCCGGTGGGCTGTTTTAGGGAGGGGCCGGGCCGCGGGC
>JBBDSA010000047.1:0-17700 GCA_040905165.1 Cyclobacteriaceae bacterium | reverse complement strand
AAATTTCGTGGCGACCGTTAAGAAACAGCCCGGTGGGCTGTTTTAGGGAGGGGCCGGGCCGCGGGCGGCAACGAAATTGAAAACTCAAAAAGGATATCAGACCGAGAAATTTCGTGGCGACCGTTAAGAAACAGCCCGGTGGGCTGTTTTAGGGAGGGGCCAAAAATTTGATGATCTGATGGTTTTATGGTTTGATGATGTGCTAATGGTTCGATGTGCTGATGTGCTGATTGAACCAGTTAAACAATTAAACAAATAAACGATTAAACCCTTTCGCACCCAAAATTCAATTACCTACCCGGATTTCTTAAACCAACTTATCAACTTGCAAAAAAACAGGGAGAAAAATTTCATGGTAAATGCTCAATAAGTTAGTTTATTTTATAAAAAAATCCAAATTTGTATCCTGTTACGTTGTTAATAACTTACCCGGGATGGCGGTTTCCATTGATCCTAACAGCCTAGAAATGAATACTAAAAACTATTTTTATCAGTCCTTTTCGATTTTCACTGCATGGTTATTGTTGTTTTCGAGTTGTGCAAGTACCACCCTCATTCAATCGAATCCAAGCGGTGCAAAAATCTACCTCAATAATGAACCTGTAGGGATGACACCCTATACCCATACCGATACCAGAATTGTAGGAAGTACCACATTGGTAGAGTTGGAAAAGGAAGGTTACTATCCACTGGCTACCTCTTTTTCAAGAGATGAAGAAGTGGATGTGGGGGCGGTAATCGGAGGCATATTTGTATTATTTCCCTTTCTTTGGACAATGAAATACAAGCCCCAACGGACATTTGAAATGACACCATTGAGTGAAGAAGATCCTGCTTTCCGGGCACTTCCCGCTCCCAATGATACCATAAAGTCCAAAGCGGACCGCCTTCGGGAGCTAAAAAAACTTTTGGATGAGGGCATCATTACCGAGCAGGAATTTATAATGGAAAAAAAGAAAATTTTGGATGAAAAGTAGATAAACACTCGCAGCAAGCCTTTCAGTTTCAATTTTATTGGTGACGTTTTTATGGTCAGGCAAGGATGATGGCATTTTCCAAAAAATAAATTATATTGGTAATCCGATGGGTATTTAACCAATAATTTATTCCGATCATGTCATTAATTAAAAAATTTGTTTCTTGGAAGACCGGCAATACCATGGTTGCATGGGTAATGTTGGGACTGGTTTTACGGGTTATATTTAATAGAAAAGGGGTTGCTGATCAAATTGAAATTTTGGATGACACCTTAACCGAACACTGTACCCGGGAAAAAAGAAGCCGTTGGGTCAGTTTCATCAATTTTTTGGTAAGACCGAGGGTTGTCCGTCGAATTTTGGAAAATCGGCTGAATAGGGGCATGTCTCCGCATGAATGCGTGGTTTTATCCCTGGATAAGGAATTGACCAAGGACTCTTTCTTTAAAAAGGATCAACAATATCGGCAATTATGGGGTAATTGGTATGGGAATTATTTTTCAGAACCACTTCGGTTTTATGTTCCGGGCACCGGGGAATATGAAAATTATTCTCCCTCCGCAGAAAGTTGCCAATTTTATGATTACAAAGCATTAGAAGAAATTAAAGCCATTGTCATTAATGCCGAATCTCAAGGGAGAAAAATACGTGCGATAGGATCAGGTCATGCGCTTACGGGGGTAGCCCAATGTGAGGATTATTTAGTTTGCACCCAAAATCTGAACATGACCCAAAGGAGGCCGATGGGCAGTATAAAAAAGGAATGGTTAAATGGTTTTGAGGTGGAAGTCAATTATAATAACATAAAAACCAAAGAAAGGCATCATCTATTTGAAACCAGTGGTGGAACCAAATTGAGGCACCTTATTGAAGCCTTATCGGATCAGGGATTGGCATTGATTAACCAGGGGGGATCCAGTATACAGGCCATTTCGGGAGCCATTGCCACCTCAACCCATGGCTCGGGTATCTCGATTGGTCCTTTTCCGGCTTTTGTAAGGTCCATGACCATTATAGGGAAAGGGGCCAAAGTATACCGGATAGAGCCCGCTGATGGGGTGACCGATCCTGATGCATTTAAAGACGATAAGGAAGCAAATGACCATGGGATTGAATTGATCCAGGATGATGAGGTATTCAGGGCGGTACAGGTTGGCATAGGTTCCATGGGGATCGTGTTTTCACTTATTCTGGAAGTTCAGGAAACTTATCGTCTTTTTGAAGAAAGAATATTAAGAAATTGGGAGGAATTTAAGGATGAAATGCAAGCTGGAGACCTCCATCATTTTATCAATAAACACCGGCATTTTGAGGTGTTGATCAATCCTTATAAAGATGAGGAGGCATCCACAGCCGATGGAAGAAAAAGAAAATGTCTGGTGACTACCAGAAATTACAGTCAGAAAACCGATGTGCCCCGATACGCTGGTAAAGTCAGGAATTATTTTTCTTCATTTATTTCCGGAATTGCCATATCAGGCCGGCTGTCACCATGGGTATTCAATAAAAACCACATTTCCATTCCAAGAATGACCAATAATTCCCTCAAACGATTGATCGATCATGGGGATCAGGGGGGCGGTTTTGAAGATATTTCCAATCATGTTCTGGATCAGGGTTTGGGAGAACTGAAGTTTTATGGATATGCCATAGAATTTGGCTTTGAAGTGGAGCGGGTATTTGAGGCGGTGGACCTGATCCTAAAAATCTGTGATGAATCCAAAGGCTATAATCATTTGTTGGCAGCACCCTTTTCCTTGCGGTTTGTCAAACAATGCCCTGCACACCTCTCCATGATGAACCGGGGGGATATGTGTATGATTGAATTGGTAAGTGTAAAAGGAGTGACAGGAAGCATGCCGCTTTTTATGCGGTTGGAGCGGGAATTGCTCAAAATTGGGGCTGTTCCCCATTGGGGCTTATCGGTGCAGCCATGGTATAGGGAAATGGTGGAAAAGGCATTTCCTCTTTTTCCCGAATGGGAAAAATTCCAGGAGAAATTTGGGGGAGAAACCTTCTCCAATGTCTTTTTAAATCGGATTAAAGGAAAATTATAATCCTTTTCTGAAGGCAGCCATTTCTTTGTACACCAGCTTTCTTGCCCGATTGATACCACCCACCGGCTCATGATCCAGTAAGCCTATCCACGGTGAAAATTCTAATTCCTCTCCAAAGGAAACCCTTTCCGGAAAATCAAAATTCTGGGCAGGCAGGAACAATTCAGCCAGTGGGGTAAAAGGAGCTTCCCATTCAATGGAAGTATTTTCCAGGGGTTGTCTGGATTCATCTTCGTGGATTTGAACACCTAAAATGAAACCAGGCGAATTTTTTTCCATGTCCTTCTTCAATTGTTCTTTAAGGAAGTTGTCTGATTTTGGAACTTCCAGGGTATAACCAAGATCGGATTGAAGGGGCTGCAGTACAAATTTAACAAATAAGTCGGGCCCAAACCTGAATGCCCCACCGGAAAAATAAGTTTGGGATAAAAGGTTTTCATGTTTTTTGGAATGTTTCAAAGTAAGGAATATGCTTCTCCAATGCCCTGGATGCAAGGCAAATTTTAGTTGTTCAAAAAAGCCGAAAAGCACGGCATACATGGCTTTTTTGTACATTCGGATATTCCATGCAGAGAGGATTGGGCTGGTAGTTAATAAAAAATTTTGGGTAGCTATTCCTATAGGATCCGGTTCCATTCCAGGTCCATTTACTTCCAAGACCTTAATGGCCAATCCTCTACCTGAACTGCGGGTATCGGCCTGTATTTTAGGTGGAGCATTTGAAAAGCGAATCCAGGCATCATAATTTTTTTCGGTTTTAAACAAACCTTGTTTTAAGTATTCGGGAATGTTTTTTTTGATCTTCAATGTTCCTTTCAGGCAGCCATGCATTTTGGGGTGAAAATTGCGTAGAATTTTTCCGTCGGCATATTGTTTTGCCAAAAATTCCTTCATGGTGTCAATCATTTCCCGGATATCCTTTTCCTCACTACCGGTAAATAGGTTATTTTTCATCAGCTATAAATTGAATGGCATTAATCCCCGGAAAAAAGAAATAAGCGCCCCCTTTTATCAGCGTGAAATTGGGTAAGGCCTTCAACCTGTTTTTTATAGGGTAAGCAGGCATACAAAATTCGTCAGACACCACATTTTCATTTTGATAATGATTTCCGATAATGGGATCTGCATCATGCTCTAAGCCCCCAAATTTATGGAAATTCACCCAGTTGTTTTGGACAAATTCAAACTGCCTTCGAATGTCAGTGACCATGCAAATAAAATGCAGTCCTCTTTCATTGTGGTCTTCCCCCTTATCCATCATTTCCTTTGGATCCATACTGGCTATTACAGGATCACCATAAGGTCTTCCTTTTCTGATCATGCTGTGTTTGGCAATCATTTCCGAGGAGTCTTTTTTGTTTTTTTCTGTTACCAGATGGTCACGGGGATTGGTTCTCCGGATATGTGAACCAATAGGGCATTTCAGCCCATTTCGATCTTCTTCCCAATACCCAAAATCATTGGCCTCTGACAGGCTGGGATCACTTTTTTCCGGACAAAGAATAAGGGGTGATCCGTCCGGCCATCTCCCTACCATTTTGCTTGCCAGTCTGATGGCCTCCTCCTTGGTCTTACCTTGGGCCAATAGGTATTCCCAAAATGTGAAAACATTTTGGCTCATTTGTCTGAATACCAAATAGGTGCCGTTTTTTCCCAAATCTTTAAGATTTTTCGAATCAGGATTTTGGGGAAGAAGGTTATTCGAATCATCAGATGGCTCCACAAGTGGGACAGGAGCATATTCATCATAAAGATTCTTATACCCCATGATAAATTCCCCGGCCGGAAAAGTTGCCATGGGCCCTATGTTCTTTTCCTCAACCAATTCCCTGATGACGGGCCGGGATATATCATCCCTGAAACCGAAATGTTCTTTTTGGCTCTTCAGAAAACCAGTTGGCAGGGAATGGAGGAGGTTTACCTGATGCAGAACGGCTCTTTCTGATTCTTCCTGAAGGAGGACTTCCAAGGTTTCCGCATCTTTTGCAAAAAGCATCAGCAAAAAATGGATTTCCTTATTCCCCCATAGCCAGTTTTCAGGGGAATTTTCGTAAAAGTCTCCCAAAATGAACTGCCGATTAAATTCTGTCATCCCTTCTCTAAATTCTCTGGAGAAACTATTCAGCGTGGAATGGGGAAGATTTAAATATGCTAAACCTTTGAAGGAAAATGCCAGTTGAATGGCCTGGGTTTCCGGTTTTTCATTTCCCTTGGTGATGAATGGTAAGATTGACTTCAGGTATTTTTTTCCTTTACCGCTATCTTCAAAACGGTAAAGTAAGTATTGGGCATTTGGCAATTGACCATGTCCCCGAATGAGCAGTCCCTGTATGTCTTTTAATTCCAGCGGTGTCATATTAAATTTTTAAAAGCCAGTCCCTGATTTCCTCCGTTTTCATAGACCTGAACAGTCCTTCCCTAAATTCCCTGTTCTTTTTTAAGTTCTCCACACTTAAGTCATGATTAAAGCTGTACCAAAATTGGGTAATCTTCTGATGGGCCCTAACGCCCTTCATGTATTCACTGCGGTGATTGTAATTTTTATGGACCAGCCACCGGGTGGCAGGGAAGCCAAATGCATGACTGAATATCACCGCCATATTCATTGCCCTCCTTTCACTGTCAACAAAATCGTGGGCATAGGCTTCTGATAAATTATCAAAATTGGCAATAAAAACCAGCCTTTTGCCCTTGTCCATTTGGAGCCACCTTGCCGTATGAACGGTTGGTATGTAGGCAAAATAGCCTACTAAAGCAACCAACCGGAGGGTAACTGCCAAAAAGGCCCTACGGATCCAGCCCTTTTTTAAAGGAGCAATGACGGTCATTTCGTTAAGGACCGGGTTTTTTTCCATTGCGACAAATTGCCTTACTTTTTCGTCAGAAATGGCCTCATTGGGAATATGGGGATTATTTTCATTTATCCTTAAAAGCAGGAACAGTATAATCATCCCCAGGAGGAAGGCCGGAAAAACAAAAGCCATAATTTTTAAAAACAAAACATCCATAAACAGGCAAAGAATGAGGGATACCAGGGAAGTGAGCATGACCGATCCAAAAAGCAAAAGGGGAAATAGCATGGCCAGCTTGTTTCTTCTTTTGTTTTTTACCGGTTGGTTGGCCCAATTTAAATGGGCGTTTTCAAGAATATAATTTTCTATTTTTTCTTTAATGGCATTTTCGGTCAAACCGGAGAGATCCCCTTCTTTGGAAAGAGCGGAAAAATGATCAAGAACTTCTTTTTTAAGCCATTTTTCTTTTTCCACATCATCGGTTCCAATAAATTTAAAGCCAGAATAATAGGTATTGGGAATACTTTTTTGTTTTAAAAATCGAAAAAGGTCTTGGATAGAGTTTAAGTCTTCCGGAAATTCTTGGCTGAAATTAAAAATTTCCGTCAATTTTTTGCCCAAAAACTCAGCCAGTTCACGCAGATGTCTATTTTTCTTTCCGGTGTAGCTGGTCATCAATACTATTCTTGCAGGCAATTTTTCTTTATTGGCATACATTTGTGCAGGAAGGGTAAGCCAACTGATGAAAAATGTACTGGGAAGCTGAAGATGGTATTCCTCCCACTCTGTTGATAAATCTTTTTTGTATTGATTCAACAAAGCATTGACAGCAGGAATTTTATCTTCTTCCAGCGTAACAGTAATCGTCAATCCTTTATGGATGGTGGACATGTGCTGTCAATAATTATTTTTACCCAATATAAAAATTTTAATGATGCGATTGATCAATACACCACAAAAAAATAATGTTCTGACCCAATTTAAACAGCATGTTTACTGACAGCTACGCTATTTTCAAATCAAACCTGTCATTTATTACGAACCGGGTGGTATTCCCGGATCGATCATAAATGAATTAAGGGCGAAAGTTTGTGGGCTAGGGATATATGTGTTTATTTTGAATTCGTTTAATACCAATTAAAATGGACCTATCTACATTTAAGGAGAGCACCCTGCACGATCAAATGCCGGAAGGTATCAGCATCCATTTGCAGTCACTCTGGTTGGATAAAAAAGGAGAATGGGAAAAAGCCCATCATCTGATAGATACCTTAACTGATGAGGATTCGGCTTTCCTACATGGCTATCTGCACCGGAAGGAAGGGGATCAGTCCAATGCGGGATACTGGTACCGAAGGGCAGGCAAAAATAAACCCAATATCCCCTTGGATGAAGAATGGGAGAACATGGTCCGGTATTTTTTGGAAAAAAAATGAAAACATTCAGATATTTTCCGATGGTTTTTATTTCTGATTGTTGTGGTAAGTGATCACTTGAGGAAGTTTTTTCTTAACTTTAATGATTAATTTTATTAGAATGAAAATAGCATTGATCGCCCATGATGGGAAAAAAGCGGACATGGTCCATTTCCTTAGTGGATCTAAGGGTGCTTTAGAAGGCATTGAATTGGTAGCCACCGGCACAACGGGAAAACATATTGAAAAGGCCGGATTCAAAGTTGAGAAACTACTTTCTGGGCCAATAGGGGGAGATGCACAAATTGGGGCGATGGTGGCCCAAAAAGAACTGGACATGGTCATATTTTTCCGTGACCCCTTGGGAAAGCACCCGCACGAGCCAGATGTACAGATGTTGATGCGAATTTGCGATGTGCACAATGTCCCATTGGCAACCAATCTAGCAGCTGCTGAATTGATGTTCAAACACCTAAGAAAATCTGACTATTAAATCCAATGCTAAACGAATCAATCCATATAAAAAAAATAGGCGTTCTAACCTCTGGAGGAGACGCTCCGGGAATGAATGCTGCCATCCGAGCCGTAGTAAGGGCTGGGTTTTACTATAACCTGGAAGTTTACGGTATTTACCGGGGTTATGAAGGCATGATCAGTAATGATATCAAGAAACTGGAAAGTAAATCCATTGCGCATGTCTTGGAAAGGGGGGGGACTTTTCTGAAATCAGGGAGATGTGAAGAATTTAAAACGCCTGAAGGCCGAAAGAAAGCCTATGAAAACCTGAAAAGTCATGGAATTGATGCCATTGTAGTAATAGGAGGGGACGGATCCCTAACAGGAGCTCATTTATTTTATAAAGAATTTGGTATTCCGGCTGTGGGGCTGCCGGGTACCATAGACAATGACCTTTTTGGTACGGATCTTACCATTGGGTTTGATACCGCCTGTAATACCGCTATTCAGGCCATCGATAAAATCAGGAATACAGCCACTTCTCATGACCGCCTGTTTTTCGTGGAAGTTATGGGAAGGGATGCGGGTTTTATTGCCATCAATGCAGGCATTGGAAGCGCCGCGGCCGCCATTTTGATCCCGGAAAAGAAAATCCCGGTTGAAAAATTGATTGACCGGTTGAAGTTCAGAGAAAAGGCCAAAAAGGAAAGTAATATCGTGATTGTGGCCGAAGGGGGGAAAAGTGGGGGAGCCCAGGAAATTGCTGAAAAAGTAAAAAAAATCCTGCCTACCTATGATATTAAAGTAACCATTTTGGGACATTTGCAAAGAGGAGGTGCTCCTTCCTCTTTTGATAGAATTTTAGCCAGTAAATTGGGTGTATCAGCGGTGGAGGGTCTCCTAAACGGAAAATACGATGTGATGGTAGGAATCATCAATAATAAAATTGTTTTTACCCCTATCAAACGAGCCATTGTGGATGATAAAACAGTGGATGAAGAAGAGTTAAGGATAGCCGGTATCCTGTCTACCTGACGAGACAATCCGGATCCGGGTTATTTTGGACGGTGTAAACCCAATGGAAATCCCAGATATCCATTGGGTTTTTTGTTTTTATAATTCAAGGTTACATAAATTTTTATTACATTTCCAAAGCACATAAAAAATAAATCTGGATTTAACAATGATGGGATCAGGATTTTCAAGAAGAAACTTTATAAAAAAAGCGACCATGACCACCGGCATTGCCGGTCTGGGGAGCATCAACTTTGTTTCGGGTACAGCAAGAAACAGAAAGGAAGTAAACAGAAGGGAGGTTTGGGTAGCAGGTATCTCCCAGGAGAGGTTAGTGGCCGACTCCCCTCAGCATATGCTTGCATCGGTTTTAGGTCAAATGGCAAAATCCCTGTACTATCAGCCGGATATAATTTGTCTGCCAGAAGTTTTTGCGACCTCCAACATTAAAAATACTTACTCACTTCAGGAGAAGTTGGATTTT
Organism: Cyclobacteriaceae bacterium; assembly: GCA_040905165.1. GTDB lineage: Bacteria > Bacteroidota > Bacteroidia > Cytophagales > Cyclobacteriaceae > Cyclobacterium. The sequence continues at coordinate 8,505 of JBBDSA010000047.1, read as the reverse complement.
TCCAAAGAAGTCTTGAATACCTTGTCCAAGTTTGCCAGCGAAAATTATTGTTATGTGGTAGCCCCGGTTTATACTGAGGAAGGAAGGAACATTTTCAATTCAGCTGTCCTATTGGACCGACATGGAAAAGGTATGGGTGAATACCGAAAGACTCACATTACCCAAAATGAAATCAACAATGGATTGACCCCTGGTCCGTTAGATCCACCTGTATTCGATACGGATTTTGGTAGGGTGGGCATCCAAATATGTTTTGACATCCTTTGGGATGATGGCTGGACCGGGCTTAGGGAAAAAGAAGCAGAGTTGGTTTTTTGGCCTTCTGCCTACGGAGGAGGCCAAACTGTTAATGGAAAGGCCTGGCAACACAAATACATGGTGGCCTCCAGTACAAGAAAGGGGGCTGCAAAATTATGTGATGTTACGGGGGAAGAGGTGACCCAAACCGGGTTTTGGACCAACAACCTTTTTTGTGGTCCCCTGAATTTCGAAAAGGTATTCCTGCATACCTGGCCTTTGGTACAACAATTCGGAGCCATTGAAAAAAAATACGGGCGAGATATCAAAATCACCCATTACCATGAAGAAGAGTGGGCCATCATTGAATGTGTTTCACCGGAAGTGAGCATCAAGGAGATAATGAATGAATATGGTCTCAAATCCTTTAATCAGTATGTACTTGAATCCCAGCTGGCGCAAGATAAGGTGAGGAAAAAAACATTGAAAAAACTGGGTTAAGTCTTAAGGAAGAGGAAGAAAAAAACATTGGAATTGATGCTTACCTGGCTGTTCATGGGACCTTAACCGGGAGCATGGAAGACCACTTGGAAATGATCATGGAACAAAAATACATAGCAATGGAAGAATGAACCTCCATTGCCTTATTTTACCTTAATAAACCTCAAAACGATATGAAAAAGAACATCAGCCATTTACAGCAAAGAAATTTTGACCTTGCGATAGAAAAAAAAGTTGCGGCTGAATCAAAACCTGTTTTTACCAATAACCAAACATCAGATGAAAATGGGAGAAGGTCTTTTTTTAAAAAAGCAACCCTTGGTGGCTTGAGCTTGGGAGGAATGATGATGTTGCCTATGGAAGATACGATTGCCCATACCACTTCCAAGGTCAATAGAAACTCCAACCCTTCCGACCTGAAAATTACTGATATGAGAATAGCTCAATATGGGAATGTGCCCTTGTTGAAAATCTATACCAATCAAGGTATACATGGATTGGGAGATGTGAGGGATGGTGCCGACAAGCGCTATGCTTTAATGCTTAAAAGTAGGATTTTGGGTGAAAACCCCTGTAACGTGGAAAAAATCTTTAAAAGTGTGGAGCAATTTGGCTGGCATGGCAGGCAAGGTGGGGGAGTTTCCGGTGTGGAAATGGCCCTATGGGACCTGGCCGGAAAAGCTTATGGTGTACCATTGTATCAATTAATGGGAGGGAAATTCAGGGATAAAGTCAGGATTTATGTGGATACGCCTACAATAAGGGATCCTGATGAATTTGCAGCTAAAATGAAGGAAAGGGTGGACCAGGGCTTCACCATGTTGAAAATGGATATAGGAATAGGGTTGATCAAAGACATGGATGGAATGCTCACCAATACAGAACCTTGGGGGCCGATGAGGGGATGGTCAGACAGGGACGTGATGAGTTATACCCAGACACCCCATCAATTTACCCATGTTCAGATCACGCAAAAGGGCATAGAAAAGATGGTGGAATATGCTGCCAAGGTCAGAGAGAAAATAGGTTTCGGAATTCCATTGGCAATTGACCATTTTGGCCATATGGGATACAATGAAATGATAAAGCTGGCAGAGGCTTTTGGGCCTTATAATATTGCATGGTTGGAAGATCTTATTCCCTGGCAAAATACAGAACAATGGAAAAGGATAACAGAATCCATTACTACGCCTACCTTGACGGGTGAAGACACCTATCACAAGAAGAATTTTAAGGACCTGATTGAAAACCGCGCGGTGGATATTGTGCATCCTGACCCAGGTAGTGCCGGAGGTTATCTGCAGACCAAGAAAATAGGAGATTATGCGGAGGAGTTTGGCATAGGAATGGCACTGCATCATGCCGCTTCCCCGATCACCTTTATGGGTACCGTACATGCAGCAGCGGCTACTTACAATTTTATAGGTTTGGAACATCATTCTGTGGACAACCCCTGGTGGGAAGATTTGGTGACCGGAGCAGACAAACCCCTGGTAAAGGACGGATATGTAACCGTACCTGAAACTCCGGGCATAGGTTTGGAATTGAATGAAGAGGAAGTTAAGAAAAGACTAAAGGAAGGTGAGGAGTTTTTTGCTCCCACGGATGATTGGAATGAAGTGCAGTCCTGGGACAGAACCTGGAGTTGATGTTTTCGATTCCCTTTAGGGAATTGGATGTTTTAATAATAGATATCTGGCGTCCCCTAATTAAAAAATATTTTCCCATTCAATAATTGAACATATGAGTAGATCAAAAGAAATATTGAATATCCTATTGCAGTTGGTGGTTGCAGGTGCGGTCATTATTTTCACGGCTTATATATTGCCGGGAATTGCAGTGGATGATTTCATCACCGGGATAATTATTGCTGCCCTGTTGGCTCTTTTAAACATTACCATCAAGCCCATTCTGATTTTTTTGACGATTCCCATTACCCTGGTTACCCTGGGATTGTTTTTATTGGTAATCAATGCCCTTTTGGTCATGATAGCGGCCAATATTGTAACAGGTTTTACAGTGGATAATTTTTGGTGGGCGCTCCTGTTCAGTTTAATACTATCATTGGTCAATTCCATTTTGGGAATTTCATTGGATGGATGGACAAGGAAGTAGTGGTCTTAGGCTTAAAAATCATATAGCCATCCTTAGCGCTTAGTCATTGTTGGGAAGAATACTTGGTAAAGATCTGTCTGCTAATCTCTTGTAATAAATTGGCGGGTCATCTTTGAAAACAAATAAATGGGGAGAAGTTTCGCTTTTAGGAACATTTACGATTAAAAGATATTTCTCATTTTGGCCAATTTCCTCCTCTAATGGATTGAATTCAAAAACCTCGAATTTTACATTAATGGTGGGCTGACAATAATTTCTGATGGCTTCAAAAACCATAAACATCTCCTCTTGGGGATCAATACCTATAAATTTCCTCTCATCCGAAACCCCAACGATGATCTCTCCCCCTTCTGTATTGGCAAATGCCAATAAAGTTTTGGCTATTTTTTTTTGGCTGGTTAAGCCATGTTTGAAATCCAAATGTAATCCTTCAGGTTTCAACAAAAGATTTTTTATGAAATTATTGTTCTTTTTTGGAGAATACATTTTTTAATTTGGTAAAAGAATGTAAATTATAGGATAGTTAATATGAACAATATTAAATTTTTATTTAATTGTATGCAAAAGCACCTATATTAAGCACCTATATTAAACACCTATATTAAACACCTATATTAATTTTAAAAACCCTGGTTGTGAGTAATGGAAAATCAAAATGAAGGTTTTTTAACTGAAACCATAACAGCGCTTAGAAAGGAATTGAAGGCATCTGGCAATAATTATAAGCTGGTACCCTCCGAAGACAATTCGGATGAATTTGTCAATTTCTATTTTATTGGCAAGTACGAAGGCAGAGAAGTCATTTATGATGCCGTCCTGTATACGCTTCGCCTACATTATAACAGTGAACTTTATGAATTGGCTGAGCATGAAGTAGCCAAAAAGTTTCCTGAATACAAAGGTATCAATTATGAAGAAGATGAAAATGGAAATCTCAAACCTTTAAAAAGTGAGGAAGAAGAGATTGGTTGGTACATCACAGAGTTGATCATGGATCTTGAAGAGGAAGGCACTGTTAAAGTTCAGGAATTTGTAGACATAGATACTCACCATGATTATGGAATTGGCCTGGATGCCGCCCTTAACTGTGAACAAATTGACGGAAAGGTAATTACCGCTTTTATCAATGATTTCAATAATGACACCCTGGAGTTGGACGATACTTTTTACACCTTCGAATCTGAAGATGAGGAAGAGGAAGAAGACCGCTGATTTTTTTTAACATTTTGAGACCTTTATGGTTTCTCTTATATAATCTCTAACAGCGTGCTAAAAGTATCCTGGTCACCAAAGTATGCCCACCCCCTTCCGGAAGGGCACAGGTTTCCTATGGAAAAATATGATTTATTGCCGGAACAACTCCAATATGAGGGGACATTAAAAGCGGAAAATTTTTTTGAGCCCGGCTTTTTGCCTGCTCAATGGATCATCAATACCCATGAATCATCCTATTATGAAAAGCTGAAAACCCTTTCATTGACAAAGGCAGAAATCAGAAAGACAGGATTCCCATTAAGTCATTCCTTGGTTGAGAGAGAAATCCATATCATGCAGGGATCAGTTTTGGCAGCCAATTATGCCTTGAAATATGGTGTTTCAATGAACATCGCCGGAGGGACACATCATGCTTTTAAGGATAGGGGAGAGGGTTTTTGCCTTTTGAATGATATTGCCATTGCGGCCAATTTTCTCTTGGAAAACCATACTGCGAAAAGAGTATTGGTGATAGACCTTGATGTGCACCAGGGGAACGGAACAGCCTTTATTTTCGGAAACAATGACCAGGTTTTTACCTTCAGCATGCACGGTGCCCATAATTATCCCATGCAAAAAGAAAAATCCGATTTGGACATACCTCTTCCTGACAAAACAGGTGATGCCGTTTACTTAAAGATATTGAAGGAAAAATTACCCATGCTAATCGATACTTTTAAACCGGATTTTATCATTTACCAATGCGGGGTGGATGTACTGGAAAATGATAAATTGGGAAGGCTTTCCCTTTCGGTTTTCGGTTGTAAAAATAGGGATAAGCTGGTATTGGAATCAGCAAAATCCAATCATATACCGCTTATGGCATGTATGGGGGGAGGTTATTCCAGAAATATCAAAGATATTGTAGAAGCACATGCAAATACATACAGACTGGCACAGGAGATCTATTTCTAAAAAAACATCATCTTAATTAAATTTCAGTTAAAATTTGTAAAAGACTAAGATTGCTTATATTTGCCCCAATAAATAAAAATCTAAAGAAGTGAGAAAAATTACCTTAACCGTTGGTGTATTTACAATTTTGGGTTTCCTTATAGGAGCTTGTGAACCAGTTGCTACTGAAAATGATTCACCGGAAGGTGATGAAGCAGAGGTGAACCTTACCGATCTAAAAATCGCCTATATTTATACTGACAGTGTAATAAATAACTTTGAATTCTTCAAAGAGAAATCTGCGGAAATTGCGGATAAAGGCAAAAAGTATGAAGGTGAATTGTCCTCAAGGGCCAAAGGGTTTGAGCAGGAGGTTCAAAATTTTCAAAACTCTGCCAATAACATGACCATCAACCAGGCAAAAGCAAAGGAAGAAGAGTTGGTAGCCAAGGAAAGGAACCTGGTGACTTATAGGGACAATATGATGCAGGAGCTCTCGGCTGATGAAACCAAGCTATATAATGATGTTTATGACAAAATTCAGGAGTACCTGAAAGAATATGCATTAGAACATGATTTGGAAATGATTCTTTCCTATACGCGAGGTGGAGGAGTTTGGTATGCCGACAATACAATGGATATTACTGATTTGGTGGTGGAAGGAATCAATGCATCTTACCTTGAGGAAAAGGAAGTTCCAGAACCTGCTCCCAATGAAGAAGAGCAACCGGAAGGTGAAGAATAAAAAATGAAAAAACAATAAACAAAGGGCCCGGTAAATCCGGGCTTTTTTGTTTTTTATTTAATACCTAAATTTACCTCGAAAAAAACAATTTCAATTTTAATCCTAAATAATGGAAATCACCAATTTTCTAAAACACCATTACAGGCATTTCAATGCAGCGGCACTTATTGACGCTGCAGAAGCTTATAAATATCACCTGGACAATAATGGTAAAATGATGGTTACTTTGGCAGGCGCCATGTCCACGGCGGAGCTGGGCATTTCCCTGGCCGAAATGATCAGACAGGACAAGGTTCAGATTATTACCTGTACAGGTGCCAACTTGGAGGAAGATGTTTTTAACCTGGTGGCCCATGACTATTATGAAAGGATACCCAATTATAGGGACCTCTCCCCACAACAGGAACAAGCGCTTCTGGAAAGGCACATGAACAGGGTCACGGACACCTGTATTCCCGAGATGGAAGCCATGCGTAGGATTGAGCAGGTGGTATTGGAAGAATGGCAAAAAGCAGACCAGGCCGGAGAAAGTTTTTTTCCCCATGAATTCTTTTACAAAATTCTGTTATCCGGAAAATTGGAAAAAGATTATCAAATTGACCCTAAAAATTGTTGGTTATTGGAAGCGGCCAAAAAGAACCTTCCCATCATTGTGCCTGGTTGGGAGGATTCTACCTTGGGAAACATGTATGCAGGCCATTGTATTTCGGGAGATGTAAAAAATGTGCATACCGTAAAAAGTGGGATCCAATACATGATGCACTTATCCGAATGGTATATCAAAAACGCCAAAGAAGAAAGTAAAGTGGGTTTCTTTCAGATTGGGGGCGGCATTGCCGGAGATTTCCCAATTTGTGTGGTACCCATGTTACACCAGGATCTGCAAATGGCGGGTGTGCCTTTATGGGGATATTTTTGTCAGATTTCTGATAGTACCACTTCATATGGATCGTATTCCGGAGCTGTTCCCAATGAAAAAATTACATGGGGAAAACTTGGATTGGATACGCCGAAATTTATAATAGAATCGGACGCCACCATTGTTGCACCTTTGGTGTTTGCGATCGTATTGGGACAGTGACATGGAATAATCCGTGTGGTAAAGATGAATAGATTCACAAAAATCCATAGAGCAAGCAGATTTTTTATGCTTGCTTTTTTTATAATCAACGCAACCACGGCTCAGGAAATAGAGCCCCTGAATGTATTTGGGTCTGAATATGATGAACATCAACCTATTATCCATGATTCAGGTGCGATTTATTTTACAAAGGCTTTCCATCCGGAAAATAGAGGAGGAAAAGAGGATCCTGGAGACATTTGGTATGCGGCCCCCTCACAAATTGGGGTATTTCAGCTTCCTGTTGTATTAAAGGAAATGAGTACGGCCTATTATGACCTGCTAATAGGCTTTTTGGCTCCTGACACCGCACTGGTTTACCATGATAACCTACTGGATCAGCAGGTCCTATCCAAATACCATAAAAACCAAAATGGGCAATGGGAAAAAGGGGATATGGTGAGCATCCCCGGTTTTAAAATTGATGGAAGCCATTTTAGTGCCCGGTTGCATGCCAGCGGAAGGATAATGGTGATGGCCATGAAGTCCTTTGGTTCCTATGGAAATGAAGATTTGTATATCAGCAAAATGGAAGGGAATCAATGGTCACGGCCTCTTAATTTAGGTCCAACGCTTAACACTTTTCAGCAGGAACTCAGTCCTTTTCTTTCTGAAGATGGTCATACGCTGTTTTTTTCCTCCAATGCCCATGGGGCCGAAGACGGGAAGCAGGTTTATGTTAGTCACCGTTTGGATGACCAATGGACGAATTGGACGCCACCCAAAACCCTGCCCCTTCCATCTAAGGATGGCATGAACCAATATTATGTGGAAGATCCCATCCACCAAAAGGCTTATTATACCAATACCCAAACCAGCGACGGATATGGTAATATCATGTATCTGGGAGAAGGAGAGTTCCCATTAATGAAATCCCAAATGGATTGGTCCTCCCAAAACCTACCTGAAAAAAGCCCTTTAAAGGAAGAAGATTTGGTTATTTCTTCAGAAGCCCAGGAAAATCGTATTTTGGAAAAAATCGAAACAAAGGCCGATTCAACCTCCCAAGAAGCTTCTTTTGACGAAATTTTCATGGATTTGGAACCGGGTGCCACCATTCCTTTAGATCGTGTTTTTTTCAAAAGAGGTTCTGCGGATTTAGTGGATGTGGGTTCGGCAGACTACATCAGGGCACTATCAAAGTATCTTTTGGACCATCCGGAAATTAATGTTTTGTTGGAAGGCCATACCGATAGTTATGGAAGTGCTCGATTGAACAAAGAATTGTCCATAAATAGGGCCAATACGATTAGGAACATAATGGTGGAGGCAGGGGTGCCATTTGAAAGGATCAATGCCACAGGCTGGGGCGGCGATAAGCCCATTGCCAGTAACCAGACACCAGAAGGAAGGGAGAAAAACAGACGGGTAGAAATGGTGATTTTAGAAAAATAAATGGCAATAAATGGGGATTGGCCACGAATGCACGATTAAAAATGACTTTGGGGGTTTGAGGCAACAAAAAACCCGGCCACCTTTTGAATAAGGAACTACCGGGTTTTTTTATTGAGATGAGCCACTAATGCACGTATAATAGAACATTCATGCATTAGTGGCAACTGCCTTTAGTTAGGCGTGGTCATGATGGCACCGCCTGATCCTCCACCATCTCCTTCTTTCATGTCCTCATTTTTCACAC
>JBBDSA010000046.1:0-35810 GCA_040905165.1 Cyclobacteriaceae bacterium | reverse complement strand
CTACCGGTATGTTCCTTACAATTTTAGTAATTTTAATTTGATTTTTAAAATGTTCAAGAGCTTCTTCTTTTTCCTTCATCTCCTCTTTACAGGCAGAAAGCTGAATTTTGAGGTCATTATTTTCTTGTTCAAGTGAATGTAACCTCCGCTCAACCTGTTCTGACAGCTTTTCCAGCTTCCGAAGCTCCTCGTATACCATCATTTTTATTTTCTTATAAATGCCCCTGCCTCTGACTCAAATGCTTTGATCAATTTATTCATCGTTTGATCGATGGCCTTATCTGTAAGGGTATGTTGGTTATCCTGAAGATAAAAACTTAAGGCATAGGCCTTTTTCCCTTCGTCCAGTTTATCTCCTTTATAAACGTCAAAGACTCCAATCCTTTTCAATAATTTTCCTCCGGCTTTGATAGCCAATTGGTTTAAAAAACCAAAGGTGACACCCTGGTCAATGACCAAAGACAGGTCCCTTCTCACTTCAGGAAATTTTGAAATTTCGCGAAATTTTTCCTGACTTTTGGAAATTTTTGTAAGTTGATCCCAGGATAGTTCCGCAAAGAAAACGGCTTCTTTTACCTCCACCCGGGAAGTAATATCCGGGCGCAATAGACCTATTTTTCCGATGGTCTTATCATTAATGGAAAGTTTCAGTCCGAATTCAAATGGAGCCTCCTCTATCATCTTCACATCAGGAAGGCCTAGGTTCAGTTTGGTCATCAAAGTTTCCACCGCGGCATAAAGATCAGGGAATCCCACTAATTGGGTAGGGCGCATCCAGTTCTCCTGGATAGCATTACCTGTTAGAAAAACCGATAATTTCTTTTCTTCGATGTAGCCATTATCTGAATTTGCATAAACGGATCCAAATTCAAATAATTTCAGGTCTTTTTGTCTGCGGTTAATATTATGGGCCAAAACTTCCAATCCCGTAAAAAGCAGACTTTGACGCAAAACCCCCAAATCCTCACTGAGCTTATTCAGGATCTCCACATTTTGAGCCGGTTCCAAATAGCCTGAATCCAAGGTATAACTTGCTTTGGTAAGAGAATTGGTGATGATTTCCAAATACCCCATACCCGACAGCAACTCTGATACCCTATACTGTAATTTGTTAAGGTCCTTTTCCGGATGTTCTGCCAAAAATTCAGATTGATAATTTTCCTGAAGGTTGATGGCCTCAAATCCATAAATCCTTAAAATCTCTTCAATGATATCCGCCTCTCGGGTAACATCCACCCTATAGGGCTTTACCACTGCCGTAAAACCCAACTCACTTTCATCCTTCAGCATTATTTCCAGATGATTTAAGATGGCTTTGATTTCACTTCTATCTATTTTTTTACCGATAAGTCTGTCGATGTGCCTGAATTTAACAGGAATATTACAATCTTCTATTGGATTTGGATAATGGTCATCAATTTGAGAACTAATCTGGCCCCCTGCAATCTCCTTGATAAGTAAAGCCGCTTTCTTCAAAGCAAAAATGGGCATGTTGGGATCTGTTCCCCGCTCAAAGCGGAAGGAAGCATCGGATTTGATCCCATGATACATCCCTCCCTTTCTGATGATATCGGGAGAAAAGCAGGCACTTTCCAAGAAGATCGCCGAAGTCCCATTACTGACACCCGAATCTATTCCTCCCAAAATACCGGCAATACATAATCCCCCTTCCTGATCACAGATCATTAATTCTTCCCCGGAAAGTTTCCTTTCTTTCTTGTCCAGAGTAGTAAAAGAGGTATCCTTTGGCAAGCGCTTTACCACAATTTGAGATCCCCTAATTTTATCTGCATCAAAAGCGTGAAGAGGTTGTCCCAAATCATGGAGAATAAAGTTGGTGATGTCCACGATATTGTTGATGGGCTCCTGGCCAAGGACCCTCAAGTAATTCTGAAGCCACTCGGGTGAAGGACCTACCTTGATATTGGTTAAGGTCAGCCCCGTATACCTCGGGCAATCAGAGGGGTTTTCCACGCTGATTTTAATCTTCAGGTTCTCCTGGTCAACTTTAAATCCTGAAACATCAGGTAGGGTGAGGTCTTTTTTCAAAAGTGCTTTTAAATCCCTTGCTACCCCAAGATGGGAGGCTGCATCAGCCCTGTTGGGCGTGAGCCCTATTTCCAATACATCTGTTTTACTGATTTCAAAAATCCTGCTGATTGGGGTGCCTGGGGGAAAATCTGTATCAATTACCAAAATCCCATCATGACTTTTTCCCAAACCCAATTCATCTTCTGCACAAATCATTCCCATGGAGACCTCTCCCCTTATTTTTGCTTTTTTGATTTCAAAAGCATTACCATCACTCCCGTAAAGAGTGGTTCCAACCTTCGCAACAGGCACTTTTTGTCCTTTTGCCACATTGGGAGCACCGCAAACGATGGGGACCACCTCTCCTCCCAGATCCACCTGGGTCAGACTAAGTTTGTCTGCATTGGGATGTGGATCACAGCTTTTGACTTCTCCTATAACCACACCTTCCCAACTTCCTTTTACTGATTCAAATGTAGAAATCCCCTCCACTTCCAATCCCGAAGAAGTGAGTAAGTCTGCAATTTCCTCGGTTGAATGGTCAAAAGAAATATAATTTTTGAGTCTATTGATCGAAATTTTCATTTTTCTTGTTTTGACTTAATCACAAATTTACAATAATTGCCATGTACTTGAAGCCTATTATTCGTAATTTTTTTCCCCTGTAGGGATAGGGATTTCCAGAATATTTTCTTTTGGTGGAATGGGACATGCAAAATCCGGGTTATAGGCACAATAGGGATTATAAGCAAGATTAAAGTCAATGGTAATGGAATTTTGGCCATCCTGTCGTAAGTTAATATACCTGCCCCCACCATAACTCAAATCCCCACTGGTTTCATCCGCAAAGGCGAGAAAAAAATTGCGCATGTCCGTTTCATCTTCAGCCTGTAAAAGCAAAAGCCGGACCGGTTTTCCCTTTAAATCAAATTCGGCAAATGAGTGGCGGATATATCTCTCCACACTTCCATCGGTCATGGGGAGGGTTTGTATTTTCCTGTTTTCAACCGGAACCATCCTTGCCCTGACTTTATATTCCAAGTCAATGGGGAAAAAGGATAAGGAATCCAATTCTTCTTTTTGACTTTCCGTAAGGGGGGATTCCAGATTGTATTTCAAATATTTGAATTGCCTTTCCCTTTCCGCTTCTATATTTTCTCTGTACAGGGTCGGATCCTCAGTGCCGGTAATAGTATAAATCAGGGAGCCAATAATCACTATACCCACCAATAACAACAATACATTTTTTTTATCCATTTTCTCTTTATATCATTCCTTCATCTGCAAAGCTAAAATAGCCAAGATCTGTGAAAATAACATGATCTAAAACAGGAAGCTCCAGATTTTTGCCTGCCAAGCAGAGTTTTTTTGTCAAATCAATGTCTGCACCAGATGGTTTTAAATTGCCGGATGGATGATTATGAACCAGAATGAGGGCATTGGCCAAACTTTCTATGGCATATTTAAAAATCAGCTTGGGATCGGCAATAGTAGCTGAAGTTCCTCCCTGACTGATCAATTGTTTCTTAATGACAAGGTTGTTCCTATTTAAAAACAAAACGAAAAAAAATTCTACGGTCTCATCCAATAACTCCTGTCTCATCAGTTCATAAACGTCCCTGGAAGAGGAAATTTTATACTTCTTTTGTGGTTCAGCATTTTTTCTTCTCCTGCCCAGCTCCAAAGCACTGACGATACTGATGGCCTTGGCCTCCCCTATCCCCTTGAATTTTTTCAGGTCATTTACAGAAAGCCTGGCCAATTGTGAAAGATCATTGCCGACACTTTTAAGTATATGCCGGGAAAGGTCTACGGCACTGAGGGATCTGGTACCGGAGCCAATCAAAATGGCAATCAATTCAGCATCAGAAAGATGGGATTTCCCCCTCAAAAGAAGTTTTTCCCTGGGTCTGTCTTCCTCTGCCAAGGCAGAAATTCTGATTGAAGCATATTCTTCCATATTACAAAAAGTTTGAACCTACTAAAAATATAAAAAAATAAACATAAAAAAAACCTTGCCGGTTTTAGCAAGGTTTAAATCTTAAGACAAAGGAGCCTTAAAGAGAATTCACCAATTTTGTAAGCTTGGACTTTTTGTTGGCCGCATTATTTTTATGGATAATGTTTTTCTTGGCCATTTTGTCCAACATGGAAGTAACCTTTTTCAAAAGATCATTCGCCTCATCCTTGTTTTCGGAATTTCTCAATCTTTTGATAAATGTCCTGGTTGTTTTGGCTTGATACTTATTTCTCAACCTTTTTGCTTCATTGGAGCGAATTCTTTTTAAAGCCGATTTGTGATTTGCCATTTTTTATATGATTAAACTAATTTTCTGATTTTCAATGGACCGCAAATTTAAGCATTTAATTTATATCTGCAAAACAATTCTAAAATTATGGGCCTGGAATACAACAGGAAACCATAGCATTATTTTCCTCTTGTTGATAGGTAACTCTTTTTCTATTACTTGATCCTAAAGAAATTAAAAATTAAATGTGTTTTTTGGTCCTAAAATATTTTTAGTAAATTCATAGGGTATTTATTCTTCCTCCCATGAAATTATGGCATTACTTTCTTCTCCTACTGCTGTCCCTTCCATCAGGGGGTTTTTGCTGGGGCTTTTATTCCCATAAGCTGATCAACCGTCAAGCTGTATTTTCCCTTCCCCCCGAAATAATTGTTTTGTTTAAAAACAATATAAAATATATTGCTGAAAATGCGGTCAATCCCGACAAAAGGCGGTATGCCGTAAAGGGTGAAGCTGAAAAGCACTATATTGACCTGGATGCCTACGGGGACAGCGCGGTATTCAATTTGCCGAGGTATTGGCCCCAGGCCCTGGAGGTATATAAGGAGGACACGCTCAGGGCTTTAGGTATAGCTCCCTGGAATGCTTACTTAACATTTTTGCAACTGAGCGAAGCCTTCGAAAAAAAAGACAAAAATGCCATCCTTAGGTTGTCGGCTGATTTGGGGCATTATTTGGGGGATATTAATGTTCCCCTTCACACGACCCAAAATTACAATGGCCAGTACACCGGGCAATATGGCATTCATGGCTTTTGGGAAACCAGGTTGCCGGAATTATTTGCTACGGGATATGACTTTTTTGTAGGCAAGGCCCAATACATTCATCAGCCTCAGGTTGAAATCTGGAATGCAGTCTGTCAAGCCAATTCCGCTTTGGACAGTGTGCTGAATTTTGAAGCTGACCTGACACAAAATTTCCCCGCAGACAAAAAATACAGTTATGAAGAAAGGAACGGGATCAATACGAGAGTATATTCAAAGGCCTTTAGCAAAGCTTATCATCAGCTACTTTCAGGACAGGTGGAGCGCCAAATGCAAAAATCCATCAAAATGATTGCGGATTTTTGGTTTACCGCATGGGTTCTCGCCGGTCAGCCTGATTTATATGATCCAAAACTTGACCTAAACCAGAGGGAAGAAAATGACAGCATTCCCCCGCCCGATCAAGAGCTGAAATATGTAAGGGAACACGAATCCGCAATATCCAACCAAGGTGGTTTAGAAATTGACAAGCATTTTTTTAGAGGACTTCAGATAAGCCTCAATGCTTCTGGCCAATCTTTCAAAAGTATCCCTGAAGACGTCTTCATTTTCTTCCAGAAGGGTGACCCTGAAGCCCCTTAGATCAGAGCAAAATGAACTTACCGGGACCACGCAGATTTTTTCGGAAGCCAAAAGATAATACACAAACCTTTTGTCATGGGGCATCTCCTTTTCACGCAGCCAGCCATCCAGGTAACCTTGAATAGTTGGATTTTCTATTGGAAGAGATTGGGTTTCGTCCAATAAGTCCTCATCAAAAATCACCGTATTGTAAAAGGCCCCCTTGGTTTTATTGAACTTGATCCCTCTTACTTTGCCAAGTACCTCCTCCATGATTCTACTGCGGATGCCGATTTCGGCATTTGCCCTTCTGCGATATTCCATGTATTCAGGATGACTCATGATTTTGGGAATGGCCAATTGGGGCAATGTGGTGGAGCAAACCTCAATCATTTTGGCATTTTCAAGGGTGATGCAGAGTTTGGTAAATTCCTCTGAGATATTCTTATTATAAAATTCCATCCAGCCACATCGAGAACCAGGCCAGGGAAATTCTTTTGAAATTCCCTTTAGTGAAATGCCTGGAAGATCATCCCCCAAAATCTCAGATAAACCAATGGCCTGATAGCCGTTATAGGTAATATTCTGGTAAATTTCATCTGCAATCAACAGCAGATTAAACTCCCTTGCAATTTCCACAAAGCGGTCCAATACCTCTCTGGGGTAAACCATACCAGTAGGGTTATCGGGATTGATGATCAGGATACCCACGATAGAGGGATTGTATTTAATTTTGTTATATAGATCATCCATGTCCGGGTACCAACTGTTTTCCGGATCCAGATTGTAGGTGATAGGCCGGGTATTGGCATGGGCCGCTTCGGCCGAGCTGTGGGTAGAATATGCCGGAGAAGGTCCAATAATTCTTGCTGTTGGCATCAGAAACTGATAAAGTTTGGCAATGCCATCTCCAAGGCCGTTGAAGAAAAGAATATCATCAGGGCTGATCTGTACCCCCCCTTTTTTATTGGTAATTTCCGCCAAGAACTTTCGGGTCGCCATCATTCCTTTGCTGTCTGCATAACCGTAACTGTGATCGTCCTGCACCAAATCGGCCACAATTTCCTTCATCCATTCGGGAATCATGTTGTTTTTCTGTATGGGGTCACCGATGTTTTCCCAGGTAATTTCAAAACCCAGTTCCTCTATCATCCTGGCCTTTTTGACAATCCCCCGAATTTCATAATTTAACTCTTCTGCCCCCGGTCTAAGCAACAACTGTCTCATATACATCATTCTTCTTCAAACCTTTGGTACCAATTCCTTACAAAGAAACAAAAAAGCGCAATAACCTGTATGACTAATCAGAAAAAGGAAGTGGTTTTTATAAATTATTCACCTGTTTTATCCAAGACCAGCCATTGGATTCCCGAACCCCCAGAAGAATAATATTTATTAAAGTTTACATTCCAGAATACTGAACTTGGTAATTGAAAGATTCCTTTCTATTTTTACAGCCAAAGAAAATTTTGAGTATAAATGAAAGAAATACAATTCAGAGACGCAATAAAGGAGGCTATGTCCGAAGAAATGAGACGCGATAAAAACGTGTTCTTAATGGGTGAAGAAGTAGCAGAATATAATGGGGCCTACAAAGCCAGCCAGGGGATGTTGGATGAGTTTGGTCCGGATCGTGTTATTGATACGCCGATCTCAGAACTTGGATTTTCAGGACTTGGTGTTGGGGCAGCCATGAATGGCTTGCGGCCAATCATAGAATTCATGACATTTAATTTTTCTTTGGTGGCTATGGATCAGATTATCAATTCATCCGCAAAAATGCTGGCCATGTCAGGCGGACAATATAGCGTTCCAATTGTTTTTAGGGGGCCTACAGGAAATGCCGGCCAGTTGGGTGCTACCCACTCTTCCAATTTCGAGAATTGGTTTGCCAATACCCCAGGATTAAAAGTGGTTGTCCCTTCCAACCCCTATGATGCCAAAGGGTTGCTCAAAGCATCCATCAGGGATAACAACCCGGTAATTTTCATGGAATCAGAAGTAATGTATGGTGATAAGGGGGAGGTTCCAGAAGGTGAATACCTGTTGCCTATCGGTGTAGCAGAGATCAAAAGAAAAGGAGATGATGTTACTTTGGTTTCTTTTGGAAAGATGATGAAAATTGCTTTGCAGGCAGCGGAAGAATTGGCTAAGGACGGAATTAATGCGGAGGTGATCGATTTAAGAACTGTAAAACCCATCGATTATAAAACCGTTTTGGAATCCGTAAAAAAAACCAATCGGTGCGTCATCGTGGAAGAGGCCAATCCAGTTGCCTCCATATCCACGGATCT
Source organism: Cyclobacteriaceae bacterium (assembly GCA_040905165.1). Lineage (GTDB taxonomy): Bacteria > Bacteroidota > Bacteroidia > Cytophagales > Cyclobacteriaceae > Cyclobacterium. The sequence continues at coordinate 27,851 of JBBDSA010000046.1, read as the reverse complement.
TGCCTTCAATATTCAGCGCCACGCCTTTGATTTTTTAGATGCCCCGGTTTTAAGGGTCAATTCCATGGACATCCCATTAAGCTATTCCCCTGCTTATATTCAGGTTACTTTACCCAATGTAAAACGAACCATAGAGGCCGTTAAATCAGTAACCTATAAAAAATAGTTTCAAAGTACCTCACAAAATTTTTGTTATGGAGAGCAGTTTTTTACTGCTCTTTTTATTTGTAAACGATAAACTATTTTTTTTTGCAGGAATAACCCTTAAAAAACAACAAAACATCCGTTTTTGTCATGGTTTTTGAGGTACCTATGGTTCAGGTGCCCCATTCGGTGATTTTGGGGGGTAATCGTAGTTTACCAAGTACTTGCCAAAGGAATATTCAAGTATCACCTCATTGCCGAAATTATCAAATTTAAAAAAAGAAATTATCATGAGAAAACTTATTTTATTTTCGTTGGTCGGATTATTACTTTCTTCCTGTTCTAAGAACGACGAAGAAAGATTTATTTTCGAAGAAGAACGTATTCTTGATGTTGAAACGGGAGATGAGTATCATTTAAAAAACAGGGATACCATGACGGTGGTCCACATAGATGGGATGACTGAACCGATAACCGTGAGAAGTACCCCATTTGCTGAGAGCGAAGAATTGAAAAAAATGTTGGCTGCCTACGCTAAAAAAATTGATGGGAGAAAAGAAAACCTGTTGATTAAACAAAAAGAAATCATCAAGGAGCAAAGAATGGAGCGGTTTGCGAAGTACGATGATGAAGCCTTAATGAACCATTTTAATGAACTTCACCGCAATGATGCGCCATTTGAACAACAAATGGATGTAGTGATCGAATTGGTCCGAAGAGAAAAAGTACTTGAAATTGATGTGGCGAACCTTCTGGAAGTGGATTCATCCCAAGTGGATTTTGATTTGGATTATACACCAGATGAAATTCAATAAGTTGAGCATTTAATCGACAGAGAAGGGGCAGGGAAGCCCCTTCTTCCTTTTTTACGCTATCTCCTTCTCTGGTTTGCACCTCCAAGTGCCCCCAGTGCTTTTTGTGCCCCTCCCATTTTATTCATCTGCTTCATCATTTTTCTCATATCTGAAAACTGCTTCATTAAATTGTTTACTTCCTGGATGGTCCTTCCACTGCCTTTGGCAATTCTTTTTCTTCTTGAACCATCTATTAAATTGGGGTTGTCTCTTTCCTGTGGGGTCATACTTCGGATAATGGCTTCAATGGGGATAAAAGATTCATCATCGATATCCAAACCTTTAATGGCCTTGCCCATTCCCGGAATCATACCCAATAGGTCTTTAATGTTTCCCATTTTTTTGATTTGCTCAAGTTGGGATAAAAAATCATCAAAATTGAATTGATTTTTCCGAATTTTGGCGTTAAGCCTTTTTGCTTCATCTTCATCAAAAGATTGTTGGGCCTTTTCAACCAGGGAAACCACATCCCCCATTCCCAGAATCCGCTGGGCCATTCTATCGGGGTAAAAAATGTCCAGATTCTCCATCTTTTCCCCTGTAGAAATAAACTTGATAGGTTTGTTGACTACATGCCTGATGGATATGGCTGCACCACCCCGGCTGTCCCCATCCAATTTGGTCAAAACCACTCCATCAAAATCCAGCCGCTCATCAAAAGTTTTAGCTGTATTGACGGCATCCTGCCCTGTCATGGAATCCACCACAAAAAGGGTTTCGGAAGGCTTTAGCTTTTCCTTAAGCTCTGAAATCTCATTCATCATGGTCTCGTCAACGGCAAGCCTTCCCGCTGTATCAACTATGACCGTTTTCTTCCCGGATTTTTTGGCAAATTCAATCGCATTTTGGGCAATTTGCAGGGCATTTAAATTACCAGGTTCTGCATAGACTTCTATACCGATTTGTTCAGCCAGTGTTTTTAATTGCTCCACAGCAGCCGGTCGATACACGTCACAGGCAGCCAACAGGACCTGACGACCTTGTTTTTTGAGGTAATGGGCCAATTTGCCGGAAAAAGTGGTTTTACCTGATCCCTGAAGACCGGAAATAAGGATAACAGAAGGATCCCCTTTCAGGTTAATTTCTTCTTTGAAACCTCCCATCAATTGAGTCAATTCCTCTTGGGTGATTTTTACCAAAAGTTGTCCAGGTGAAACGGCAATCAGCACATCCCTTCCCAAGGCCTCTTCCCTGATTTTGTCTGTAACCTCCTTGGCCACTTTATAATTCACATCAGCATCAATTAATGCCCTGCGAATTTCTTTCACGGTGGTGGCAACATTGATTTCTGTAATGCTCCCTGTTCCCTTTAGCGTTTTAAATGCCCGGTCTAATTTATAACTAAGATTATCAAACATGTCTATCGTCTTTTTAAAAAAACAAAAATAAAGAAAAATATTCAGCTTGTCAGGCTCCTGTCCCAAAACCTTATTTAACCACTTAAATAACAATTAATTGGAACTTAGTTTTTTTCTGCTAGCTTTTATGGTAGAGAAATGCATAAAGTTGTATTTCACCTAAAAAATACCCTGAATAAGGTATTTTTTAGGTGAAAAAAAAGTCGTTACTTACATGCATAAAATATTTTTAATAAAAAAACCGTCATAACATGTCTAAATATTTATCTAATCCTAAACGAAACAAAAAAAATGATCAATGACCAAATCCCGTTATTCATTCCTCTGGTAAGTTTTCCAGACCATTGTAAAAGCCTTAACAGGAGAAAAATTTTGCCGATTATTGACTTAATTCATGAGATGGAATTGAAATTTTACAAGGCAGAAAAATTTTTAGGCGAAATAAATTTAAGTAATGTGTCACTGAATACTTTAGGGCTCAGTGGAATACATGTCAGATTATTGGATGCAGTCTTAAAATTCAGGCTGGTACCCTTATTCGATTGGCAACTTTGGAAAAGCGAAGCAGAAAAATATTATCAAAACCCCAATCAGCTTTATGCTTTGGACACGGTTACTCTTGGAAAAATAATGACTGTTTTATTCAGGTCGCAAACAATTTATGGTCCCCATTTCCTAGAGGGTAAAATCAAAGATAAATTTGTTCTGGAGTTGCTTAAAGCTATCGTTCAATCACTTGATGGGAATGGAAGTTTTCGCCCTTCAGAAATTTATGATTAAATAATTATTTTCATCCCTGCGAAAAATAATATGTTGCAATATCCTTAATGATTTTTTTGCTTGGTCACCCCTGTTCTTTTTTTAAAAAATCCTCCTCAATTTTCTTGATTGCTCCCCTCCTTGTTGGTATTTTAAGTTTTCAAAATCTTTTTTTAATTATTAGTTTATAAAAAATTTGTGATAAATTTGAATAAAAATTACATCTAGTAAAAGGATTTTCGTTTATTCATCATGAATTAGGTGATCAATGCATCAAATTTTCAAGATCCTATAGTCGTAAAGGGAATAGAAGGGCAAGTGAATACTTTTAAAAAAATTTATAAATCAGAAGCCAATCGAATCCATCACGCTGGTGTATTGCTAAAGTTTCTGATCTCAGGCATAATTTTTTTTTCATTTTCAATGGCCAAGGCACAGGAAAAGCCGGAATTGAGTTTGGAAAAGAAAGATCCAACCTGTTCTGGAAACGGAGTGCTCTCTGCCTCTCTGACCAATTCCCAAGGGACAGATAACCTCATTTTCAACCTTTATCGGTTACCGGAAACCGAACCTATCAATTCTTCATCCAGTGGAGAATTCAAAAACCTCCAACCAGGGGAATACCGGGTAGAATCCATTTTCGATTTCAACGAAGAGAAAATCGAATTGTCCGAAGAAATATTTTTAGAATCCCAAATTGTTCCTCTGTCTTTTTCTATTTCTTCTGAATTTCTCTGCCAAAATAATTTGGGAACCATGGAAGTTCTGATCACCATGGGAAACCCTGAAACCTATCAAATTATCAACGGTCCGGAGATAAGACCCCAACAGGCCAGTCCGGTTTTTGAAAATCTTCCTAAAGGGACCTATACCATTTTGGTGACAGATGAATGTGGCGACCGATTAACCCAGACATTTCAGAATCAAAATGCAGTGTTTCAAATTGATGATCAATTGAGGGAAGTATCGCCGGAACTAGAAAGCTGTGATGAAATCAATATAGGACATTATGTCCGTTCTGCTGGGGGAAAACTCGAATATCCCCTTGATATGGTGTTCACGATCACAAAACCTGAAGGGTCGGAAGAGGTGGTGGAAATTGAAATTTTGGAGGGGGAAGAAACTGAAGGATATATATATGGGAATATTCCCTTTTACGCAGGTCAACCTTATCATTATGACCTTTCCATTACCGATAATTGTGGTCAAACAGCAACTTTATTGGACAATACGATCGAAACAGAACTTTCCATTTCCAACGACCTGTTATGGGGAGCAGGGCTATGTGGCAAAAGAAAATTGTCAATTCAACCCCAGAATTTTACTCCGCCTTATAACCTGAACTTCATTAGCCATCCAAAGGAATTTGACCCTGAATTATTCAATCCGGATTACCCGGGTCCCTTTACGGATGATAACACTTTTTTTGGTTCTGAAGAAAATCCTATCCCTTTTGGGTTTTACGAAATAGAAATATCCGATGCCTGTGGCAGGAAAGCATCCGTCAGCAGGACATATAATGAAGCAATCCCAGGGCCCAGTACCACAGTTTACAAGGGCTGCGGACCCAATACAGGTTCATTACAGATTTTTAATTATGATTACGAATTAACCAAGGTGGAAATGACCAAGGCCCCTGCCGAATTTGGAAACACCTTTCCCTTGGATTTGTCTGAAAACATCAGTAAAAATAACCTTAAAACCTTCTATCTTAATAACCTTCCTGCCGGAGAATATCATTTTTTAATTGCTACCTCCTGCAATACCGAACACACTACCGAAGTAAAAATAGAAGGACCGGAAGTGTTGCAAAATGAAATTGAAGTTTTTGAAAACTGTAGATCTTTTAATTTATTTCTTGAACACAGGGATAATTTATCCAGCAAACAAATCACCCGGTTTGGCCTGCAAAAATTTGACCCGGAGTTGGGCCAATGGACCCATCCGGAAACCGGCAACCCTTATTTGGCTGGGGAAGAACTGAGTGCTGAAAACAGCGTTATCCTGACCAACGGTGCCACGAATATCAATCTGAATTATTTCGGTGAACTTCGGGTAGCGAAATCCATAAAAACTTGGAGAAACGGTGTGGATATACAAGCCAGCCAGGCCTCCAATGAATACTGTCTCGAAACACTTCATTCATTTAATATCAAAGAACGAAGTAGTTTTGAATACATCAACACCTTTCAATGTGTGGGTGAAAATTATGAGTTATCTGTCAAGGCCACAGGATATGAACCTATCAACTACAGGATTGTATTAAAAGATGGTCAACCCTTTTTGGTTGAAAATGGGGAAGATCCCTTGTTTAGTAATCTAGAACCAGGCAGATATCAACTTCAATTGGAGGATAATTGTGGAAACCTCACCAATGCGACCGTTCAGATAATCGGAGAAAATTTACCCAAAATAATTCCGCAAAATCTCTGTGAAGGGGAAACAGGGAAACTTTCCATTGAGAACCTGGATTTTTTACAATATGAATGGTACCGGGAGGATGAACCTGGGCATATATTAAGCAATTCATCCAGCCTCGAGTTCGCCCCCTTTAATCTTGCGGATGATCAGGGAATCTATAAGGTTAGACTCAGTCATGCCAATCCTGAATCCTGCCTGAATGAAATTTTGGAATTTGATATCAATGAGAACAACCTGAATCCGCTTCCCGGAGAAGGACAGGATGCCCGGATTTGCCAAGGAGAAATAATAGACTTATTTGATTATTTGGAAGGTCCTTTCAATGATTTCGGTAAATGGAGGGAGAATACCAACAGCGGTGGGCTGATCGGTAACCTTTGGTCCTCCGTAGACATCGAACCGGGCGAATATGAATTTGAATATACTACTACAGGTATATGTGCAGGGGAACAGTCTACCCGTGTTAATATCACCGTGAGAAGCATCCCCAATAGACCTACCGGTGAGCCTATACAGGAATTTTGTGGTCCTTCCACACCTGCTGTCAGAGATCTTGAAGCAGAAGGACAGGATATTTTATGGTTCCTCAAAGAATTTGGAGGTGAACCTCTGGATTTGGATTTTCCTCTTGAATCCGGTCAATTTTATTATGCCGAACAGCATGTGGATGAATGCGGTAGTGAGAGGCTACAAGTTCAATTGATAATTTATAACCCTTTAACCAACAACATTATTCAGGAAGAGCAAAAGGTTTATCAAATGGAAGCCCCAGGTATATTAACAGGATCCTTACCGGAAGGGGGTAAAGGAGAATATTTATACCAGTGGGAATCAAAAAATGCCAATTTGGAATGGGGGGCAATTGCCGATGCTACAGGCAGGGACTATCAGCCCCCTCCCCTTTTGGAATCCACCTCTTTCCGGAGAATAACCATTGACGAATTTTGTGGTGAAGAAATCAGCAATGAAGTGTTGGTAACGGTGGAAGTGGCAGAGATAATAGCCGTAAATGATCGTTTCGGCCTCCTGAAAAACTTTCAGATAAATGAATTAGAAAGCATTCTGATGAACGATGGGTTAAAGGGAGAACCTGCTGAAATGGAAGAGGTAAGCATTCAGATAACCGACATTACAGACGAGTCCGGATATGTGGTGGAATTGGATTATATTTTAAATGAAGATGGTACGCTTACCATTGACAAAGGGAATCCTGCCAGAAATTATACGCTCACCTACCAATTGTGCCAGGCTTTGGTACCTGAAAACTGCGACACTGGGGAGATCAAGCTCTGGCTGGCCGGTATTGAAGTGGATGTTCAAAAAGAAGTGGATAAAACACAGGCCGTAGAAGGAGAGATGGCTACTTACACCATTTATCTCAAAAATAACAGCCCTTTTACTTTGGAGAATATTCGGGTAGAAGACTTGCTTCCCGATGGCCTGTTTTTAATAAGCACTTCCTCCCCCACTCAGGATGAAAACACCTGGATTATTCCTTCGCTGGAACAAGAATCGGTATTTGAAACTCAATTGGAAGTGATGGCCATGGAACCAGGGGAATACATCAATTCCGTAACCGTTACCACCGGAGATTTGGACACCACCATCCAAAGTGCAAACCTTTCAGTACGTCCAAAATCAGTAGACCTGGCCGTGAGAAAATTGTCCACCACTGAAGAAATAAGAGATGGGGAAGAATTTGGTTACCAAATGACCATTGAAAATAACGGATTAGATCCTGCTTCAATGGTAGAAGTTACTGATTGGTTACCGGAATCTTTGATCTATCAGAATGCAGAATGGCAGGCCTCTGCTCCTGAAATGATGACTGCCTTTGAACAAAACGGGCAACAGCTGACCTGGAGCATTGATTTTTTCCCTGTCGGGGCTACTTTGGACATTTGGCTTACCGTGACAGCAGATGATGACGGGCTCATTCAAAACAGGGTATCCGCTCGAAGCGTTGAAGAAGATATAGATTATCAAAATAATTCGTATATAGATGAAAAAAATATTTTGCCCATTTTCATTCCCAATGTAATCAAACCAGATGGGGATGGAAAAAATGATCAGTTTATCGTTAGGGCTTCTCATAAATATGAGCAAATATCTTTGTTGATATTCAATAGATGGGGTGATATGGTTTTTTCTGCCGATGATTACGAAAATAACTGGTCAGGGGATGGACTTCGGGGTGGGACCTATTATTATCAACTCAAAGGTATTCGCCAAAACGGTAACGAGAAACAATACAAAGGCTGGCTTCAAGTGATCAAAGATAAGTAATGAAAAATTGTTTTTACATTTATATTTTTCTGACCATTTCTGTTCTATTTGCTGGGAATGGGGTTTTTGGTCAACAAATGCCACAATACAGCCAATATGTTTTCAATACTTTGCATGTGAACCCCGGGTATGCAGGATATAAAGTAGATCCTTTTGTCCAGGCTACCTACAGAAGTCAATTTATGGACTTTCCCGGAGCTCCAAAAACCTTTTCAGTATCTGCAGATATGGGACTATTGGATCAAAGTATGGGATTTGGTGTTGCTTTGATTTCAGATCAGCTCGGCCCAACCAAAATTAATTCTGCCATGCTTACTTACGCCTATAAAATAGAGGTGAAAAGAGATGGCTATTTAGCTATGGGAATAAGTGCAGGTGCTGCAGAGTATATTTTGGATGGAGAAGTCCTGCGTCCCGATGACCCGACAGACCCCGGTATTACGGATGGAAGGTTGAACATGTTTATCCCTAATTTAAATGCCGGCCTGTTTTACCATACCCCCAAATTTTTTACTGGATTGAGCGTTTTTAACCTTATTGGCCAGAACATGCTGAAAAACCAAGACCTGGCGTTGGCCAATCATAATTACCACTTTTATTTTCAGATGGGTGCCATTTTTCCCTTATCCAATGAGGTAAGCCTGAAACCTTCAATATTGGTCCGGGAGGATTTGAATGCTCCTACCAGTTTTGACATCAATACCATGTTTTTGTTTAAGGAACTTTTCTGGGTTGGAACTTCCTTCCGGTCCGGAATCTCAAAGAACAATACCCCTGAAATGGCCAACCTGAACAATCGAAATGCGATCGTGCTTTTATTTGACCTTTTTGTGACTGATGATATCAGGGTGGGATATGCCTATGACATGAATATCAACAAGAAGAACAATTATAGGAATAATAGCCATGAACTCTCAGTAGGGTATTATATCAATGATAAATGGATCAAAACACCCCGGCAACCCCGATTTTGACTATCCGGTGCAGATATTGTTTCAAACTTATTATTCCAATGATTTTTTATAATTTGCGGTAGCGAAAAAAAAGGACCTTAATACTACCTCAAAAGACCATGCAAATCAACTTTAAAAAGGACATTCTACCTCATTTTTTAGGAATTCTCTCTTTTTACCTATTAGTTGTCATCTATTTTTCTCCCATTGTATTTGAAGACAAAATGATGTTTCAAACAGACATTCTCAAATGGGAAGGATCTGCCAAAGAACTTCTTGACCACAGAGAAAATACAGGTGAAGAGGCACTTTGGACAAATCGGATGTTTGGAGGTATGCCGGCCTACCTTATCCATTTAAACACCAAAGGGGACCTTACCAACGGATTGATCAAAGTAATTACTTCTGGCCTACCACATCCCATCAGTGCACTTTTTTTCGGCATGGTATCCATGTACATTTTATTGATATCCTTTAAGGTCAGGCCACTCATTGCTGTTATTGGATCCTGGGCTTTTGTTTTCAATACCTTTAACTTCCTCAGCTTACAGGCTGGTCACAATGCAAAAATTTGGGCAGTTTGTCTCATTCCGCTGGTTTTGGCAGGCGTTCACCTTGCCTTTTCAGGGAAAAAAATGGAGGGACTGGCGCTTACGGCGCTGGCTGTTATGCTACAATTAAAATTTAATCACCTACAAATAACATATTACACCCTTTTCATCGTAGGATTTTATGGTTTGGGGCAACTCCTATTGGCCTTTAAAGAAAAAAACTTTCCCGCATTTGGAAAGGTGTTGCTGGTACTCCTTGCAGGTGCCATCATCGGTGGAATGAGTAATATTGCCAGATTGGCAACAGTCTTGGAGTATGGAAAATACTCCATTAGGGGGGAAAGGAACCTTCCTGCTGAAAACAGGGGAGACTCCGGTTTGGACCGGGATTATGCTTTTAGCTGGTCACAGGGAAAGTTGGAAACGTTTACCTTGTTGATTCCAAATTATATGGGAGGTGCTAGTCAGGAACCGCTGCCTGAAAATTCCGCTGCAGAGAAGGCACTTAGGTCGCAGGGAATAGACAATAACCAGATCAACCAATTTATCAATGCCGCCCCAACCTATTGGGGAGACCAGCCATTTACTGGAGGCCCCATTTATGGAGGAGCCATTATTATATTCCTTTTTATCCTGGGAATATTGTTTTCCCCACCTATTTACCGTAATGTCTTTCTCGCTATTACTGCCTTTACCCTTATGCTCTCCTGGGGAAAAAACCTGGCCTGGTTCAATTATACCCTTTTTGATTATTTCCCAGGTTACAATAAATTCAGAGCGGTGAGCATGGCCCTGGGAATCACTTTATTTGCCTTGCCTGTATTGGGAAGCTTAGGGCTGGAAAACATCGTTCGAAATCAAAATGACCCCAAATCAAAAAAACAGTTTTTTATAGGTCTGGGAATTACCTTGGGCTTGCTGTTGGCCGGTATCCTCATGGCCGGATGGGCCGGATATCAGGGCGGTTCCGGGATCAGTAGTTACCCGGAGTGGCTTCAGGAAGCTCTTAAATCTGACAGAAAAAGTCTATTATGGTCAGACGCCCTAAGAAGCCTGACGTTTATAATTCTAAGTGCAATATTTTTATTGCTTTTTTTGACCCATAAAATAACCGTAAGATGGGCGCTATTGGGCATCGGATTACTGCTCTTAATAGATGTTTGGGGCGTGAATAAAAGGTACCTGGATAATGAAAGTTTTGTGGATGATCCAAGTGATAATTTCTTTGCCCCAACCCCTGCAGATGATCGTATCCTTGCAGACAAAAGCTATTTTAGGGTAATTAATTTACAGGACCCATTTAATGAAAGTCGTACCAGTTATCGATTCAACAGCATTGGAGGATACCATGGTGCCAAAATGAGCAGGTATCAGGATTTGATTGAAAATCTACTCAACCCTGAAATCAATGAATTTGTGAAAAAAGCGCAGGAAAGTAACTTTGATTATAATGGGATCCAAGGTCTCAATATGCTGAACACAAAATACATTTTGGCGGGAAGGGGAGAAAATGCCGTATTTCTCAATCCTGAGGCCAATGGCCCGGCATGGTTTCCGGATAAAATAAGGAGCGTCCAAAATGATGAAGAAGAAATGCGGGCATTGGAAAATATCAATACCAAAAGAGAAGCAACCCATAATTTCTACAATAAGGAGATGAATCTCCCCGTTGGAAGTGGAAAAATTACACTTTCAGCCTATCAACCTGACAAATTGGTGTACAAGGCCTCAGTGGACCAGGCAGGACTAGCCGTTTTTTCGGAAATTTTTTATCCAGGGGGATGGAAAGCATTTATTAATGGAGAGGAAACTGAAATTTTAAGGGTAAACTATTTGTTGAGAGGCTTGGTGCTTCCGGAGGGAGAGCATACCGTTCAGTTTGAATTTATTCCCAAAACCTATACCAGCACCAAATGGATCATGGTGATGTTTCAATATATCACTGTAATTTTATTGCTGGTGGCATTATTTCCCTACCTTAAAAAAATGGTCCAATGAGTGCAAATAAAGAATTGGTTGCTGGATTTTATGATGAATTTTCAGGTCACCAGGAAAAAGTGGGTGTAAATTCCCGGCATTTAATGATTTTGGATAAATTGATCAAGGCAGGCCTTCAACCCCACCACCAGGTGTTGGAAATTGGTTGCGGTATAGGTACAGTCAGCCAATTAATTGCAAACAAAGCAAAAAAGGGAAAGGTTTTGGCGGTGGACATCAGTCCCAAAAGCATTGAGAGAGCCCGATTATTATGGAAAGATATTAAAAATTTGAAATTTGAGGTGTCTGACATGGAGGACTTTTACCAAAAAGACACCTTTTACGACTTTGTGGTCTTACCGGATGTATTGGAACATATACCCGTTGAAAACCATCCTTCCCTGTTTCAAACGATAAAAAGGCATAGCCATGCCAATACGACCATTTTTGTTCATATCCCCTCTCCAAGGTTCCTGGAATGGATGATTAAAAATGAACCCAAAAAACTACAGGTAATCGACCAGGCGCTGGATTCGGGGGAGTTGGTTAAAAATGCATCTGAAAGTGGATTTCACCTGGATAAAATGGAAACCTACAGCCTATTTTATCTTGAAAAAGACTATCAGTATTTTGTGTTTCAAAGCAATAAACCGCTGGAAAATGTGACCCATAAAAATAAATGGCAGGTGCTGAAAGAAAGGATCACCGTTAAAATCCGAAACGGAATTTTTATATAATTTGATTTTTCTCGTAGAAAAAGAATTTTGAGGTAAAAAACAGTTTATAGTATGGTAATTTATATTTATCCCGTTAAAACTGCGTTTACCGAACGGGATATTCAAATGCTACAACCATCTATGAAGGTCAAACCTTTGGTTTTTACCCAAAACCCTTTCGCCCTACCCTTTTTTATGGTTTTTCAGTTTTTCCAACTCATCTGGTATCTTCCAAAAACCACGCATTATCTCTGCTTTTTTGGAGGTTACCATTGTCTTTGGCCGGTTATTTTCGCAAAATTTTTCAACCTAAAGGCTTATATTCAATGTGGTGGCATGGATGCCATGCATCTACCTGGAATTAATTATGGAAATTACAGGAAAAAATGGCTCAGGAGAGCTACTGTTTTTGGTTTCAAAAATTGCGACCTCATCCTCCCCGTTGCAGATGCCTTGGTAAAATCAGAATATACCTATGACCTTCAACATCCCAAAAAACAGGGACTTCTACATTTGATTCCTGATTTAAAAACACCCATTAAAGTCATTCACAACGGTTTTGATCCCCAATACTGGTATGACGATGGCAATAAAAAAACCGAAAATTCATTTATTACGGTGGCTACAGGCATTTCCAAAAAAAACAGGATGTTGGTAAAAGGAATAGATCTAATATTGGAAGCTGCCAAAAGCTTCCCGAATTTCGAATTTACCCTTATCGGTGACGAACAGTTTTCTTCCGACCTCCCCAATGTGACCATTATTGGAAAATTAAATCCTTCTGAATTAAGGTCTGCCTTTCAGGATGCCCAGTTTTATCTTCAATTATCCAGTTCAGAGGGATTTCCAAATGCCCTGGCAGAAGCCATGCTCTGCGGATGCATACCCATAGGGTCGGCGGTAGGGGCCATACCCGAAATAATAGGAGATACAGGTCTGGTATTACTTTCCAGAAGCAGCCATCAATTGAATACATGCTTCACTGCCCTAAAAAAACTAAATTTGGCAAAATTGCGTAAGGCAGCTTCCAACAGGGTAAAAAACAATTTTAGTTATGATAAAAGAAAACAGGCTTTGGTGGGACTGTTTCCAAGGGAAAAACCTTAAGCGTGCCATTCATACATTATCGGAAATGAGACCAAATTTTGATCAATTGGTATCAAAAAATAGATTTTATTTGTCCTTCTGAATAAAATTTTAATGGCCGGAGCAGCAAGACAAAGTATCATTACCACCATATTCTCCTATACAGGGGTGGTGGTGGGGTATGTCAATTTACTTTGGCTATTCCCATTAATCCTGGAAGCAGAACAAATCGGACTATTCAAGACTATTCAGGATATGGGGCTTTTACTGGTGCCATTTGCTCAGTTGGGCCTGGGACACGGCATCACCAGGTATTTCCCTAAAATACCCAAGCATCAACATGCATTTTTCACATTAAGCCTTTTTTTGGCCATTATCGGTTTCCTTTTAGTAATGGTCCTCTTTCTGGTTTTCAAAGAAAACATCATCAAGGCCTATGCGGAAAATGCCCCGGAATTGATTGATTTCTTAGCGGTGGTACTTTTCATTACTTTTTTTGCCATGTTATTTTCCATTTTGGAATCATTTTCCAGGTCCTATGTTAAGGTTGCTTTTCCCACGTTTTTAAAAGAGGTGTTTCAACGGATTGGAATTCTAATATCGGTATTGGCTAATTACATGGATTGGATTTCATTTGAAGGGATGTTATGGTCATTAGCAGGCATCTATTTGGTTTCGGTTTTGTTGATGGGAGGCTACATTGGGAGGCTAAAAATTTTTAAATTTGATTTTCATTGGTTCCGGTTTCCGGAAAATTTTAAAAAGGATTTCCTCCAATACAGCCTCATTACCTTGCTGGGAACAGCAGGGGCCATGTTAATTATGAAAATTGACAGTTTAATGGTCAGTTCCATGATTGGCCTCAATGCCAATGCCGTCTATTCCATTGGGTTTGCCATTGCCGTTGTCATTGAAATGCCGAGAAGGGCCATTTCACAAGTGGCCATGCCCATCATTTCCGAAAAATTCGCAGCCAACCTCCTCTCTGATATTGATGAGATTTATAAAAAAATTGCCATTCATCAGCTTCTGATTTGCCTTTTGATTTTTATTCTTATCTGGGTAAATATTGATAACCTGTATTATTTTGTACCTAATAGAGAAATTTACCAGGCTGGTAAATGGGTGGTCTTGTTGATAGGATTGGGAAAACTGTCTGATGTAATTTTTTCTGTCAACGGGGAAATCATCGTATTTTCCAGGTTTTATTTATTTAATATCACTGCTACCGTTCTGATGTGTCTGGCGGTCATATTACTCAATCTCCTTTTTATTCCCATTTACGGAATAGAAGGGGCCGCGTTTGCATCTTTGATCGCTATGTTTTTCTACAACCTCCTCAAATTTTTCTATATAAAATTTCGACTAGGTTTCAATCCTTTTACCTTCAATATAGGCAGAATTTTGGTTTTGGGTTTGGTAAGTTGGTCCGTATCCCAGTTTTTGATTCCAAAAATGGAGATGGTAATACTGGATATCCTGCTCAGAAGCAGTTTGGTGACAGGGGTATATTTGATACTTGCTTATTTCTGGAAAATTTCTCCTGAAGCGGTGGCCTTGATTGAAAGTAAAATCAAAAACATTTATCCCAAATAAAGAAAGAACAAATTTATTTCTTTGTTTTTATACCAATTGCTTTCTGAAATAATTTCCATTGCCCCCGTAAGGGATCGTTTGGTTACTATTATTGAATTTTATCCAAAATTTCTGCCAATTGCCTTGTCAAAGCCTTTCTGGTATATTGTTGCATATTTTTCTGTTGTCCCTTTTGAAAACTACTATTGTACAAATCCTTTAAATAATCCTGCATACTATCCTCCGATTCGTGCAAATAAACTTTCCCTGCTTTGGCTTTAAAGATAATTTCGGCGCTATCCCCATCAGGATCTCCCAATGCAAGAATCGGCCTGCCGGTAGCCATGTATTCGAATAATTTACCCGGAATATTACCTTTTGCATTTTTGGTATGGGTCAGGATGAGCAATAAAAGATGGGATTTTTCATAATAACCAAATACTTCCCTATGACTGACATATCCTGCAAAGTGAACATGGGCTTTCAGCCAACTATTCTGACTTACAAAACCTTTCACCTTATTGCTGACTTTTCCTACGAAGGTACATCTGATTTTATCGGTTGTCTTACCAAAGGCTCTTTTGAGCGCATTCAGAAACGGAATGGGGTCTCTAATGGCGTCTATCACCCCTGAATATACCACTTCAAACCTATCCGAACTTTGAGGAATAAAATGAAAGCCCTCAGGAAGATCGGATGGATCAAAACCGTTGGTGATCAGATTGACCTCCCTTTTGGCCAATACTTCCATCTCCTTTTTAAAAGTTGGAGAAATGGTAACCAATTCATCCGCTTCATTAAATATTGTCTTTTCCAATTTTACGTGTAAAGCCCTTGCCCTTGCCGACAATGGCAAAGTATCCAAAAATTCCCATGTTGACCATGGGTCACGAAAATCAGCCACCCAAGGCAGCAGTTTTTCCCTTTTTAGGTTTCTGCCGATTAAGTGCATGCTGTGTGGCGGGCCTGTGGTGATCACCGCTTTAAAGTCATTGGCATCACAATGTTGGGTTAAAAATTTTACTGATGGCCTTATCCAAAACATCCTGGGATCAGGAATCAGAAAATTGGCCCGAAGCCAAATGGCCAAGCGATCCAACATTGATTTGTTTTTTCCCTCCAAAATTATAGAAGTATCTTTGAATTTTTCCCCTTTAAAAAACCGAAAAATTTGATAAGGTTCCCAAATTGGAAATTTCAAAACTTCCAATCCCAGTGGAATTTCATGGAGCAAGGAGGGGTCCTTGAGTTCGAAATCAGGATGCTCAGGGGTGAAAATCACAGGTTCCCATCCATATTCAGGCAAATATTTTGCGAATTTAAGCCATCTTTGAACTCCCGAGCCCGCACTGGGTGGCCAATAATATGTGATAATCAATACCCTTTTCAATATGATTTTCCCTTAGGTGGATAAATGGTATAAACGAAGGGGCCCATTGTTCATGGCCGGCCCTAGATGTGAATATTTGCTAAGTTTTCATTCCCCCTGAGCCAATGAAAACCCCCTTTCGCCATTAAAAGTATACAGGTTTTCGGTTTTTATAAAATCAAATCCCAGTTCTTTGATCTGATTCAACACGTCAATGATCTGGGAATGGCCAATTATGGATTCATCGGCATTAAAAAACCTGATCCGCCAATGATCTGAACAAAATGTTTCCTTCATGCCTTCCGGATAAACTTTGACACCCCTATTGGTGATCAACTGCATTTTCAATCCATCTGCATTTACTTTCCTTATTCGATCACCTAAATGATTGGGATTCCTATCTCCTTCCTTCCAATCAATAAAAACATCCAATCCGATAAGTTCCTTTTTAGAAGGCGCCCAATCCTTTAATTTCAAGGCATTTTTTTCATCCGGGTCATTAATTTGTCCTTTGGAAAATACCGCACTTTTCATAGAAACGGGTTCCTGGCCCAATCTTTCTATCACTGCAGCGGCAAATTCCTGGGTACCTACCTTTTTCTTACTGATGGATTCCTGGAAAATATCTCCGGTATGAATACCATCTTCCAAAGTTTTCATCCAGGCATTGCTTATTTTTTCAGCCACTTTAGGCTGTCCAATGTGTACCAGCATCATAATGGCTCCGTTCAATAATCCGGAAGGATTGGCTATACCCATTCCTGCTATATCCGGTGCAGAGCCATGGATGGCTTCAAACATGGCCACTTCATCCCCTATATTGGCAGAGCCTCCCAATCCCACAGACCCGGTGATCTGGGCGGCTACATCGGAAATGATATCCCCATATAAGTTTAAGGTGACTATGACATCGAAAATTTCAGGCTTATCGGCGATCAGGGCAGTTCCGATATCTATGATTTTATGATCGGTAATGATATCCGGGTATTCTTTGGCTACCTCATCAAAAACTTTATGAAATATGCCGTCCGCCATTTTCATGATATTATCTTTGGTCATGCAAGTGATCTTCTTCCGATTGTATTTTTTGGCATATTCAAAGGCATACCGAACAATTTTCTCACTTCCCGGTCTTGAAATTAATTTTAGGCATTGATATACCTCTTCTGTCTGCCGGTGTTCTATTCCGGCATAGAGGTCCTCTTCATTTTCCCTGATAATGACCATATCTGTTTTGGGGAAATGGGTTCTTACATAAGGGGAAAAGGCTTTACTGGGCCTTACGTTGGCATAAAGGCCCAGGGTTTTTCGTGTCGTTACATTCAGACTTTTAAATCCCCCACCCTGTGGGGTGGTAATGGGAGATTTCAAAAAAACTTTTGTTTCTCTTAGGGAATCCCAGGTTTTAGGTTCAATACCCGAGCTGATACCTTTTAAAAAAACCTGCTCCCCTATTTCAATAACTTCTGTTTCTATTTGCGCACCGGCTGCTTCAAGAATTGAGAGGGTCGCTTTCATTATTTCCGGGCCAATACCATCACCATAGGCAACCGTGATTTTTTTTTTTATGGGCATATAAATTTTTCTAGTTGATTTTTAGTTTAAGAATGGTACAAAAATAGGAATTATTAGCACACTTGCTTTTGTATTCACGAATAATTAGCATTTCCACCGGGCATACTTTCTTCCATTCAAGCTTAAAAAGAGACTTTAGGACAAAAAAACATTAACTTCTCCTTTGATTTAAAATAATGTCAACATAAATTTTCTGTATGTATTATTCATTTTTTTAATGACACAATACCAAAAGACATTTTGACCAAAAATGATTTTTACCTAAATCTTTTGCGATTGAATACTGACCTCGTATATTTGAAGCTCAACATTGATCAATTTGAATGGCTGAAAAAAAAATTATTCTTTCCGAAACCAAAGACGGAATACTTTATCTTACCATAAGCAGGGAATCCAAATTGAATGCCCTCAATTTCAGCACTTTGGAAGAGTTGAAAAATATCTTCAATGAGGTGAACGATAACAAATCCATAAGAGGGGTTATCATCACTGGTGCAGGTGATAAAGCTTTTGTTGCAGGGGCAGATATTAATGAAATCGCTGAGTTGAATGAGCTGAATGCCAGGAAGTTTGCTGAGTTTGGTCAGGAGGTTTTTGAAAACATAGAATCCTGTCATAAACCGGTAATTGCTGTAGTGAATGGTTATGCATTGGGAGGTGGTTGTGAGCTTGCGATTTCCTGCCACATGAGAATTGCTACGGCCAACGCAAAATTTGGGCAACCTGAGGTAAATCTGGGGATTATCCCAGGCTATGGAGGCACCCAAAGGCTTACTCATTTGATTGGTAGAACCAAAGCTACCGAAATATTAATGACAGGAGAGATGATAGATGCCCATGAGGCCAAATCTCTTGGTCTAGTGAACCATGTTGAAGCCACAAAGGAAGAAGCCATGGCAAAGGCGGAGGAAATTTTGAAAAAAATCATGACCAAGGCGCCTTTATCCATAGGTATGATCGTTGATTGTGTCAATGCGGTATATGCCAGTGATGAAAACGGCTACCAAATAGAAGCCAATAGTTTCGCCCGATGTGTGAAATCGGAAGACTATCGGGAGGGTACCAAGGCTTTCCTGGAAAAAAGAGAGCCAAAATTCAAAGGGGAATAATCCCCTTTTTATTTTTACATGGGGCTGTTAAAAAAATTAGCCGGACAATCTGCCGTTTACGGCATCAGCAGTATTTTAGGAAAATCCATTAATTTTTTACTTGTTCCCTTATATACGGGATACCTCGATAAGGAACAATTGGGATCCTTTACCCTGATTTATGCCTTTATGGCATTTTTGAATGTGATTTTTACTTTTGGGATGGAAACCTCCTATTTCAGGTTTTCAACCGGAAAAGGTCTTGCACCTGAAAAAGTATTCCAAAATGCCCAATCACTTATCGTTATTGTCGCATTAAGCCTCGGTACCATCCTTTATTTCTTTGCAGTGCCGCTCTCCGAAGTGCTTCATTTTTCAGGCCAAAGCCATTTATTCCGGTGGGTAGCCATGATCCTGACCATTGATGCCCTAATGGCCATACCCTTTGCACGCTTAAGAATGGAGGGTAAATCATTTCAGTTTGCTTCGCTTAAATTGTTGAATATTTTATTGAATGTAGGGTTCAATGTGCTGTTTATCGTGGTGTTTTTTCATATTTACCAAGGCGACATGCTGCCCTCCCTTCAACCCCTGGTTTCGAAATGGTATGAGCCTGAATGGGGAGTGGATTATATTTTACTTGCCAATTTACTGGCCAATGCACTGATGGTTCCTGTATTGTGGAAATTAATCGGTAAATGGAAATTCGAACTTGAAAAACCCCTGCTGAAATCCATGTGGGGCTATGCCCTGCCCTTACTTTTTATGGGATTGGCAGGGGTAACCAATGAGGTCTTTTCCAGAGGTCTTTTTGAATATGCATTGCCTGCCAACCACTACCCAGGCCTAAATGCACGGGAAGCAGGTGGTATCTTTGGTGCGAATTTCAAACTGGCCATTCTCATGAATCTGATCATTCAGGCCTTTAAATACGCAGCGGAGCCCTTCTTTTTTCAACAATCTGAAAACAAAAACAATCCGGCTCTCTTTGCCAGGGTCATGCATTGGTTTATTATTTTCTGCACATTTTTAATGGTGGCAGTGGGGGTGAATCTTGAAATTATCGGGCACTTCTTTTTTAGGGCTGAAGGATACGATATTGCTTTAAATATGGTCCCTATTTTATTGTTGGGATATCTTTTTCTGGGAATCTACTATAATTTAAGTATCTGGTTTAAAATTACAGATAAAACGCAATACAGTTTTTATATTACAGCGATAGGAGCCATTATTACGGTGGCCATTATTCTCACCTTAGTCCCTAAATGGGGGTTTATAGGCGGTGCCCTGAGTACTTTAGGCTGCTACCTTGCCATGAGTGTCATCTGTTATTTTTTCGGTCAGCGCTACTATCCCATTCCCTACCGGACTTCCAGGGGCCTGTTTTATCTTGTATTTTCATTCATTTTGAGTTATGGAGGGTTTATTATTGATTTCAATAATTTGCTCTATAATTTTTTGATCCACAACGGTTTATTGGTCCTTTACGGATTAACAATTTTCCTATTGGAAAAAAAGGAATTATATTCGCTTTTTAATTCCTTTTCAAAAAAATAAACATGCGGGTAAACATTATCAACCGATCCAATCATGCCCTTCCAGCCTATCAAACCAGCCTTTCGGCAGGGCTTGACCTTAGGGCAAATTTGGAAATAGCCATTCCTCTCAAACCTTTGGAGCGAAAATTAATAGGAACTGGCCTATTCATTGAATTACCGGCAGGCTATGAAGCTCAGATAAGACCCCGTAGCGGTTTGGCCTATAAATATGGAATCACCGTCCTGAATTCACCGGGAACCATCGATGCAGATTACAGAGGTGAAATAAAAGTATTGCTTATCAATAATTCCAATGAAGATTTCACCGTTAATGATGGGGAAAGGATTGCCCAGATGGTAATTGCCAAGCATGAACAAATCCAGTGGAATGAAATGGAGAAATTGTCTGATACCGAAAGAGGTACTGGAGGGTATGGAAGTACCGGCAAAACCTAAGTGTACAATTATTTGGGGAATAAATAACCTGAACCAAAACGATTATATAATTGTATCAATGCAGAGGTTCTCTATCTTACTGAAAAATTCAAGGGTTATAGCAAATACCTAAAAAATAGGCGCTACAAAATTGAGACCACATCTATTGAAATTTAATTGGACCTGATCCCGGTCAATACTTCAAAATAATTAATTGAAGAAGGGAAAGAAAATATGAAACCGATCAACGTTAAATCTACATTATACGGACTTTTCCTAATGCTTTTGGTAATGTCCACACAATCGGATCTCTTTGCTCAGGAAAAACTGAGCAGAAAAGAAAGGAAATGGAAGGCAAAAGAAACCATGGCCAGTAGGCTATTCATAGAAGGTCAAAAGCACCTAATGCTGGAAGATTATGAAAAGGCTTACTTTTATTTTAATAAAGCCTTGGAGTTCAATGAGGAAGAGGGGGCCATTTATTTCAAGCTTTCTGAGATGATGGTCAGGGCCAATCAGATTGATAAAGCATTGGATTTCGGTGAAAAGGCAGTAGCTCTAGATTCGGATAATAAATATTACCATCTACAGATTGCTGAAATTTACAGTAAGCAAAACCGACACAAGGAGTCAGCTGAAGTCCTTAAAAACCTCATAGAAAGAGAAGATAACTTTCAACAATACTTGCTGGACCTCGCTTCCCTTTACCTAAAGAGTAAGGAATATGATAAGGCCCTGTCTACTTTGGATGAGGCCGAAGAATATTTTGGGGTAGTCGAACAGTTGACCGTACAAAAACAAAGAATCTATCTGGGAAAAAATGATTTGAAAGGTGCCATTTCAGAAGGGGAAAAACTTATCGATGCCCATCCTGGAAATTCCACGTACGTATTGGCTTTGGTTGAAATTTTATTCAATAATAACAGGCTCCAAAGGGCCATAGACCTGGTACTGGACCACCTCAACAGGTATCCTAATCAACCGGATCTTAAAATGGCTGCTTATACCCTATATAGGGAAAATGGGGAGCTGAAAAAATCTGCTGATTATATTGTTGAGGCTTTTAAAAACCCGGATCTGCAACCGGATATGAAAGCAAGGGGTTTTTCGGAAGTGATGAATCAAATCAAAAGTACAGCCCGTGATTCATTGCTGTCCCACCTGGCTGAAAGCATGTACCAGCTTCATCCCCAAAACCCTGACGTTCTGGCTATACTGGGAGATTGGAAAATAAAGGAAAATCAACTAGAGGCAGCCATGGATTTTTATGTGAAATCCACTTCATTGCGTCCGGAAAAAAAGGTGTTTCAGGTGCTGATACCCCTAATGTTTGACCTCCAAAGTCCATTTAATGAGATTTTTGAGATCACAGAGACGGCAACAGAAACCTTTCCGGAAACGCCGGAATTCTGGTTTTTCCATGGAACTGCAAATTTGGGAGAGAAAAATTATGAGGTGGCAAAAATTTCGTTGGAAAAAGCCCTATCACTTAATAAAGGCGCCAATAAGCAATTGGAAATGATGAGTTTGGCCCAACTTGGAGATGCCCTACATTCACTTGACGAAAAAGAAAAAGCCTACAATACCTATGACAAAGTTTTATCACAAAATTCCAATAATGACCATATTTTAAATAATTATGCTTATTTTCTCTCCTTGGATAAAAAGGAACTGGAAAAAGCCTTAAATATGTCTGGGACATTGGTGAACAAATACCCGAATAATGCCACCTATCTGGACACACATGCCTGGGTCTTATTTCAGATGGAGAAATATGAGGAAGCCAAATCTTTTATGGAAAAAGCATTGAAGCACCAGGACCCGCCCAGCGGTGTGATGTTTGAGCATTATGGGGATATCCTTTTTAAACTGGGTGAACAACAGTTGGCGCTCCAATACTGGAACAAAGCCAAAGAACTGGAGGATACCTCTGAATTTTTGTCGCTTAAAATCAAGAATAAAAAATACTATGACTAAAAAATTGATATTGGTCCTTTTCTTGGTGAATTTTTTATGGTGGGGCTGTGCCAGGAAACCAATGGTTTTCACCTCAGACTCACTCATGGAAGACTTTGAGCCGTATTATTTGGATTACAACTTTCTGACGGCTAAAGGCAGAATCACCTTCGAGGAGCAGGATGGTAAAATCACTAAGGGCACCTTAAATATAAGGGCAAAAAAAGACAGTATCATCTGGTTTAATATGTCCCCAGGCTTAGGAATTGAAGCAGTGAGAGGTTTTATCAGTACCGATCATATTAAAATCAGAGACCGGATCAATGGTCAAAAAATTGATATGGGTTATGCGGAATTCCAACAAAAGTATGGCGTTCCACTCTCCTTTTCATTATTTCAAAACCTCTTATTTGCCAACATACCACATGAATTCAGTTATAGGGACCGCTTGGTCAGGGTGGGTAAATCATTTGAACTCAGACAGGAAAGAGAAAATATCGAATACAACACTTTAATTGATGCGGGTCATGGCAAAGTAACCCAACTCGAAAGTGTAGCTTCCCAAACCAGGTCCGGAAGTGTATCAGCCTCTTATATGGATTTCAGGGATTTGGCAGGGCAACCTTTCCCTTACCAAGCCATTATAAAAATGGTTTTAAGTCTACCGCAAAAACCCAAGTCCAACTTTTTTCTAAATGCAGAAATGGTAAAAGTAGAATTAACGGATGATCCACTCACCTTCCCATACAATTTTTAAAAAAAAACCTTTGGACAATCCTTATTTTCCAATATTCCTTGCCCTGTTTTTTTTGGTCATGTCCCTTCCCTCCATGGGGCAAATCACCCGAAACAGGGACCAACTGGAAAAGGAGAAATTAACCATCCAAAAAAGGCTTAGGGAATTTGATACCATATTAAAGCAGACTACTGCAGAGAAAAGAAATACTTTAAGCGAACTTAGAGCGGTCAATCAGAAACTTGAGGTTAGAAATTCTTACATTAACACCTTAAGAAGGGAAGTAAACCTTATCAATGCCGAGATCAGGGAAACGGACCTGAAAATCAAAACCAAGGAAAAAGAGCTGAATACCCTGAAAGAGGAATATGCCACCATGATTTACACCTCTTACAAACTTAATCAGGGGATCAACATCCTGACTTTTATTTTTACTTCAAGTACTTTCAGGCAGTTTTACATGAGGTTAAAATATCTAAAACAATACAGTGATGCCAGGAAAAAACAGGCCGTACAAATCGAAAAGGTAAGCGAAGAACTCGCCCAGCAACGGATAATTTTGGAAAATAGGGGACAGGAAAAACAATTGGTCCTGACTCAGGAACAGGAACAGAAAAAGGAATTGGATCTTCTCAAATCCCAGCAACAGGTCATTGTCAACAGTCTCAGCCAAAAAGAAGAGGAGGTCAAAAAAGAAATAGCTGAAACCAAAAAACAACAGGAAGAATTAAATAAACTGATCAAAAGGGTTATTGAGGAAGAAATTCAACTCGCCAACGCTGCTGCCAATAAGGAAGAGGCCACACCTACCGAAAAATCGGCTAGTGATATTCCGCTTACACCCAGCTCCGCAGCCATTTCTTCCTCATTTGCCGGGAACAGAGGCAATATTCCCTGGCCGGTAGAAACCGGATTTATTTCAAGGAAATATGGTACCTTTCCCCATCCTACGCTGAAAGGTATCACTGAGACCAATGATGGTGTGGATATCCAGACCAATAATAACGAACCTGTCCGATCTGTTTTTGATGGTGTAGTGACCAAAATTACCACTGTCCCCGGTATGGGAGGCACCATTATTATCAAGCATGGGGAGTTTTATACCATGTACAGCAGGCTTAAGACCATTTCGGTAAAATCCGGGGAACAGGTCAGCGAAAAATCCATTATTGGTACTGTATATACCGACCGAAACGGCGTATCGGAACTGCATTTTCAAACCTGGAAAGGATTGGAAGTAATGGATCCAAGTATTTGGCTTTCTAGCAAATAATGCTTAAATTTTAGTATATTTACAAAAAAAGAAAACAACAAGCTGGAATTCTTTTGCGTTAGAGAAGGACAGTGATATATTTGTAACAATTTCAAAACCAAAATTAACATAAAATGAATACATTGGGTTTTATACAAAATATTGGAGGAGGGTCTCTAGTGATCATCGTTCTGGTTATTATTCTCCTTTTTGGAGCAAAAAGAATTCCTGAATTAGCAAGAGGACTAGGAAGAGGAATCAGGGAATTCAAGGATGCTACCAAAGAAATCCAGGATGATCTGGAAGAAGGTCTGAAAGATGACAATAAGAAAGCAAAAAAGTAATAAGTTGGAAAAATACCTTTCATTCGATGAAATAAAAAAATCGCTTGAAAATAAAGAAACAGATTGTAAGGCTATAGTCAGTTATTATCTCAAAAACATTGAAACGAAGGCGCATTTAAACGCCTTCGTTGAAGTTTACGGACAATCTTCTTTAGAGCAGGCAGACATTGTGGATGCAAAAATAACTTCCGGTAAAGCAGGAAAGCTGGCAGGAATGGTTATTGGAATAAAAGATGTTCTTTGTTTTAAAGGTCATGTTGCCAATGCCTCCTCGAAAATATTGGAAGGTTTTGAATCCCAGTTTACCGCTACGGCTATCCAAAGACTGATAGACGAAGATGCGATCATCATCGGACGATTAAATTGTGATGAATTTGGCATGGGGTCTTCCAACGAAAATTCCGTGCACGGAAAGGTGCGCAATGCCATTGACGAATCCAGGGTTCCCGGAGGTTCATCAGGAGGTTCGGCTGTGGCAGTTCAGGCCAATCTTTGTACGGTTTCCTTAGGCACGGATACCGGAGGTTCTGTAAGACAACCCGCTGCATTTACAGGTGTGGTGGGAATTAAGCCCACCTATTCCAGGGTTTCCAGATTTGGACTTATCGCTTACGCTTCCTCCTTTGATACCATTGGGGTTTTTTCAAATACAGTCAAAGATAATGCACTGGTACTTGAAATCATGGCTGGTCCGGATGAATTTGACAGTACTTCTTCAAGTAAACCAGTACCTGCTTACAGTGAACTTCTTCAATTTGGCAAACAGGCGAAAATTGCCTACCTAAAAGAAACTATTTTTTCTGAAGCCCTACAGCCAGCCATCAAAAAAAACACACTTGATGCCCTTGAAAAATTGAGAAATGAAGGCCACCAAGTAGAAGAAGTGAATTTTCCTTTACTGGATTACGTTCTTCCTACGTATTATATTTTAACAACGGCAGAGGCAAGCTCAAACCTTTCCCGGTTTGATGGGGTAAAATATGGCTATAGGACGCCTAATGCCCATAACCTTGAAAGCATGTACAAGCTCACCAGATCGGAAGGTTTTGGGGAAGAAGTAAAAAGAAGGATCATGTTGGGAACATTCGTTTTAAGTGCTAGTTATTATGATGCCTATTTCACTAAAGCACAAAAGGTGCGAAGGTTAATCAAGGATTTTACGGAAGAATTGTTGTCCCAATTTGACTATATCGTTTTACCGACAACCCCCAGTACTGCCTTTAAATTTGGGGAACACTCCAATAATCCAGTGGCCATGTATTTGGAAGATTTGTTTACCGTGCAAGCCTCGGTTTCAGGCGTTCCTTCTATTTCAATACCGAATGGAAAAGATGAAAACGGTTTGCCGATTGGACTACAGATCATGGCCAATTCTTTTAAGGAGGCTGAGTTATACGCTTTTGCAAATTATATAACAACTACATCATAGGGAAATTAAATCTGAAGAAAATGAGGGAAGGATTTTTAAAATACGAATTATATTGTTTGCTGCTTTTAAGCAGTTTTTTGGTTAAAACAGCCAGTGGACAAGGTTCATTGGAAGCAAAAATGATCTTTCCAAACCAGCAGGAAGCGGTGGAACCCTTTTATGATTATGACTATATTCCTGATTTCACCTACGATGAAATCGACCAAAGAATAAAAAAAATGGAAACGGATATGCCATTTGAGCTGAACGAGACCATTTTTGCTTTTATTGACTATTTCACAGTGAGAAACAGAGACTACACTAAAATGGTCTTGGCCAGAAAGGATATTTATTTCCCCCTATTTAATGAGGTTCTTGGGGAGCATGATATGCCTGAAGACATTAAGTTTCTGGCCATCATTGAATCGGGCCTGAATCCCACAGCCCGTTCCAGAGTGGGCGCCATGGGTCTCTGGCAATTCATGCCCGCTACAGGTAAAGAATACCAATTGAATTATAATGCTTATGTGGACGACAGAATGGATCCTGAAATGTCTACCGAAGCGGCCATCCGATTTTTGAAAGTGCTCTACAGGAGGTTCAATGATTGGGAGTTGGCTCTTGCAGCGTATAATTGCGGTCCTGGCAATGTCAACAAAGCCATCAGAAGATCTGGTGGAAAAAAGGATTTTTGGCAGATTTACCGCTACCTCCCCAGAGAAACCAGAGGATATATTCCCCAATTTCAGGCCATCATGTATGTCCTGAGACATCCGGAATACCATAATTTAATTTTGGAAGAACCCACCTACCCGATTGCATATGAAAAAGTAAATATTGGAACGGGCTATAGGTTGGAAGACTTTGCAAAACATACCGCCATTTGCCTGGAAGATCTTGAACAATTGAATCCCTCCCTTCTAAATCAGGAAATCCCGGATTTCAAAAAGGACATGGTACTAAAAGTTCCGACATTTAAATTGGATTATATCAGTGAAAATAAGGAATGGATAAAAGATTCCCTTCAATCAAATACCGAAAGACTTCTTGCCGCCCAATCCACCCTTGTCCCGGACAAAAAAGAAGCGGCCAAACCCCTACATCACCTTACCTACAGGGTACGAGGAGGCGATGTGTTGGGTAAAATTGCCCATAAATATGGCGTCTCTGTTTCGGAGCTCAAAAATTGGAACAACCTTTATTCCAATACCATCAAGGTGGGTCAGGTCCTTCATGTGCATCAGGAAAAAGCTTCTTTCGAAAAAAATATTGCTTCAAATTCAAGTGCCGGAAGTGGTATCAAACAGGTTGGCAACAACAAAACCTATACCGTACAACCGGGAGATTCCCTTTGGCTCATTTCAAGAAAACTGGATGGGGTAAGTATTGAGGAATTGAAAAAACTCAATAACCTTAACAATAACCAGATTAAACCAGGCCAAACTTTGATAATAGGTTAAATCAAAATTA
>JBBDSA010000045.1:0-35885 GCA_040905165.1 Cyclobacteriaceae bacterium | reverse complement strand
CATAGTGTCTTTATTTTTCATAAAGATAATAAAACTATTTAAGTTAGCACCATTAATCCGTAAAGGTATAGGAAAAATACGTTTGGTTTTTTTCATTTCCTCCGGTAATGGCCAAAGTAGTGGCCAGGTTATGGCCCGTCTGATAAAAATCACTGACATTATTAGGCTGAGGAGAAAAGGAATAGGTTTCATCGGGTCTGTTAGGATCAGGAGACCAATGGGCCACGGAAGAACCATCCAATCGTGGTCCCCATGAGGTTTCTGAAGCTGGGCCATAATTTCCGTTATTTCCCTGGCCATATATGTTTTGGAAATTCGTCAAAATTAAGGGCTGATCCCACATGTAAGAAGTATTAAGGCTCACGCTAAATCCATCTGCAGAACCGCTTTTCGTGGTGACCACGATGGCACCGTTATTGGCACGGCTACCATAAAGGGCGGCAGCATTGGGTCCTTTCAGTACGTTAATGCTTTCAATATCATCCGGATTGAGCGTTTCGATACCGTTGGCCGGAACCCCGTCCACAATATATAGGGGCTGGCTGTCACCACTAATGGAGCGGTTTCCTCTTAATACTACCCTGGTACCACCGCCAACACCACTACCGGCACGGTTAATGGAAAGCCCTGCCACCTTTCCTGACAAAGAGTTCATGACATTTAATTCCCTGGCTTCAGTAAGCTCACGTGTGCTCACATCCTGCACGGTGTAAGTCAATGCTTTCTTTTCCCTTTTCAACCCGAAAGCGGTGACCACCACTTCCGATAGTGCCGCCTCTTCGGAAGAGAGGGAAACATTGATCTGACTGTTGTTCCCTACAATCCGTTCCTGGGGTCCATAACCCAAATAGGAAAAGACGAGTACGGTTTCCGTACCAGAAACACTGATGCTGTACTGACCGTCAATGTCCGAGACAGTTCCGGTATTCGTTCCTTTAATTAATATGCTGACTCCTGGAAGCGGTGCATCTGCTTCTGCATCGGTCACGGTTCCAGTGATGGTCCGCTCCTGAGCCATAGCATGAAAAGCAAAGAAAGCCCAGATAAACGCAAGTAAAACTTTTTTCATAAGTAAATAATCTGTTGAACTAAACTGTAAGTTGAATGTAATCCAAATTTGAACATGATGTTAACTACTGGAAAATCAGTAATACCTTTTGGAAACAGGAATTCCTAAACATATGAATAATTGATTTTTGGTTTATTAAAACGTACTACCTTATTGATAGGACCTGAGTAGTTTTAACATACATGAGCCCAATGGTTTTATAACAAAGATTCAATCGGGCAACTAATAACTAATATTAGCAATAATTTTTTATGTAAGCAAGTAGGTATTACCATTTAAAATAAATTTTTAATTAAAAACCCGAGTTAAAATTATTTTTTTTAAATGGACAAGGTTTGAAATAAAAAATTATTTATCGTTTTCTGTAGTTTATTTAAAATAAAATAATAAAATATACAATTTATAATTCATTTAATACTGTAACCATATTGTGTGATAATAATTTATTGTTCACTTTTTTCCCGCTTAAAAAAATTAACTTGGGGTTAATCATAGAATATAATTGGTGAAAATTGAAAATAATAACATACATTAATAGGTATTATTTCTTAATCCAGGTATGACATTTCCAAAGCTTTTCACCTTATTCCTATGGGTAAGCACGCTTTTGCTGTGTTACCATTGCACGACTAAGGATCCCTTGCCCCAGGCTGATCCAGATCACGGAGGGCTGACCCTTCCAGAAGGTTTTGAAGCATTGGTTGTAGTAGACAGCACAGGCAGGGGAAGACACCTGGCTGTAAATCATAATGGTGACATTTATGTCAAACTCCGGTATGCCGAAGAAGGAGGCAGCAATGTGGCCCTAAGGGACACCACCGGAGATGGTAGGGCGGATATCATGGCTTATTTTGGGGATTACCAGGATGAAGGAAGCCTGGCCAATGGCATGCGCATCCATAATGGCTACCTTTATTACAGTTCTGCAAGGGTCGTCTACCGAAATAAATTGGTGCCTGGAAAACTGGTACCGGACAGCCCCATGGAAACCGTATTGACAGATGACCATGAACATGGTATCCATTGGCACATCACCAAACCGATGAGCTTTGATCAGGAAGGAAACATGTATGTTCCTTTTGGGAGCCCCTCCAATGCCTGCCAGGATATGGAAAACAAACCAGGTGGTATCCCAGGCTCGGATGGCCTGGATCCCTGCCCGGAATTGGTGGAACACGGCGGCATTTGGAAATTTAAGGGAGACCAGCTTCAGATGACCCAAAAAGATGGGGAGCTTTTTGCCACGGGGATCAGGAGTGTGGTCGCCATGGACTGGAATACCGCGGACCAAAATCTGTATGTGGTGATGCATGGAAGAGACAACCTGCACCTCTTGTACCCTGAAACTTTTGACCCCTGGCAAAGTGCCGTACTCCCTTCAGAGGAGTTTCAAAAGGTAACAGCCGGCGCTGACTTTGGATGGCCCTATTGCTATTTTGATCATATCAAAGGGAAAAAAGTATTGGCACCGGAATATGGCGGAGACGGGGAAATCATCGGCCGGTGTGCGGAAATGGTTGACCCGGTTTTGGGTTTTCCCGGCCATTGGGCCCCAAATGATTTGCTTTTTTATAAAGGAGAGCAATTTCCGGAACGGTACCAAAACGGGGCTTTTATCGCCTTTCATGGTTCCACCAACAGATCGCCTTATCCCCAATCAGGGTATTTTGTTGCTTTTGTCCCCTTTCAAAATGGGCAGCCGGCCGGGGATTGGGAGGTCTTTGCCAATGGATTTGCCGGAAAAAACCTTGTCCCCAATGTGGGTGACGCCGATTTTCGACCCATGGGACTGGCAGAAGGCCCCGATGGTTCTTTATACATTTCGGATTCGAAAAAAGGCAAAATCTGGAGGATAATGTTTAAGGGAGACAGGCCGGGTTTTTCAAAAGCGCATCTGGCAGTAATGGAAGATCAAAAACTGATGGCCAATATCCGGACGCCTGACCCCATTGAAGACGATCTTGACAGGGGAACTTTGCCTTCGGGAGCAAAAGTGTACAATACCTATTGCGGTCCCTGCCATCAAAGGGATGGGAATGGTGCACTGGGAAGGATCCCCCCTTTAAGAAATACAGATTGGGTCAGTGGTAATAAGGAAAGGTTAATCAATCTGGTACTTCATGGGATGGATGGAGAAATCAAGGTCAATGGTGAACTTTACGACAATGTAATGCCAGCACACCAATTTCTGAACGATGATCAAATCGCAACGGTATTGACTTACATCAGACAAAATTTTGAAAACAATGCCTCTGAAATTAGCATCGATATGGTCAATAAAGCGAGGCAGGCTTCCCCCTAAGTTACCATGCTATTGGACCAGCTCCATCAAGGCCAGGTATCCAGTATATGAAATCAGACAGGAAAATATAAAAGCAGCGACCAGTCCGATATTTAAAAGTATCCCGGCCTTATGCGGCCCCATCCACTCTTTTTGATTCACCAAATAAAAAATACATCCAATTACCAAAGGCAATACAAACACAGCTGCCACCTGGGTCAGGATTTGGGCAAAAATAGGATTGGCTCCCAAAATCGGCACCGTAAGTCCGACCAGACAGGCGATCCCGGTCAGAACCTTGAACCTGAATGAACCCGTGTCCAAATTGCCTTCCCGGTAGTCTGCCACCAATAGGGGGGCAACCATTAAAATAGGAAAGACCGAAGACAAACCGGCACTTAAGGCCCCGGTCATAAAGACAGCTACAGCAAATTTACCAGCAATAGGCTCCAGGGAATAGACCATGTCCATCACCCTTTCAATTGTTTTTCCCTCTGCATACAATGCTCCGGTTGCGGCAGCCATCACCGCAAAATTTATCAGTAGCATCAAAACCGCACTAATCCATGCATCTTTGGATTGTTCTTTGGTGTTTTCGACCGTCCAGCCTTTGCCCCTCATTAATAAGGGCCTGACCACAAAGGTGGGTGCGGCCATGGTTGTTCCCACAAAAGCGGCTACCAGCAATTTCCCCCCGGCAACTTCCGGAATCGTAGGCCATAATCCCTTGACCATCTGCGCGGGATCAGGCAGTACCACAAACATGGAGATGATAAAAGAAACTCCCATTAAAGTTACAAACACAATCAAAACCTGTTCAAAAAAGGAATATTTCCCTACCCATAAAAGCGCATACATGATCAAAATCAAAACGATGGCAATACCCAACACCGGCCAATAACTGTCTCCGGCCAATCCTGGAAAAAACAAGACCACCGTCTCGTATATCGCATGCGCACTTAGGCCCAGGATGCCTGAAAGGGAATTCCATTGGGCCAGGATAATACCCCCTACTACGAGAAATGAAATAAGCCTGCCCCATTTTAATTTAGTTTTAAAACTGTAAATGGAAGTCTGTCCGGTTACCACGGCATACCTCCCGTAGGCTTCCATCAATACCCAAGAGAAAAGACAACTTAATACCAAAACCCATAATAACTGCATGCCAAACTGGCTTCCGGCTTTGGACATAGAGGTAACACTTCCTGTTCCTACAGTATATCCAATACAAAAAATCCCGGGACCTATGCCAATCAACCATATCCATATTTTCTGAAAAATGTTTTTTTTGGCAGGGCTTCCTTGGGTTTCCATAGACTATTAATTTTAACAGATCGGTTTTATCCTGTTAATTTGAAGATTTTAATCAGGAATAAAAAGGGATTACATGGTTTGCTTACTTTTTATAATGTAAACCTTTGTTAAGATAATTTTTTTTGCAATATTTCCATAGTACAACACCAAGAATACAGTTTTTTGGTGGCCAATCCCCTGTAAATGCAATCCAAAAGCCCAATATGAAATGTCGAATGACCGAAATATCCCTTGCTTTTTTTAAACCATCAATCCTGTTGCTTTACTTTCTATCCTTTGGTATAAATGCCCAACAGATCGATATGTTATTGAAAGGAGGCCATGTTATTGACCCCAAAAACAACATCAATGAAATAATGGATATTGGCATATCGGATAAAAAAATTTTTAAAGTAGGGAAAAATCTTTCGGAGCAGGGAGCTGAAAAGGTAATTGATGTTTCCGGATATATTGTGACCCCTGGTTTGGTGGACATGCATGTCCATGTCTTCAATGGCACAGATCCCTTGTCCTATATTGCAGGTGGCATGACCAGCCTCCCACCGGATGGATTTACATTCCGTGCCGGTGTGACAACGGTGGTGGATGCGGGATCTTCCGGTTGGAGGAATTTCCGTGATTTTAAACAACAAACCATTGATAAATCCCAAACCCGAATTCTGGCCTTATTGAACATTGCCGGTACCGGTATGTATGGGAGATATGAAGAACAGGATCTGATGGACATGAATCCTACCATGACGGCCCACATGATCAACAGGCTCTTTCCGGATATCCTGGTGGGCATCAAGTCTGCCCATTACTGGGGCGACTTCAGCCAGGTGGACAAAGCAGTGGAGGCTGGTAAATTGGCCAATGTTCCGGTTATGGTGGATTTTGGGGAACACCAACCCCCCAATTCCATTGAGGACCTGTTCATGAAGCATTTGAAGCCCGGAGATATTTTCACTCATACCTTTTCGTATGGTCCTGATAACAGGGAAACCATTGTGGACGAAAACTTAAAAGTCAAACCTTTTGTATTTGCTGCCCAGGAAAAGGGGATCATTTTCGATGTAGGCCATGGGGGAGGGGCTTTTTCATTCAGGCAGGCCATTCCTGCGATAGAACAAGGGTTTCTGCCGGATGTAATCAGCTCAGACCTTCACAAAGACAGCATGAACGGAGGATTTAAAGATATGGCCAACCTCCTTTCCAAGTTCCTTAATATGGGCATGTCCCTGCAGGAGGTGATTCACCGTTCTACATGGAAACCTGCCCAAGTGATCAACAGGCCTGATCTGGGTAATTTGGATGTAGGATCGGAAGCGGATATTGCAGTCTTCAACCTGAGGAAAGGCGACTTTGGATTCCAGGACATCCGCAGGACCAAAATAAAAGGAGACCAAAAACTGGAAGCTGAACTGACTTTGAGAGCAGGTAGGATCGTATGGGACCTCAATGGGATGAGTGCGCCCGCTTGGGAAACAGAAATCAGCAAAAAATAAACAGTAATTCCTTGATAGACATTTTCAAAATATCGTAATGAAAATCGGCCTCACCATTGGATTTTTCCTTTACTGGCTTGGTATGCCTATGCTTCAGGCACAGCAGTTCGATTTGTTGATCAAAGGCGGTTATCTTATTGATGAAAAAAACGGTATCGCCGAAATCATGGATTTGGCCATTTCAGATGGAAAAGTAGCCACGGTTTCCCCTTCGCTACCTGAAAACCAGGCAAAATTAACCATTAATGCACAAGGATTGCTGGTTTGCCCAGGAATCATTGATCCACATACCCATGTATTTGTGGGCAGCCAGAAAGGTACTTTTGCCAACGGCTTTTCCAGCGTTTCTCCGGATGATTTTTCTTTCCGATCCGGGGTGACCACTGTGGTAGATGCGGGCACTTCAGGCTGGAGGAATTTCGAAACTTTTAAAAAAAATGTAATTGACCTTTCCCAAACCAGGGTATTGGCTTTTCTCAATATTGCGGGGATGGGTATGAGTGGAAAACCCGTGGAAGAGAATATGGAAGACATGGACCCTGAGATGGCCTATCAGACCCTTCAAAAATACCCTGAAATCCTGGTAGGCATTAAAATCGGCCACTTTACAGGTACATCCAGGTTGCCTTTTGACCTAGCCCTGGAAGCCTCAGAAAAAGCCGGCCGCCCCCTTTTGGTGGAGTGCCATTTGCCTGAATATTCTCTGGAAGAGCAACTCGCCAGGATGCGGCCCGGAGATATCATCACCCACAGTTACGAGGAAATAGCAGAAAGAATGCCCATAGTAGATGAGCATGGGATGCTGCGGGACTTCGTCAAAGAGGCTCATTTGAGGGGGGTTTATTTTGATGTCGGCCATGGAGGTGCGGGCTTTTGGTTTAATCAGGCAATACCTGCCGTCCAACAGGGGCTATGGCCCAACTCCTTTGGAACGGATTTACACCGCTTCAGCATGAATTCAGGAATGAAAAACATCCTCAACGTCATGTCCAAATTCATGAACATGGGAATGGAACTGGAGGAGGTGATTAAAAGGGCCACCTGGCAAACGGCAAAAGCCATAGGAAGGCCAGATTTGGGACAACTGGGGATCGGAGCCGTGGCCGACATCGCCTTGATAAGGGTTCTGGAAGGCAATTTTGGCTTTATTGACGCCGGTGGCAACCGACTGGAAGGAAATACTAAGTTAGAAGCAGAACTGACCATAAAAGATGGACGCATCGTCTATGATCTGAATGGTCTGGCTGCAAAACCATATCAACATCGCACATGGACAGAAGAGAAGTAATTAAAAATTTAGCTATTTTTCCTTTGGGAGGCAGTCTAATGGGCATGGCCCCAACCTTTCCAGCAGGAAAAAAAACGCCTAATGCCAAGGGTCCATTGGCATTGAATGAAAATATTTACCGTTCTTTGGGAGTGGAACCCATCATCAATTGCAGGGGTACTTTTACCATAATTGGAGGCTCCATAGAAAGGCCTGAAGTACATCAGGCCATGGCT
Organism: Cyclobacteriaceae bacterium; assembly: GCA_040905165.1. Classification (GTDB taxonomy): domain Bacteria; phylum Bacteroidota; class Bacteroidia; order Cytophagales; family Cyclobacteriaceae; genus Cyclobacterium. The sequence continues at coordinate 28,231 of JBBDSA010000045.1, read as the reverse complement.
GCGGCAGGAAAAAACTTTGTTCAATATGATGAGCTGGCCTTTGCTATAGGGGAGAGACTGGCCGAAATCACCCAATCCGAATTCGGGATCATTACGGCAGGCTGTGCCGCAGCCATGAAACATGCCACAGCCGCATGTGTAACGGGTGGCAATCCTGAAAAACTGCTACGAATTCCTGATCTGACAGGCATGGATAAAACCGAAGTGATCATTCCCCGGCATTCAAGGAATGTGTATGACCATGCGGTAAGGAACATTGGCGTAAGCATCATAGAGGTGGACAGTCCTGAAGCCCTTGAAAAAGCCATCAATTCCAGAACGGCCATGATCTATCTCATCTCAAACCGGGGATCGGCTACCGGTCAATCCCTGTCCCTGGAAGCTATTGCTGAAATTGCCGGAAAAGAAAATATTCCGATATTAATGGATGCTGCAGCAGAAAACCTTACCATTCCCTGTGTCCACTTTGAAAGAGGGGCGACCATGGTAGCCTACAGCGGAGGAAAAGCCATCTGTGGCCCTCAATGTGCGGGTCTGCTTTTAGGAAAAAAAGACCTGTTGCTATCCGCCTGGCAAGCCAGTTCACCACATCATGGACCTGGGAGGGACAATAAGGTGGGCAAGGAAGAAATGCTGGGGATGCTGGCAGCCGTTGAAGCCTGGACCCAAAGAGACCATGACAAGGAATGGGAGCGGTGGATGGAATGGCTGGACGCCATCGCGGAAAGGGTCACTAAAATCAAAGGGGTCACCTACCAGATCAATCAGCCTTTTGACCTGAACAACAGGGCTCCTGTGCTTCAGGTCATGTGGAACCCAGATCAGTATCATCTATCCGGAGCCGAAGTGGCCGAGGAATTTGGAAAGACCAAGCCAAGGATAGCCATCGGCAGCAGGGATCAGGACGGTCTTACTTCCATCACCGTCAGCCCCAATCAAATGCAGGAGGGAGAAGCGAAGGTAGTGGCGGACCGTCTGTATGAAACTTTATCTAAAAAGAGGAAAGCCAAATCTGATTATATGGCTTCTCCATCAAAAGACCTTTCGGGCAGATGGGAGGTTGAAATCAGTTATTTCAGCAGTAAAAGCACCCACCAGTGGCAATTAGAGCAAGATGGAAATTGGTTGAATGGCCTTCATCTCAGTGATTTTGCCAGCCAGGATATATATGGTACCATGGAAAACGATGAAGTCAAATTAAGAAGTGATTTCAGAAAACCCGGGGACTCCATCACCTTTATGTTTACAGGGAAATCCATTGGAAATGAATTGACGGGTGATGTTTTTATGGGAGAGTACCTGACGGCCACCTTCAAGGCCCGGAGAAATTCCAACCAGGTCCGTAGAGAAAAAATCATGGTCCCTTCAGGTCCTCCATTGGCCACTTGATCTGCATCATCTGTAACTCAACAAAAACACTTTAAAAGAAAATGAAATGAAAAATCAGTTTATCACTTTCCTATTGCCCCTCATTTTCTTCATTGGGTGTGGCCAAAACACCCCTACTGCAAATGAAGAAGAAGATGTAAAAATACCGGTTGAAATGAGTGATGGTATCGATGCAGAACAGCGAATTGAGGAGGCTGGCATTACCTTGATCATGCCCAACCCCCCCACTGCCAATTACTTAAAAGCCAAAAGAATAGGCAATATGGTGTACTTGGCCGGACACGGACCGGACAGGCCTGATGGCAATCAGGTTATCGGAAAATTGGGCAGTGACCTGAGTTTGGAAGAAGGCGTGGAAGCGGCCAGGTTCACAGGTATCTCTTTGTTGTCCTCTCTGAAAGCCGAAATCGGGGATTTAAATAAGGTAAAAAACATCGTCAGGGCGCAGGGAATGGTCAATGCCGACCCTTCTTTTATACAACATTCCCAGGTCATCAATGGCTTCTCAGACCTCATGGTGGAAGTATTTGGAGAAAAAGGTAAACATGCCAGGGCTGCTATTGGCATGAGTTCTTTACCGAATAATATTGCCGTTGAAATAGATATGATTGTAGAGGTGACTGACTGACAGCTGGTTAATAAAATTTAAAAACGCTACTTAAAATATACTGACTCAGGGAAAATCATTTTAGCCCGTTTTTTGATATAGGTAATAGCATATAGTACCCAACATAAAGGCCTTTACCTTGTTATTATTATGTATTTTGGTATAACCACCAACCTGAACTGAATGTATTAATGCCTATTCTGACAGAAAAGAGATCCCAGAGAAAAGCATCCCTTTCTCAGCGTTTTACGGATTGCCGCCAATTAACGGAGGCCATCTGTGCTCCTTTGGAAGTGGAGGATTATGTTCCCCAACCCATGGTAGATGTTTCCCCACCTAAATGGCACCTGGGTCACAGCTCCTGGTTTTTTGAGCAATTTGTATTGGTACCCCATGTAGCTGATTATAGGATTTTCCATGATGATTTTTCCTATCTTTTCAATAGTTATTATAATAACGCCGGAAACCGGGTTCTAAGACCAAACAGGGGATTAATGAGCCGGCCACCTGTCCGGGAGATTTATGCCTACAGAAAACATGTGACCGATGCCCTTCTGGAATATTTAATGGGTGAAAGCCCTGAAGAGGTTTTGGACATTATTGAGCTGGGCATTAACCATGAACAACAGCATCAGGAACTTCTAATATATGACATCAAATTTATCCTGGGAAACCAACCTACCTTTCCGGTTTATGGGGATGGATACGAACTGCGTGAAAACACTGGTGAATTTAAATTTATCCCCTCCCGTGAAGGCCTGTATGGAATAGGTGCAGAGAAAAATGGATTCTGCTATGACAATGAATTGGGGAAGCACCAGGTTTTTTTACAACCCTTTGAAATGGCCAACCAATTGGTGACAAATGGGGAATACATGGAATTTATTGCCGATGGGGCCTATTCTGATTTTAACCTTTGGCTTTCGGAGGGATGGGACCACATCAATCAAACGAACCAGAGAGCACCTTTGTACTGGCATAAGGTGGAGGGTAAATGGCACCATTACTCCTTAAATGGTTTTAAACCCATCAATCCCCAACTCTCGGTGCAACATGTCAGTTTTTATGAGGCCTTGGCTTTTGCAGAGTGGAAAGGGATGCGATTGCCCACCGAATTTGAATGGGAGATGGCCGCAGACAAATTTCAGTGGGGGCAGTTATGGGAATGGACCTACAGTGCCTACCAACCCTACCCGGGTTTTAAAAAGGCACCCGGAGCCTTGGGAGAATACAATGGTAAATTCATGATCAACCAGCAGGTGCTTCGAGGGGCCTCATTGGCCACCTCACCCGGGCACAGCAGAAAGACCTATAGAAACTTCTTCGCCAGCCCCTCAAAATGGATTTTTTCAGGAATCAGACTAGCCAGATAATAATGACCCATTATCAGATCAGTGACTTCGAAAAAGAGGTGATTATGGGCCTTAGTGCTCCTAATAAATACCTCCTTTCCAAATATTTTTATGATGAGGAGGGTTCCCGGATATTTCAAGAGATCATGAGGATGGAAGAATACTATCTGCCTTCCTGTGAAACAGAAATCCTTCAGGAACAATCAGCCGAAATTATCAATTGTATTCCTTTTGACCAACTGGATTTTATCGAACTCGGAGCCGGAGATGGGAGCAAAACCGTGTTTTTGTTGGAAAGCTTCGTCAAGTCAGGGAAAGTCCTGAATTACTTGCCTATGGACATTTCACCGAATATTTTGGAGGAAAATAAAAAAAATATCCATCAGGTATTGCCTGATCTGCCTATAAAAACCATCGCGGGTGATTATTTCCATACTTTGGAACAAATAAAATCACGTACCCACCCTAAGATAATCCTTTTTATGGGGAGCAATATTGGTAATTTTAAGGGTGAAAAAGCCATTGAATTTGTGAAATTCATTCATGCCCACCTTAAACCTGGGGATTTTTTTCTACTGGGTGTGGATTTAAAAAAACACCCAAAAACCATTCTGGATGCGTATAATGATCATCAAGGGATCACCAAAAGGTTTAATTTAAACCTCCTAAAGCGGATCAACAGAGAATTAGATGGCAACTTTGACATTCCCGCTTTTGATCATTATTGTTGCTATGACCCGATTTCCGGAATTGCCTCCAGCTATCTGGTCAGTCTCAAGCAACAAAAATCATTGGTTTGTCAAAGAGAATTTGATTTTCAAAAAGATGAGGTAATCCATATGGAAACTTCACAGAAATACAGCCTGGAGGATCTTGATCAATTGGCCCAAAAAACAGGGTTCTCCTGGGACAGGCACTTTTTAGACCAAAAAGATTACTTTTCGGTAAGCCTTTTTAAAAAATAAAGGAACATGTCCATTTATTAAAAAGGGAAAGGGGAAAGAAAAATTCCCCGAAAAATGTTCTGGGAACGTTATGTTTTAAAAAGCCCAACCAAAATGGGCTGGGCTTCATCAGTTTATCGGCTAAAGCAAACTGACCTTATTTTTTGTTAAAAGTGACCCCCTGCCACTCATCGGTCCTGAAAGGATTGGCAGGTAAACTTTCCTGGTTGTACAGGTTCAGATCATCAGGGTTGTCCGCCCATCCATACCTTACTGCCACTGGCCGATCAATGTCTCCTGCATCCAATAAAACATCATTACCATCTTGTTTCGCTTTAACCCAGTGAAAAACTTTATCCTCTCCGGCAACAGAAAACCCTTTCACATAACCATACTTATCCTCTACCATCAATCCTGATCCCAAATGATCAAAACTGATTCTGATTTGATCGCCCTCTGTCTTCATGGACTTAAAGGTAGGGCCGCTGTGCACTACATCCATGCCGTAAGCCACTTTTTTTGCGGCCTTCGCCAGCCGTTCTCCTACCGTCCATTTATCCCTGGGATGAATATCATCGGCCTCTCCCTTGTCAATGATCACCGCTTGAGCGGTATTGGGGAGTGCCAGTGCCATGGTTTGTGCCTCTCTCAATTCTGCCCAATCACTGTCAGTGGGAACATCACTGGGCTGTTTGAAATTAGCCAACTGCACCCAGATAAAAGGAAAATCCCCTTGGCCCCATTGCTTTCTCCAATCCTGAATCATTAATGGAAAAATTTCCCTGTACTGATAGGCCCTGGGCGCATTGGATTCTCCCTGATACCAAAGGGCCCCTTTGATTCCAAATGGAATGATGGGTTCCAGCATGCCAAAATACAGGCTGGTGGGCCAACTATTGGGCTTTCTCAAATCAGGATCTGAAAAATCCTTTGGCCCTTCCACTTGATTGGTGGCCACCTTTTCCTTGAAATCGTTATGGGTAAGCAAAGCATCGGAACTGGTCCAAGCCTCAGAAACTGTTCCTCCCCAATTGATGTCCAATAAGCCAATGGCAACATCCAAATCTGCCTGGATGCGCTTTCCGAAATAATATCCGATCGCAGAAAAGTTTTCAATCGTTCCCGGTGAACAAACAGACCACGTGGCTTCTTGTAACTCATCAATGGGTTGAAGGCTAAGGTTCCTTCCAACCTCAAAAAGCCTGATGTTGGGAAAATCCGCTACTTTAATACTGTCCTCTCCATTATTGGTGTTTTTCAAAGCCCATTCCATGTTGGACTGCCCGCCCAATAGCCAGACATCGCCCATTAAAACATTTTCATAAACAAATGTTTCATCTCTGCTACTGACGGAAAGACGATAAGGCCCTCCTGCAGGAAAAGCATCCATTTTTAATTCCCAGTTCCCTTCTTTATCTGCCCTGACGCGGTAAGTTTCATTTTGAAATTCCACGGTTATCCTTTCTCTTCCATCTGACTTACCCCAGACCGGAATCTCCAGGTCCCGTTGCAAAACCATTTGGTCTGCAAAAATTTTAGGCATTTTCAGTTGGGCCTGTACACTGAAAACCATCAGCAATAAGGACCCGGCTAATAAAATCTTTTTCATATAAGTTATTTTTAAGGTGTTCATTAGTAAAATCAGTCCAAAAGATAGGTCTTAAACCCTAAAATATCAGAATTTATGGGGACAAATGACCAATTTTATTTCATTGCCACAAGGAAGTGCCGTCCTCAATCCTCACCCCATAGACTTTCACGGATTTTCCAAATTGCTCCCTGTAGGCATCAGAAAGAACGCTGATAAAAGTTTCCTTCTTGCTTTTTTCCAATAAATTCAAGGTGCAACCACCAAATCCTCCACCCATCATTCTGGCCCCCAGTACAAAGGGCATACCCTGTGTTTTCTCCACTAAAAAGTCCAGTTCCTCACAGCTTACCTCATATTGTATTGATAAACCCAGGTGCGATCCATAAAGCATCTCTCCGAAGGTGACCAAATCTTCCATTTCCAAGGCTTCACAGCTTTGAATCAGCCTTTTATTTTCCCGGATCACAAAATCACAGCGATCAAATACCTTTGTCGGCAAATCCTGTTTTACGGATTCCAGCATTTTCAGATCCACATCCCTGAGTTTTTTCACCTGGGGATACCGTATCCTAATTTTATTTACCCCAAACTCACACTCTTCCCTCCTTTTGTTGTAGGCCGAATTGGCCAATGAATGGGAAACTTGGGTATCACACAGCAAAAACTCATAATTCCCCAATTCCACCGGAAAATATGCATAGTCCAGGGACCGGCAATCCAATTTAATTGCATGGTCCTTTTTGCCCATCATCGAAGCAAACATGTCCATGATACCACAATTTAACCCTACAAATTCATTTTCAGCCTTTTTGGAAAATTGAATCATCTCTAATTTTTCCAAATTAAGGCCAAACAACTTCGAAAGACCGTAACCCACCCCGTTTTCCAAAGCAGCAGAGGAAGACAATCCGGCGCCGATGGGGATATCTCCACCAAATACACAGTCAAAACCTTCAATGGCATAACCTGCCGCTTTGACTTGGAACGTTACGCCCATTATAAAATTGATCCAGCCTTTCCTGGGCTGCATATCATTCAGGGGGAAGGTTGCTTCTTCGCGAAAATCCAGCGAATAAACACGGCACTCCTGAAGGCTGTTTTTGGTAAAACCCAGGTAAATGGCTTTGTCAATGGCTGCGGGCAGGACAAACCCATCATTATAATCGGTATGCTCACCGATTAAATTGATCCTCCCCGGAGAACGGATGATAAGCGGTTCTCCTTTAAAAATGGATTGGAAATGTTGACGGATGGTATGGGGGATCATCATGGACAAATTAGAAAATTTAGTCTTGGAAATGGAATGAAATCTGCCTAAAAACAGCCATGGGTTATTGATTTAATTATTTTTCAAGTTTTTGTCATTCCTGGTAAATCGTAAACAATACTGTTTCCCCCACCACCTCCAGTGTTTTTTTATCGATTAGGTCCATGTTGTCATCATGGGTATGGTGAAAGTGTCCAAACCCGTAATCAGGACTATATTCAATAATATTGATCATGGGGATATTGGCCTGTTCATTGACAAAAAGGTGATCATCCGTGATGGCTTCTGACCTTCGCAAGGGGAAGAAATCACTATGACCGATATCATGTCCATATTTCCAGACCTTATCCACCACATTTTTGGCATATTGCATAGAATAACCTTCCTTGTAAAACCGGGCGTTTTTACCACCTACCATATCCAATAATATCCCAAAATATACGGTATATCCTGATTCATGGAGGTTTTTAGACCAATGTTGAGATCCCAGGCACCACCAGATCTGACGGTTATCCCTGCTCCTTTGGTATTCAGGCTCCCCATCATCTTCTCCATCAAAAAAAATAATATCCACCCCTACCTCAGGTTGAAGTTCGGAGGAAGAAAGAATCCTTGCAATTTCCAGCAATACCCCCACACCACTGCCCCCATCATTGGCCCCATCGATGGGATCATTGATTTTTTCACTATCCTTATCTGCCATTCTTCGGGTATCCCAATGGGCTGCCAATAGTATCCTTTTACTGGCTCCTGGATTATGGGAGGCAATAATATTGGTCAGATCCAATACTTTCCCTTCGTAATTGGTGGCTGTAAATTGCTGCAATTGCACTTCCCATCCAAAACTTTCCAACTTTTTTTGCAGCCATTGCCCGGTTACTTTATGAGAAGCTGAATTGGGGACCCTGGGCCCGAATGCAACTTGTTTTTCAATATAAACGTAGGCTGAATCTGCACTGAATTCCGGAACAGGGGCATAGGTGATTTCTTCTTCGATAATAGATTCCTCTGTGGTACGTTCTCCACAGGCCCAAACCAGCAAAAATAATATCCATAACCCATTTTTACTCTTCATAAGCCCAATCGATTTTATCCCTCATGTCTTTAATGATAAGGCCGGATTCCTTTAATCCCGCCCGGATTTCATCCACTTTTTTATAATCCCTGGCCGATTTGGCCTGTTGGTACATACGGAGGATGATATCCAGAAGATCCTCCTGGTGATCGACTTTTTCCTCCACCAGACCAAAAATTTCTTCTATAAATACCGAATAAGTCTGAATCAGCTGATCAAATACGGTTTCCCCAAAAACGGCAGATGGTAATTGCCCGGTATAGATACTGTTGATTTTTTTCAGCAAATTAAACAAATGACCCATGGCCTGTGCGGAATTGAAATCATCGTCCATGGATGCAAATGCCGCCGCTATGATTTTCTCCACCTGTTCTATTTCTTTGGAATCCATCGAAATTTCAGGATCTTCTTTGTAGACCAGTTCCTGGATGATTTTATATCCATTAATTATTTTTTTATAGCCTTTTCGAGCCGCTTGAAGGGCTTGATTGGAGAAATCCAAGGTAGACCTGTAGTGGGCAGTCAGGATAAAAAACCTGACCGTCATAGGGCTGTAAGGCTGTTCCAGTTTTTCATGGTCTCCATTGAACAACTGCTGAAGGGTAATAAAGTTGCCCAGGGATTTTCCCATTTTCTGCCCGTGGATGGTGATCATGTTATTGTGCATCCAATATTTGGCAGGATCAGTGTGATGGCAGGCGTTACTCTGTGCAATTTCACATTCATGATGCGGAAACATCAGGTCCATTCCTCCTCCATGGATATCAAATTGGTTGCCTAAATATTTACTGCTCATGGCAGTACATTCCAGGTGCCAACCTGGAAAACCGAGGCTCCAGGGAGAGTTCCATTTCATCAGGTGCTCTGGGGAAGCTTTTTTCCACAGGGCAAAATCAAGTGGATTCCTTTTTTCAGATTGTCCGTCCAGTTCCCTGCTCCCGCTCATCAGCTCTTCCACTACCCTACCGGAAAGCCGGCCATATTTTTTTATTTCGTTGTATTTCAGCACGTCAAAATAAACACTCCCGTTTACTTCATAGGCAAGTCCTTCCTTTAGAATGTTGGCCACCAATTCAATTTGTTCGGGAATATGACCGCTGGCCCGGGGTTCGATACCCGGTTTGAGGGTATGGAGCATTTCCATGTCCCTGTGAAAGGATACTGCATATTGTTGTGCCACTTCCATGGGCTCCAATTGCTCCAGCTTGGCCTTTTTGGCAATTTTGTCCTCCCCATCATCGGCATCGGCTTCCAGATGGCCTACATCGGTGATGTTCCGCACATACCTGACTTTATATTTCAGGTGGTTGAGGTAACGGTACACCAGGTCAAAAGTAATGGCGGCCCTGGCATGGCCAAGATGGGCATCCCCATAAACTGTCGGACCACATACATACATGCCTACATATGGTGGGCTAATCGGATTAAAAATTTCCTTTTTCCTGGAAAGGGTATTGTATATTTTTAATTTTTTTGAATGCATGGGGCAAATTTATCAAACTTTCAATACTTTTTTTAGGAAAATAATTTTATTACATTTGTGCTTGAATTGGTTAAAGCAAAAAAGAGGGGACAAGCAGTCCCCTCTTTCATTATGCTGTCAACGGATTATTCCCTATATATTTTAGGCAATTAAGCATAAATGGCATGAATTTGAAACAAACGATAGAGGAAATTGTGGAAAAACATCTTCCGGATGACAGCCACTTTATCGTGGATATTCAAATCAGCGAAAAAGGGCCCAAAAAAGCACTGCATATTCTTATTGACGCCGACCAAGGAGTCAACATTGACGGTTGTGCGGCGGTAAGCAGGGCGGTGGGAGAAGAAATTGAGGCAAAAGGTTTAATAGAGAGTGCCTATGTGATGGAGGTATCATCTCCTGGGGTGGATTATCCGTTGAGTTCCAGGAGACAATATCAAAAAAACATAGGAAGAAAACTGAGGGTATTTATGGAGGGAAACGGAGAGCTTGAAGGTAAACTGACTGAAGTGGACCAAAGAGGGATCACCTTGTCTGTAAGTAAAAAAGAAAAAGGAAAAAAAGCCACTGAGGAACAGCTCAGTATCGTTTTTGATCAAATAAAAAAGTCAATTGTATTAGTCTCTTTCAAATAAATAAAATGGATGCTAAAATTCTGATTGAATCATTTGCAGAGTTTGCCAGATCAAAAAATGTGGACAGACCTACCATGATCCGCATTCTTGAAGATGTATTTAGAGCAATGATTCGCAAAAAATATGAAACCGATGAAAACTTTGATGTCATCATCAATGCGGACAAAGGTGATTTGGAAATTGTGAGGATACGTGAAATCGTGGATGATAATTCTGAAGACATTTGGGATTATGATAAAATAAGCTTATCAGAAGCAAAGAAGATCGAACCGGATTTTGAAATCGGTGAGGAGACTTATGAGAAGATAGAATTGGAGGATTTTGGCCGAAGGGCGGTCATGATGGCCCGTCAAACGTTGATTCAAAGAATCAAGGATTTGGAAAAAGACCTGCTTTTCCAACAGTATGAAGAATTGGTAAGTGAAATTGTCACCGCCGAAGTTTATCAGATTTTAGGGAGGGAAATTCTATTGATGGATGGGGAAGGAAGCGAACTCATCATGCCCAAATCAGAGCAAATCCCAAAAGACCGTTTTCGTAAAGGGGATACGGTAAAGGCCATTGTCCATAAGGTGGAAATGATCAACGGCAATCCAAGGATTGTTTTATCCCGGACATCCCCCATATTTTTGGAAAGGTTATTTGAAAATGAAGTCCCGGAGGTTTACGATGGGCTTATCACCATCAAAAAGATCGTAAGGGAACCGGGAGAAAGGGCTAAAGTGGCCGTGGAATCCTACGATGACCGAATAGATCCGGTCGGAGCCTGTGTCGGCATGAAAGGAAGCCGAATTCACGCAGTGGTCCGGGAGTTGCAGAATGAAAACATCGATGTGATCAATTATACGGAAAACCTGGATTTATACGTATCCAGGGCATTAAGTCCTGCTAAAGTATCCTCTCTTCAGGTAAACGAAGAGGAAAAGCGGATTTCGGTTTATTTGAAGCCCGATCAAGTGTCTTTAGCTATAGGCAAGGGTGGTTTCAACATTCGCCTGGCAAGTCGATTGGTGGGTTATGAAATAGATGTCTTTAGAGAACTTTCTGGCTACGAAGAAGAAGAGGATGTGGATTTATCTGAATTTTCTGACGAAATTGAGGGTTGGGTAATAGAGGAGCTAAAGAAAACCGGTTTGGATACCGCAAAAAGTGTGTTGGCGCTTACCAAAGAAGACCTTATAAGGAGGACAGAACTGGAGGAGGTAACCATTGATGAAGTATTCAGAATACTAAAACAAGAATTTGAATAGCAAATAACGATAGATAATTCGTTATCACCTTTATATTTGCATTATAAAAAAATACAGGAATAGGTATTAGTATGTCAGAAGAAAGAATGATGCGATTAGGCCAGGTTGCCAGAAAGCTCAATGTTGGTGTGGCCACCATCGTGGAGTCCATGGCAAAGAAGGGCTTTGAGGTAGAAAGCAATCCTAACTCTAAAATTAGCATGGAGCATTTTAATATGCTGGCTAAAGAGTTTAGGTCTTCTGCCATGGATAAGGAGGAGGCCTCCCATCTCTCTATAGGCAAAAGACACAATGAGAATTTTACCATAAAAGCTGAATCCGAGTCTGAACCTGAAAAGGAAATAAAAAGGCCAGAACCAGCCAAACCAAGCACCCCGCCTCCCGCCCAACAAAAAAAACCAATAGAAAAGGATCAAAAAGGTACGGATAAAATAGCTTCTGAAGCACCTAAACTCCAGGGGATTAAAGTGGTAGGCAAAATCGATTTGGAAGGGAAAAAGCAAGCTGTAACACCACCTGAACCCTCTCAAGACAAAAAAGAAGAAAAACTTCCTGATCCTGAGTCTAAAACCAAGGATACCGAAAAAACTGAGATAAAGGAAGAAGAGAAAATTGAAAAGCCGGAAGCAAAAAAAGAGGTAGAAAAACCGGCAAAACCTATTCCACCGGAACAAAAAGAAGAAAAAGAATCCCGGGAAGATAAAAAAGAACCCGAATCGGCTCCAAAGGCTGCTACAGAATCAAAATCGATTTCTGAAGCGGAGGATAAAAAACCGGTCGAAAAATCTGAATCCGCTCCGGATAAAACAGAACCGATTGCGGACAGTAAACCTCAAGCACCGGTGCCTCCAAAAGAAGAGGCATCCAAAGAACTGCCTGTTTCTGAGAAAAAAGAAGACAGGGTGATTTCCGCTAAAGCTGATTCTTTAAAAGGGTTAACGGTTTTAGGTAAAATTGAATTGCCAAAAGATAAATCAAAAAAGAAAACCAAACCCGTTGCTTCCTCAGACGAAAGAAACAAAGAAAAGAAAAAAAGACCACGTAAACGAATAGACAATCGGCCCGCAAAAGCAGATGGAACAGGTGCTAAACCTGCTACTTCCCCAGGTGCTGGCAATAGACCTCCAGGTGCCGGACCTGGTGGGCCCAGAAAAGGTGGCGCCTCAAGAGGTCCAGCAGGACGCAGCCCTGCCGGGAACCGCGGCACCGGCCCTAACAGAGGTACCCCAGGAACTGGTCGCTTTCAAAAAGAAGAACCTACCCAAAAAGAAATTCAGGAACAAATCAAACAAACCCTGGCCAGGTTACAAGGTGGTGGTAAATCCGGAGGGGGAAAAGGCAAAAACAGAAGAGATAAGAAATCTGAAAGGACCAAAGAAGTCAGCGATGAACAGGATACAGGCAAAGTACTGAAAGTTACTGAGTTCATTTCTGCCAATGACCTGGCTTCATTGATGGATGTTTCCGTCAATGAGGTAATTTCAGTATGTATGAGCCTTGGCATGTTTGTTTCCATCAATCAGCGATTGGATGCAGAAGCGATTACCATCATAGCAGATGAATTCAATTATGAAATTGAATTTACCAAATCGGATGAAGAGGAAGCCGAAATCAAAGCAGAAGAAACGCCGGAAGAATTGCAGGACAGGGCTCCCATTGTTACCATTATGGGGCATGTTGACCATGGTAAAACTTCCTTATTGGATTTCATACGCCGCTCCAAAGTAACCCACGGAGAGGCCGGAGGAATCACCCAGCATATTGGGGCCTATGATGTAGAGACCAGTGATGGACATAAAATAGCCTTTTTGGATACACCTGGTCATGAAGCTTTTACGGCGATGAGGGCAAGAGGAGCAAAAATAACTGATGTAGCCATCATTGTAATTGCAGCGGACGATAATGTGATGCCCCAGACGAAAGAAGCCATCAACCATGCGCAGGTAGCTGGAGTACCCATGATTTTTGCCATTAATAAGGTGGATAAAGAGAATGCCAATCCCAATAAAATTAAGGAAGAATTGGCCAATATGAACCTTTTGGTGGAGGAATGGGGTGGAAAATACCAGTCCCAGGAGATTTCCGCCAAAACAGGTTTAGGCATTGAGGAGCTACTGGAAAAAGTTCTCCTGGAAGCAGAAATTCTGGAGTTGAAAGCCAACCCTCATAAAAATGCCATTGGAACCGTTGTAGAAGCATCCCTGGACAGAGGAAGAGGATATGTAACCACCATTATGGTTCAGGCAGGCACACTAAAAGTAGGAGATGTAATTCTGGCGGGACAACATTTTGGTAAGGTGAAAGCTATGTTTGACCATTTGGGCAAAAAGGTGGAGGCAGCAGGACCATCCACACCCGTACAGGTATTGGGCCTTAGTGGTGCCCCACAAGCAGGTGATGTATTCAAGGTTTACGATTCGGAAAGGGAAGCAAGGGAAATAGCCAACTCCAGGGAACAGATCCAAAGGGAACAAAGTATCCGGACCAAGAAACATATTACCTTGGATGAAATCGGAAGAAGATTGGCCATTGGCAGCTTTAAGGAACTCAATATTATCATTAAAGGAGATGTGGATGGTTCCGTTGAAGCCCTATCGGATTCCCTGCTTAAATTATCTAAGGACGAAGTTAAAGTGTCGATTATCCACCAAGGTGTTGGTCAGATATCTGAATCTGACGTCTTGCTGGCCTCCGCATCAGATGCCATCATCCTTGGTTTTCAGGTAAGGCCTTCTGCCAATGCAAAAAAACTGGCTGAGCAGGAAGAAATTGAAATCAGACATTATTCCATTATTTACGATGCCATCAACCAAATAAAAGATGCCATCGAAGGTATGCTTGAACCTGAATTTGAGGAAATCATTACCGGTAACATCGAAGTACGAGAAGTATTTAAAATCTCCAAAATCGGAACGGTGGCAGGTTGCTATGTTACAGATGGTTTCATCAGCAGGAAAAATAAAATCAGGGTAATCAGAGATGGTATTGTGATCCATGAAGGTGAAATCAGTGCCTTGAAACGATTCAAAGATGATGTCAACGAAGTAAAATCCGGCTATGAATGCGGAGTGTCCATTAAAGGCTTCAATGATATTCTCGAAGGAGATACATTCGAGGGCTATAAAATGGAAGAGGTTAAACGTAAAAAATAAGGTATTACTTCACAACAAGCTTAAAATAAAAGGACAGCGTAAAGCTGTCCTTTTGCTATTTTATTGGTGGCCATGGAAACATTTTTCTTATTTCTTGGAGGATTATTTTGGGGATTTTTGCTGTTTTTTATTTTAGGAATGATCCGGCCGGTATTTGTACTCTGGTTCCTTGACCGATGTAACCGGTTAATGGTTTTGAAATATTATGGTATCCCTGCCTTAACCTGCGGGATTGCTTACCACTTGGGACGATTGTTTTAGAAGCATTTAAAAAAATCAGACGCCAAATCCGGGATATGGAATTTGCGGGACCTCCCGATTAGACTTTTACTAAAAAAAATGATGGGGAGAATTTTGGGTGAAACCCCCAATTTAAATAGGGATGCATCTGCATCCCTATTTTTATGTTAACCAATATTAATCTGCTTCACCTTGTTTTCAATTGCCTTTTTAGGAATGGCAATGGTTAATATGCCGTCCTGATATTGGGCACTGATCTTCTCCACATCCACCGAATCTTCAGGAACATAGAAAGAACGGCTAAAGGAGCTGTAATTGAATTCCCTTCTTGTGGTTTTACCTTCTGATTTGCTTTCCTCTTTTATTTCAGAACTGATCACCAAACTGTCCTTTTCATAATTGATTTTGAAATCCTCTTTTTTAAATCCGGGTGCCGCAATTTCCAGTTGATAAGACTGCTTATCCTCATTGATATTCACGGCAGGCAGTGTATTTTTGGTACTGGAAACCGGTGAGCCCAATTCAAAATTTGAGGGTACATCAAATAGACGGTCCAACCAATTATCAAAGGTGGGCACCTGGGTTTTACTTCCGTTGTTTGCAACTTTCATAAGTGTCATGGCTATACTATATTTAGTTTATATTCTTGTTTTTTGATGATGAAAAACAAAATAAATGCCAATACAAAAAAAGAAAGAAAATCACCTTATATTACTGAATACCAGGACAATATGTCTTATTTACCTAAACAAACCCCTCAATATCGCGCCAAAATGTCAAATCATTTATTCAAAAAATGACATTTTGACTAGGATGAATTAATCAATCATAAAATAAGCCGGGCAGCCATAGACTGACCGCTGGGACATACGTAACCAAAAGCAATATCAACAGACTAACCAAAAGAAACGGAAAACCAGCTTTGGCAATTTTTTCAAGGGAAATTTGACCAATACTTGAGGCCACAAATAAACAAACCCCAACGGGAGGGGTGGTTAGGCCAATCACCAAATTAAAAACCATGATGATCGCAAACTGCACGGGATCCACCCCTACCTGTACGGCCACTCCAAGCAATACTGGAAAAAGGATGAGCAAGGCAGCAATGGTTTCCATAAATGCCCCTACAAAAAGCAAGAGCAGATTGATCATCAAAAGTAAAATGAATTTGTTTTCCGTGAAATCAAGAAGGCTACTGGCAATTAATTGTGGCAATTCTTCTACGGTCATGATCCAGGCAAACAGATTGGCAAAGCCCACCAATACCATCAAGGCCGCAGTGGTCTTAGCGGATTGTAAAATAATGGGTGGGATCATTTTCAACTTCAACTCCTTGTATACCCATAGCCCGATGGCAATGGCATAAATCACCGCCACAATGGAGGCCTCTGTGGGGGTAAATACCCCACCAATAATGCCAAATAGAATAACCAATGTCATCATGATGGCCCAAAAGGCCTGGAAAAAACTTTTAAATATCGTTTTTGCAGAAGCCCTCTCACTTTTTGGATACTGTCGCTTAATGGCAATTAAATAAACGGTAATCATAAACCCCAGTCCCAATAAAAATCCGGGAACAATGCCGGCAACAAACAGCCTACCAACGGAAAGCCCGGTAAGGGTTGCTGCTATAATCATCGGCAAACTGGGAGGGATGATGGGACCAATGGTGGAGGAGGAAGCGGTAACTGCACAGGAAAAAGGGGCATCATATCCCTCCTTTTTCATGGCCGGAATCATTACCGAACCTATGCTCGCTGTATCCGCAATGGCCGTACCGGAAATACCGCCAAACAACATGGAGGCCCCCACATTGGCCAAACCAAGACCACCACGAATATGCCCCAGCAATGCATTGCAAAACCGGATGATTCTGCTGGTGATGCCACTGGCATTCATCAGGTTGCCTGCCAGAATAAAGCCGGGAATCGATAACAAAACGAAAACATCAATTCCTGCATACATCTTTTGGGGTATGACCATCAGGGGTATGTCGCTAAACAACAAATAGACAAAGGAAGATATCCCCAACGCAAAAGCTATAGGAAACCCGATGATCAGCAAAAAAAGAAAAACGATAAAAAGAAGGAGGGTCATTTAAAGGTTTTTAAATTTTTTGTATAGTTGGAGGCCACTGTAAAAACTGACAAAGAACCCCATGAAGCCCATAGCCGCATACATGATGGACATATTTAAATTTAAAGAAGGGGATATTTGAAGACTTACAATTTTTACAAGTGGAATACTGAATATAAACATGGTCATCATCAGCAGGATGATAAAAACAAGGATCATTATTTCCACCCACCTTTTAACCCTGGGGGTCAATCGGTCCAGAAAGGTATTAACGCTTACGTAGCCATTATCCTTCACGGCCAATGCCGCACCCATACTTACCAGATAAATAAAACAAAACCTTGCTAACTCCTCTGTCCAATTTGGAGCCCAGGGAAGCGCATACCTGGCCACAATCTGTAAACAGACCACGGCAATCATTAAAATAAAACTGAAATTGATAAAAAAGGCCAGCGCCTTGTCCAAATGGTGAAAATGGTTTTTGATCATTGTACAGCCTGGATTCTATTTAATAAATCGATTTGATCTTCATTAAAAGCCTGTATCACAGCCTCCATGGCTATTTTTTGAAAAGCCTCTTTGTCTACTTCTATAAACTCCATTCCCTTATCCAACAAAAATTGCCTGTCTTTTTCTTCCTGCTCCAAAAACAATTCATGCTCATATTGCTGCATGATGTCGGCGGATTCACGAATGACCTTTTTCAGGTCATCCGGCAACATTTCATACTTTTTATTGCTCATCACCACATAGGCCCAACTCTTAACATGTTCCGTTAACATGCAGTATTTTTGAACTTCATACAGACCGGCATCTTTGATCAGGGCAAAGGGGTTTTCCTGACCATGAATGGTGGATTGCTGTAGGGCGGTGAAAACCTCTGAAAAGGCCATGGGCGTGGGTTTGGCTCCCAGGGCACTCCATGTATTTACATATAGGGAAACCGCCGGTACCCGAAGGATCATGCTGTTCAATTCATCGGGATGCCGGATGGGACGGTTGGCGGTCAGATTTCTGGCCCCCCGCTCAAACCAGGCAATAGGCCTAAACCCTGCAATATCCAGGATATGTTGTTCTATCTCTTGGCCCAAAGGTCCTCCGGCCACCTTCATTAAGTGTTCGGAATCCCGTATGGCAAAAGGAGTGGCAATAAGGATGGATTTTGGAAGACTCCAACTTTGAAGGGATTCCCCGGTGATCATGATGTCCGCACTGCCCACCAATAAACCTGTCAGCACATCCATCTCTTTTCCCAATTGTTCACTTGGGTAAACCTTCACCTCTATCCGGCCATTGGACCGCTTCTTGACTTCTTCGGCAAATTTCAAACTGGCTTGATGCCAACCATGTTCCGTATTGGCCAAATGACCAAACCTTAGAACAAATTCAGGTTTATTTTCATTATCCTCCGCACAGCCAGAGAACCATAGAAAACAATTGATAAGAAATAGAAGGTGAATTTTATTTTGGGCCCTATTTAACATATGAAATAAAACTTACATTACTTCAAAGAAAACCCAAAGTACAAAAAATAATGACTGTTGTGATCCAAAATTTAAAATTTTACCCCCACCACTACCGTTTTTTTCAGATTTTGGACCTGCCCATTAGGGTGGAATACTTCTGCCCAAACAATATAATAACCGGCTTTCACCCTGGCTCCTTTTTGGTTGGTGCCATCCCATGTATAAAACCCCGATGCTCCCCAAACTTGATTTTGGCAGAGTTCCTGAATGAGTAGGCCATTGGTAGCATAGATTCTTAAGGTGGCCAGGTAGCCTGGCTGGTCCATTTTATAGGATATCGTGGTAAAAGGCTGCTCCCCTGCAGCTTCGGGAATAAAAACTTCGGGAGAAATTTTCAAACCTCTTGCGAGATCCCCGGGTGCATAGACCTGGGAATTAGGATATCCCGGAGTAGCGTATCCTTCCGTAGAGGCAGCTGAATGCCAGTTTTTGGAATCGTTTGTTGGACTCGATAATGAA
This sequence comes from Cyclobacteriaceae bacterium, assembly GCA_040905165.1. Lineage (GTDB taxonomy): Bacteria > Bacteroidota > Bacteroidia > Cytophagales > Cyclobacteriaceae > Cyclobacterium. The sequence goes on along the minus strand of JBBDSA010000045.1, from coordinate 9,185 downwards.
TATCTTTCCAAAGAGATGCCTTTCGGATCTCTTAAAAACCCATGATGAAACGATTCATCATAATCAAATCTTTCTACCCAGCTTTCTTCAGGATCTGTCAAAATTATTGTCCCATTCCTAATGGGATAGCTTGGTAAATTCATTTCAAAGAAGGCTTCTCCTTTTCCCTTGGGGTATTGTAGGATGAGTGAAGTGGTATCGGTGGTCAATACTAAAAATGAAAAGGGATCCAGAATAAAATCATCCGGGGAAATCACCCGCCTGTTGCTGATTTCACCGTTAATAATATTGGCCAATTTCCAGTTTTTCAGGTTGATGTATTTGGAAGAAGTGTTATAAATTTCCACAAATTTAGAACCTCCTGAATTTGGGTTGAAGAGAACCTCATTTAGCAATATATCACCTTCCTCCGGAATGCCCGGGATTTTGAAAACGGCCTGATTGGCATGGGCATCAATAAGAATCCCGCCACAATCCCGCCAGTTTTCAACTTGGATCTGATAGGCCTGATTGGAAGCTAGGGGCTGGTCCAGAATAACCACTAAATTAAAGTTATCCATGGAATCCGGGTAAAATGCTTCAACAGATACTTCTGGCATGACCTTCAATATGCTTTCCCGGTATCCGGGACCTACTGGCTTTGAAAATTCGAGAAGGATTTTGTGATCCCCGATGGGATAAGCACTTAGTAATTGGGGCGCCGTCCGATCAGGCGCATCATCGAATACTGAATTAGTGGTACCCGGAGTTCCCCTTTGTTCATCCCGGGAAGGCCGGAGATTTGCCATGGTTTCACATGGGTAGTAGGGGTTGACCAATTCCAAACTGAAGCCATTTTGGCTAATATCCTGGCCACCAGGCATTCCGGTTTGGTACAGCATCCGGTCGATCAAAAGGTCTTTACTGTCATACAGCAGAACCTCATCGCCCCCGTTGAGCAAGGTAGGCCATGGGGACAGGCCAATAACCTTGCCGTAACCCTCAAATTCAGCCGCCTGATTCAAAGGGCACAAAATGATCAATGAGTTGGGTTCCATGGTCTCCCGTGGCAGGGTAGTATAACTTCGGGAGTTGGCCAGTTTCATGCCTCCCAATTGAAAAGGACTAGCTGTGGGGTTGTGAATTTCAACATACTCCACATCGGGCAAAACCATATCGGGCCTTGGTACCGGCATCATTTCATTGATCACGATCTCCTTGAATCCGGGAGTTTTTGGAATTTCGGGGGTAAAGGTATAGGTTAATTCATCGATGGCATTCCTGTGCAGATCTTCCAATTGGGTAATGGTTAAATTCAGGCTTTCCCCATCTTCCCAATCCCTGTCAAATACCAAAATAACCTGGTTGGCTTCTGCCCCAAACAGGACCTCAAGAGGCTGTAGTCCTTCTATCGCATAAAAGACAGGCACCACTGCCAAAACCGGATCCAAAGCTTTGTCAAAATGAAGTAAGAATTCATGGCCTGAGAGGGGCTCGACCATTAATAAGGCAGGAGGCGAAGGGTCCCAGATCAGTTGTCTTTGACTTCCTGAAATCCAGACTCCTTTTGCAGATGTTCTTGGGGGAATGATCAGTGTCATCATTTCCCCCTCAGGCAGGGGTTGGTCCAGGATCAATTGTATTTGCTCTGGCTGGCTCTGATTCAAAAGTGCTTCCACCTCCATCTCACTATCCATTAGCTTGAAAAGATCATGAAATGGCCGGGATTGGTCCAAAGCCATTTCATGGAAGACCTGAATAAGTTGGGCTTGCTGCACCCAGATTTCATGGATGCCATCATCATAATTATCCCGAATGGAAAGGTTTCTGGCTTCCTTTCCCTGTAGACTTTTTAGGGAATGTACCTTGATTTTAACAGTATCCTTCAGTACCAATGGCTGGGACAACTGGAGCCGGATTTCGTACCCGTTATCAATCAATTCCACACTTTGGGGTACCTGCAGGTTAACTGAATAATGGTCGGGGAAAAGGGCATTGACGGGATCCAAGAATTCAGTAAACGCCAGTACCAACTCATTTTCATTGTAAATCAAAAGCCTTCCTATATGTATATTGTCCATTAGCAAGTGGTAATACAGGTTTTCTCCTATATTCCCTGATTGATCCATTACTTGGGGGAAATTTATTTCCAAATCAGCATCAGTCCATCCGTCTGGATGATGGACCTGTAGTTTTTCTCCATTTTCATCCATTGTGGTTTCATAATATTCACCGTTGATCAAAAGGCTGTCCGGTTTTTCAACCCCTTTGTCCATTACGATCACTAGGTCATAGGGGGTACTCAGGTAAACGGTATCAATTTGGGGCGGAAGGGTGTCCCAGATAAAAGGAAGGTGAATGTCCCTGTTCATTTCCTGTCCGTAAATATCCCTCAATCCACTGATCAAAAGTTCATACGCTTTTTGTTGTTCCCATTCCCGGTCAAAAAACAAGGCGATTTGATCAGGAGCCATGAGTTCCACCAAGACCGGGCTGCCCACTTCAGGGCTAACCTGGAAAAATTGGGGTACCAAGGCCCATTTTGAGTCCAGGGGCTTGTTCAATTGAAGGTATAAACCCGTAGGTCCGGTCACATCCAAAGTGGTAACCGCTATAGGCCTGGTATCCCAGACAAAGGATTTTCTGAGGGCAGAAAGGATATGCCCATTATGGTCTACCAAATTAAGTGGCTGTACACTTATGGGTACATTGGCAGGAAACTCCCTTCCAAAAATCAACTGGTAAGTATTTTCCTTTTCCGGATCTTTTAAAACCCTTTCCGGCTGGCCCAGATCATGGCTGAGCTGGTAATTGCCAGGATTTAGGGCGGTATTTTTTGAAACCTGTGAGCTTAAAACCACCTTTAAAATGGTAGGTGCAAAATAGATAAGTGTATCCAGATGATCTTCCCAGAGAAACTCCAGGGTATCCCCCAACATCGTATTACCCACAACATCAGCAACGCCATTGACGGTAATTTGGTACCGCTGTCCCAGTTCCAAAGGCTGGCCCAGGGTCAATATGACCCTGGAGAGGGCCTCATTATCCAGGTGTGCAGCATTTACCTCTCCCTCAAAGGGATGTATTTTATAACGGGAAGGGTCCACAATAGTAGTATCGGAAAGGTTTTCATCAAACTCAAGCTGCAATTCATCCGGTGCCAATCCGATCACCTGTATTAAACTGGGAGGATTTATATCAAATTCAAAAGGAAAACTATTACCGGTAAGTGCTTGTCCATAACAGTCAAAAAGGCTTTGGATTTCAAGATCATATTGGACCCCGGGTTCCAGCGGAACAGGCAGATTTAGCCACAAATGTCGATTTGAAACGCTGTCCAGCTTCAACGCATTGCCTGAAAGCGTTAACAAATTGGCCTCGTCCCATTCCGGGGACAAGGCTTTGGAAAATTCCACCTCCAAAATATGGGCTGACAGGGGCCTGATGGCCTTAACCTCAAAAGGCCTTTCATCAGGCAAATCACTGTAAACCGCATTCCGCATTCCCGGAGTGCCTCCGGTTTCTGCCGTAGAAGACTTCCAATTGTATTCATCGCTACAGGCTTGGTAGGGATTGATCCTTTCCAGGGACCATCCCCCCTGGGATTTTTGGTTATTTTGATAGAAGCCTTCATCGTACAGCAGCCTGTCCAAGACATTACCGAAAGAATCTTTGATTTCTATAGCTCCCCCCCCATTGGGTAGAGCTCTGAATCCAGCCACTCCAACGGTTTTACCCCAGCTGGAAAAAACCTCCATATTGGCAGCAGGTACCAGGATCACATAGGATTCTGGCTCAATCACCACATCTTCAAAAATCCCATCATTATAGGTAAAATCCCTGATACGGATGGGCTTATCCATCCGGTTATACAATTCAATGTATTCATCATCGGACGCCGTGGGCAGGGTGAGTTCCGTAGGAACAAGGCCCTTGGGGTTGGGATCAGCCATCACTTCATTGATGATAATGGCGCCTGCAGGGGTAGGTGTTTCCACCTCAAAATCAAAATTTTGGTCAGCCAACAATTGATCTCCCGATGTACTTTTCAGCTCTTCAAAATGAAGGGTATATACATTGGAATAAAGGTAAGTTCCAAATTCCAGGATAAGTTGGTTGTCTAAGACTTCCATTTTTTCGGGTGCTCCATAGGCGTTGTTCAGACTAATGGCGGCTTTGGGCAATTGGATGGGCTCATTGAATTCAACCATTAGCGAGGTTGCTTCCAAAACGTTTACCGAAATTACCGACAGGGGATTTTCTGTTGGCTCTTCTGAAGCGGTCGCAAGGGAAAAATCATCGATCAAAAGCCTGGCGGCACTTCCACTGCCTTCACCATAAACCACATCCAGGCGTATAAACACTTCGGGTATTTCCAAAAATGAGGGAGGAATCTCAAAACCGAAGATTTGGTAAGGGGTATTTTCATTGGGAAAAGTAGTTTCATCGCCAATGGGCAGTGGTTCACTGAAGGTTCCTTCTGGGTCCATGGCCATAGCATGGTAAAGAATTACCGGTCTATTGCCGTTTCCATTCTTTAAAGTCTTTGCCTGAAAGGAAATTCTGGGATTTTTCAACCCTACAGTCGAGGTTTTTATGTAAATTTGCGCGTTGAAGTTGGAAATGGTCTGGATGGCCAATGCATTGCTACTGTTGATGCCTTCACCCGCGGCTATAAAAGTCCTGGATGGGCTATCACGGAAATCATTGGCAGACCAGCCTGGAAGAAATTCCAGAGGATGGTTGACAATACTGGCGGTGCTTTCAAAGTCCTGAACCACAAAATTTTCGGTTTTAGGTAAAAGTTTAAAACCTGTTAGGGCAAAAGCAACCAAAACCCATACAAAAACAAAGGTTTTCATCTATTGAATATAAGGAATACCTTCTAAATAATAAATATCCAAATAAAAAAATGTTGTCATGATTAAAAAACATGATAACCAAAACCGGTCAAAATTAATAAAACAATGAAATTAGCCGTAGTTGGAGCCACAGGATTGGTGGGCTCAGAGATTCTTGAAGTGCTGGAAGAGCACAATTTCCCTTTTGATGAACTGTTGTTGGTCGCTTCTGAGCGTTCGGCAGGAAAAAAGATGGCTTACAAGGGCAAAGAATATACGGTCATTGGCCTCAATCAGGCCGTGTCCGAGAAGCCGGACATCGCAATTTTTTCTGCTGGTGGAGATACCTCCAAAGAATGGGCACCCCAGTTTGCCGAAGCAGGTGCAATCGTCATCGATAACTCTTCCGCATGGAGAATGGATCCCACCAAAAAGCTGGTGGTTCCGGAAATAAACGGAAAAGTCCTTCGCATCGATGACCGCATCATTGCCAATCCCAATTGTTCCACCATTCAAATGGTCCTGGCCCTGGCTCCCCTTAGGGAAAAATATGGGATCAAAAGGATTGTGGTTTCCACCTACCAGTCGGTGACCGGTACGGGCAAGGATGCCGTAGACCAGATGATGGCAGAAAGAAAGGGAGAAGAAGCAACAATGGTCTACCCCTATAAAATCGATCTCAATGTATTGCCCCACATTGATGTTTTTCAGGAGAACGGCTATACCAAGGAAGAGATGAAGATGATCAACGAAACCAAGAAAATCTTCGGGGATGACAGCATTCAGGTAACCGCCACTGCCGTGAGGATCCCCGTGATGGGAGGCCATTCGGAATCTGTGAATGTGGAGTTCAAGAAAGACTTTGACCTGAATGAGGTGAGGCAATTATTGTCTGATACCCCGGGAATCATTGTTGAAGATGATCCGGCCAATAATATTTACCCCATGCCTTTGAATGCCCATAAGAAAGACGAGGTATTCGTAGGCCGGCTCAGGAGGGATGAAACCCAGCCCAATACCCTGAACATGTGGATTGTGGCCGATAACCTGCGTAAAGGGGCCGCCACCAATGCGGTGCAGATAGCCGAATACCTGCTGGACCACAGCATGGTATAAGTGGAGCCCGAGGCTATATATCATCCAAAATTGATGCAGTTTGTGCAGGATCATCTTGATGAAGATCCTGCACTATTGCTTTTAAGGCATAAGGAAATTCCAGGAATGGATATCAAGGTTGCTGCCAGGCAAATTGCCATGCGGCAAAAAGCCAGGCAAAAGTTGTCGGCCTGGGCCACCCATCCTTCCCTTATTTTTCCCCCCGCCCTTTCCATGGAACAATGTTCCTCTGAAGTAACGGGAAGGTATAAAGCCAGCCTGGTACAGGGAAAAACCATGGTGGACCTGACCGGTGGTTTTGGTGTGGATACCTTTTATATAGGCGAAAAATTTGAGAAGGTGACCTATGTGGAGCATCAGGAGGAGTTGGTGAATTTGGCCCAACATAACCTTCCCCAACTTTTTAAAGACCGGAAAATTCAGATAGTGCATCAGGATGCCCTGGCATTTCTGCAGCAAACACCGGAAAAATTTAATTGGCTTTATGTGGATCCTGCCAGAAGGGGAAAGGGTAATCAAAAGTTGTATCAACTGAAGGACCTCGAGCCTGATGTGGTGGAAAATTGGGCATTATTTCAGCAGAAAGCCAGCAATATCCTTGTAAAGGCCTCCCCCATGCTGGACCTCAGTACGGCCTGCCGAGAACTGCCCGGTATTGCTGAAATCCATGTAGTGGGTGTAAAAAATGAGGTTAGGGAGTTGTTGCTATTGTATAATGGTTCCGGAACACCCTTAAAAATCGTGGCTGCGGAAATCAGGGACGATGAACAATTTACATTTAAATTTTCCCCTGAAGAAGAAGCTTCTGCAACACCTGAATTTTCATTTCCCAAAAAATACCTGGTCATTCCCTATGTGGCCATACTAAAAGCAGGGGCTTTCAAAAGTTTTGCGGTAAAGCAGGGTTTGGCCAAACTGCATGCCAACACGCATATTTATACCTCCGATCATTTTCCGGAGGGGGTGCCGGGGAGGGTTTTCGAGGTAATGGAAGAAATTAAAGCAGACAAGAAATTAATAAAAACCCTTTATCCAGAAGGCAAAGTCCATGTAATTTCCCGCAATCATCCCTTGAAGGCAGAAGCTTTTAAAAAGAAATTCCGATTGAGGGACGGGGGTGATGAATATTTGATTGCTTGTACCCAGATGGATGGGAAGACGGGGGTTTTTAGATGCAGGATGGTTTGATGTGTTGATTTGCTGATTTGATGATGGGCCAATGCAGAGCCCAGATGATTATGGTTTAAAACCACGAATTCGTGACCATAATGGTTGATGATTTTAGGGGTCGGTTAGAGACAGGATTGGAGGGCTAATGTGCTGATGGAATAACGGGTTGATGTTTTTTATCGTAAAATTATAATTTCCAATCTGTAGAAAAACCCATATTACCCCCTATTTGATATAGAGGGTTAATGTTTTCTTTTAAAACATCACCAAAATCGGGCTGTTCGGTATTTGCAATGCCGAACCCAGAGGAACAGGATTTGCAATCCTGAATTCGAAAACGCAATGATTGGTGATTTTGAGGTTTGGGGTAGGGTTGTTTATAAAAATTGAATGATAATTAGAAGGTTGTAAATGAAAATAAATCTGCTGTCCTCAATAATAATTTAAAAAATAATAAAGCCGCATGGCTTAGATTTCGGGTTCTAGAGTCAAGGGTTATTTTTGCATTTTAATTTAACCCATAAAGTGGTTAACTTCAATGAATAATTCAAAATTCAGTGTATACAAAAATAAATGAACCAATTACTTAATAACAAAACTAAATCTACATTTTCAGGTCATGATTCATTCCAATGTAGGAACCTTTGGTTAAAAAAGGGGTACGATTATGTAAAAAGTGGAAAATCATTTAATGATAATGATTCTGTAGTAGTATTGGGCGTTGGTAAAAACATGGTAAGTTCCATCCGCTTTTGGATGAAGGCTTTTGGAATATTAGAGGCAAACGATGAGTTAACTGAAATTTCTCATTGGATTTTTGATGAAGAAAAAGGTTTTGATCCTTACCTGGAAGATGAAGCTACTTTGTGGATTTTACACTACCTTCTTGTTAAGGGAGAATTTGCAACAACTTACTCCTTGATTTTTAATTTTTTGCGAAAAGAAAAAATAGAATTTACCAGGGACAACTACGTTCAATTTGTTCAAAGGGTAATTGGAAATCAAAATGAAAACACCTTAAATACTGACTTTAATGTTTTCGTAAGGATGTATTTGTCAAATAATGGTGCTTCTAAAGATAAGGAAGATAATCTGATGGAATTACTCAATGAACTGAGGTTAGTGGAATCTTACAAATCTGAAAAGAAACAATTCTATGTTATTGAAAATCAGGAAAGAACTCAAATCCCAGAGGAGGTATTGCTTTTTTCAATTATGAATTCTGGCGGCTTTGATATTTCTGTGAACTTAAAATCCTTGGAAAGCGATTATAATAGCGTTGGAAATATTTTTGCGATAAGCAGATATGGTTTACTCAATAAAATACTGGCACTTGTAGAAAAATATGATTTTCTCATTTTTAATGATCAGGCAGGAATTAAGGAGTTGCAGTTTAGAAGAAAGCCTACGGCTTTTGAAATTTTAAAATATTATTATGAAGGCTAATTTTTCTACATCCGCCAATATTCTTCGAGATTCGGGGAGAGACTTAAAATATATTTCTACTCCAAATGCAACAAGAGTAGTTGCTCAAATTACTTCGGATTTTTTCTCAGGAATACACTCATTTAATATCATCGGTTCTTATGGTACAGGAAAGTCCTCTTTTTTACTGGCGTTAGAACAAAGCCTTGTAAAAGAAAATAAAATTTTTCAATCCGAGCTATTTGCCTTCAAGGAAATAGAACCCATTAAGTTCGTTGGGGCTTATGGGTCCCTTTTAAAAGAATTTGCTGACGTTTTTGGAGTACCTGATGAAAATCCCAAAAAGATTTTTTCAGAGATTTTTAACATATACCATGATTTGGGAGAAGAAAAATCCTTGATGGTAATCATTATTGATGAATTTGGAAAATTCCTGGAGTATGCGGCTAAAAATAATCCAGAAAAAGAGCTGTATTTTATTCAGGAACTTGCAGAATTCGTAAATGATCCGGCTCACAATATTATTTTGGTCACCACTGTTCATCAAAACTTTGATGCGTATTCCTTTGGGTTAAGTTATGCACAAAGGCAAGAGTGGTCCAAAGTAAAAGGCAGGTTTAAGGAAATAACATTCAATGAACCCATTGAACAGTT
>JBBDSA010000044.1:0-127147 GCA_040905165.1 Cyclobacteriaceae bacterium | reverse complement strand
CCGTTGCGTAAAGGTTGCCTTCGGTATCCACCTTTATACCATCCGGATTTCCTGGCTGATCAGTGTTCGATACATCGAAAAAGAGTTCGCTTTTCCCTACCTTTCCATTTTTGCTGACCGGAAACTTAATGTACTTTTTGGGCGCTCCCGAATTGGCCACGTACAAGGTCCTTTCATCCGGAGAAAGGGCAAGACCATTGGGGCGATCGAGCTCCTTTGTGATTAAGGTAACTTTCCCATCGCGGTACTGGTATACCCCACTAAACCCCAAAGTATCGGTGGCTTCCTTTGATAAACCAAAGGGCGGATCAGTAAAATAAATAACCCCCTTGCTGTCTACAATAATGTCGTTGGGACTGTTAAACCGGGTTCCCTTATAGGTTTCCACCACTGCGGAATATGCTCCATCGGGACTCAGTTGGCCTATTTTTCTACCACTGTGCTCCGCAATAAGGAGGTTGCCATTTGAATCAAAAGTGAGTCCGTTGGCATTATTACTTGGACTACGGAAGGTTTCCAATGCTCCTGTTGAACTAATTTTGTAAATCGTATTGGCGGGTATATCACTGAACAACAGGACATTTACATTTTTGTCCCATACCGGTCCTTCGGTAAACTTAAGTCCTTCAGCAAGCTGCCTGACCTCCACTTCTTTGTCTACCAATCGTTCCATCCCCACATCATTTTGGATGACGGTCTGGGACATGGAAAGGGTGGAGACCAAGCACAAAATGGGCAATACAAATTTTTTCATGGTCTATCGGGTTTATTTTATTTCAGGCTTCAATATACAATTAAATGGCTTATATTTAAACTGAAAAACCTTTTGAGGATTCATGATCAAAAGTCCCCTCTTTTTCCGGGGTGGTAGGATTCCCGCACCCTCTTTTCCACATCTTCCCTGTAATAGGCCACTTCCTTGAATTCACCCTCCCTGTACATTTGGGCCTGGTCATCAAAGTGTGGGGAATCCGGATCGGAATTTTGCCCACCGGCCAAAAGGCTTTTTGCCCGGACTTTCTCCCCGAATTCCACCACTGCCACAAAACTGTTCCCGGAAGTCCCATAAAGTTTTTTGGTGTTTTCTTTTGCACTTGCTCCAAAAGATGCCAGGGCACCCCACCTTCCCGAAGCCCATCCGATGGGAAGGCTTTCCTTCTCATCGTCAAAATGAAGGTCGATTTCGCCGCTTAACCTTTGGAACCGGTTGATTTCCCCCCAGGCGATATCCCAAGTCCCAAAGTCACTTTCCATTTGCTTAACAGCTGTGTCAAAAGTGGCCAACAGTAAACTGTCCCCTGCCTGGGGTATGTCCTCCCCGGTTTGGTTAAATTCAATCAACATGCTGGGATCACCTACATTCCGACTGTAAACCGGGCCATAAAAATGGGCCAAAGACATGGCCACCGCGTTTTCAGAAGTCCTGTAATCCCAATCCTTCAATACCTGTATGGGTGCTTTCAATGAGGAAAATGATCCTCCAGCCCGGTCAAAGGCTGTAATCAGTGAAGGTACAATATATTCAAAGGCAGGTATATAGGAATCATAAGCCAATTCGATCAAGCCCTCCAAAGAAATTTTTTCTGCCTTTTCCAAAAGACCAATAGCATGAACCCCCCTGAAGTTTTCGGCATCCGGAGCCATGTAAATGGGGTAATCTTCAGATTTTGGACTGTATGCTCCTGCAGCTGTAAATGGGGTAGAATTGCAATTCTGTATCCAACCGTTTTCCGGATTATGGATCACAATGCTTTCATCAACGGTATGGAGCCCCTGCCAGTCGGTAGCAGGGTTACTCCCGTCAACAGGTTTGGAAAAATCAAATTGCGTATCTCTTTTTGGAATAAAATTACCATGAAAATACGCAATATTGCCCTCGGCATCTGCAAAAACGGTATTATTGGAGGAGTTCGTCCTGATGTCCATCATTTCCCGGAACTCCCTGTAATTGCCCAGTTTGGTTCGGGTAAAACTTTGAATGAGGGCATTGACCGGATCCCAGTTGATTTGGGTGGCCACCCACTTGTCCTCCAGTTTATGGGTTACGGGACCATGGTGGGTGCGGTACATGGTGAAGGATTTATCCTCCATCCCATTTTCGGTTTTATAGGTCAGGGTTAGGGGTATCTGATCCGCTTCCCGCAATTCGTCCCCATAGGCATAAAAGTTTTTTCCGTCCTTAAAAGTTACCTCCTCCAAAAATTCATCCATAAAATCCAGCTGGGTAGAGGTATGCATCCAGCCGGTTTGCTCATTAAATCCCTGATAAATAAAAAACTGACCCCAGGTCACTGCCCCGTAGGCATTCAGCCCTTCCTCACTCACCACATGGACCTCCGGTCTGAAATAAAAGGAGGTATGGGGATTGATCAACAAAAGCGCATGTCCAGAAGCTGTCAAATCTCCCGAAATGGCTATGCCATTGGAGCCTTTTGGTTCCTCATGGGGATCAGGGTGCAACAGCCCATCACCATATTCAGTGCGTGCAATGGACTGGTCATTTTCATAAAATGCCTGAATCCTTTCTGTGGAAATCCTTTCAATATCTCCTCCTATGGATCCCTCACTGAAATACATGGGAAACCAGGGTTCATAATGGGTCAAAACCCGGGGCGTTTCTCCGGGATGCGTATGCAGGTAGTAATTGATACCGTCGGCAAAGGCCACGCAAAGTTCCTGAAGCCATGTTGGCGCATTTTCAAAAGCGGCCTTGGCTTCCTCCTCCGTCATGTAGAGCCTGGCCCTCAAATCACTGTACAGGGCTTCTTCCCCTTCCAGCTCAGCCAACCTGCCGATAGCCCATATATAATTCCTTTCGACCCTCCTGAAATCATCTTCACATTGGGCATAAAGCAAACCGAAAACGGCATCTGCATCCGTTTTGCCATAAATGTGTGGAATCCCGAAATCATCCCTGATGATGGTTACGTTTTCTGCCTGTTTTTGCCACCTGCCAAGTTCAGTGGTCAAAGGCTTTTGACAGGAAATAACGATTAGGGGCAATAATAAAAAAAGATAAATTTTTCTCATCATGAGTGAAATTTTAATTCCCTTTCCTCAAAGGGAAGGGATGTTAAAGGTGGTTCAAGTGAAATAAGGCAAGGGCCTATCCATGAATGGAAGCCCTTTGCCTAATTGATTACAATGTATCGGATATCTTAATAAAGTGGTTGATTTTTAGACCAAAAAAAATAAAACGGGAATCAATTAAATATTTCAATTTTACCTGAACTCACCTCTCCTTTAATGGTATGTGGGGAACCATTCATGATTATTAGGGTTCCTGAAGATTCACTTTCTCCAACTTTTGCCCTTCCACTTCCGGTATGGATTTCATAATTGAAAGCAGCAAGATTACTGTTGGTCTGAACGGAAATATTACCAGAGGAGGCTTTCAGAAACGAATGTTCACTTAAACCAATTCCCCTTCCCTTCACATTACCGGAGCTAAGGGTAACCTTTCCCAATGCCTGGACCTGCTCCATGTTGATGTTTCCCGAACTTAGTTTCGCATTCAATAAACCATTTACTCCTTTAAATTCCATATTCCCACTGGATGATTCTGCATCCAGATTTCCATCCAATTGTTGTATGCTCAATTTACCCGATGAAACCTCTGCAAGGGTATTGCCCTTGATATTTTCTCCCATTACTTTACCTGAGCTTGCTGAAAGGTATATTTCCAGGGCCGTAAGATTTTTGGCGTGGATCCGGCCGGAATTAACTTCCAAATGAATCTTATCACCCATTACATTTTCGGCATGCACTTCACCGGAACCTGAATGCATTTGTAATGACATATTTGGTGGACCGGAAAGCAGGATATGTCCTTCGGACCTGCCCCATCCCAATCCGTTATTTTCAAGCGTAACCGTAAGCTTTTCACCCACCACACGATAAGAAATATCTTTGGATCCACCAGCGTTGGATCGAAGTAAGGCATCAAGGGTGACTTCTTCCAGGTCTGGATCTCCCACATACTCAGCAGGAAGAAATCCCGCATCTACCTCAATGGTGGTAATGCCTGCAAAGCTCTCCTCTATATCGGCCACCGTTTCCAGATGTGGATCTAAACAAGAGGTGAATAAAATAAGATGGAGCATCAGCGCCCCGGCAACGTTCAAATTCTTTCTGGAAGGAAAATAAAAATTCCAAACTTTATTTCCCTGTTTTTCCTGAATTGTTTTCATGCTATGGTTTATGCTATTTAAAGATTTTAAAAAGTAATTGATATCTTTGATCATTCCAATGAATTATTTTGGCCAAACTGCTGAATGGTCTATTGCCAACCGAAGTCTTGATTACAGGTAACCTAATTATCCATCCGGCAAGGGAATTTTACCAGGTATAAAATAATTGATTCGAAAATTTAATGTCCCAATTCATGAAGACCACCCATACCAGCACTGCCCTATTTTTGTTCATCGGTTTTTTATTTTTTTCCTGCCAAAGGGAAAAAGCAAGTCTCATCATCAAAGGAGGGAACATCTATACCGTAGAGGAGAATTTGCCCTTGGTGGAAGCCATTGCCATTAAGGATAACCGGATCATTTTTACGGGTTCGGAAGAGGAAGTGAAAGCTTATTCCTCCTCCCAAACAAAAATTATCAATCTGGAAGGAAAAACCCTTACTCCCGGGTTGATTGAAGGACATGGCCATTTTATGGGATTGGGTTATAACGAATTGAATATTGACCTTATAGAAACCAAAAGTTACGCTGAAATCATCCGCAAAATAAAAGTAGCTGTGGAAAATGCCTCACCAGGTCAATGGATTATCGGCAGGGGATGGCACCAAAACAAATGGATAGAAAACCCTGAAAAAACGGTGGACGGATTTCCTCTCCATGAGGAATTGAGTGCCATATCCAACGAAAACCCCGTTTTTCTTTATCACGCCAGTGGGCATGCCGGATTGGCCAATGCCAAAGCCATGGAAATAGCGGGGATGTTGCCTTTGAATCCGGAAAACAGGAACGGAGATATTATAGAGGGTGGCGAAATCACCAGAGATATTACGGGAAATCCAACCGGAATTTTCAATGAAAGGGCCATGTCTCTGATTACCAAGTATATTCCCGAAAGCACACCGGAAATGGACAGGAAAGCATTTGAGTTGGCTGTAAATGCCTGTCTCCGGAATGGCATTACCAGCTTTCATGATGCCGGCATAGGCCGGTCCACCCTTGAACTATACCGCCAAATGAAGGCAGAGGGAAAAATGAATGTCCGCCTTTATGCCATGCTTTCAGGAGGAGACAGGGAATTATTGGAGGAATGGTATGAAAAAGGACCGGAAATAGATCCCCGGCACCTGCTTACCATTCGATCCATTAAGTTAAATTGCGATGGTGCTCTTGGATCCCGCGGAGCCTGGCTGCTGGAAGAATATGCTGACCGACCAGGCCATTTTGGGCATGAAACCCAGCCCATGGAGATGGTTTACGAAACCGCAAAGATGGGGTTAAAACATGATTTTCAAGTATGTTCCCATGCCATTGGGGACCGGGCCAACCGGGAAGTATTGGACCGCTATGAAAAAGCCTTTATGGAATTTAAAGGAAATACAAAGGATCATCGCTTTAGAATTGAGCATGCCCAACACCTTCATCCGGATGATATTTCCCGATTTGCTAAATTAAATGTTATTCCTGCCATGCAGGCCATACATATGTCCTCAGACAGACCATGGGCGATCAATCGGTTGGGTGCCCGGCGCATCAAAGAGGGGGCATACATGTGGCAGGCCTTGTTGCAATCCGGTGTTCGAATCGTGAATGGTACTGATGTTCCCGTAGAACCCCTCAATCCCCTGGCCTGCTTTTATGCCAGTGTCACGCGAAAAACCCTTAACGGAACGCCCAATGAAGGATATGAGCCGGAACAAAAAATGACCCGTAAACAGGCTTTAAAAGCGTATACCCTTGATGCCGCCTATGGGGCATTTGAAGAAAATTTTAAAGGGTCCATCAAAAATGGGAAATTAGCTGATTTAGTAGTTTTTGATCAGGACATCATGACCATTCCTGAAGAAGAAATACTAAGGACAAACATTGTCATGACCCTGTTTGATGGAAAGGTGGTCTTTAAAAAATAACCGGAGTGGAAGTTTGTTGAAATGTTACAATAAAAATTTAAAATTTCATGGAAATAGGGATGGGTCACACTTTGGAATTAAAAATTAACCGAATGATTAAAATCATAAAAATCAAAGCGCTTTCGGGAACCAAAACTTTTTTAATTTAGGGGAAATTCTTTGTCAATGATCTACCACATAATTTCTTTTAGCGTTAAGAACAAAGCGGTTATTATTTTATTTGTTATCGCATGGGTAATTTGGGGCATATTTTCTTTTCAGCTACTGTCAATAGGTTCCGTGCCAGATATTACCAGCAACCAGGTTCAGATCATTACCGTTGCCAGAAACCTCGCGACGGAGGAAGTAGAGCAATTTATTACTTATCCCATTGAACTATCAGTAGCCAATTTACCAGGTGTAGATGAAATCAGATCTGTATCCAAGTATGGGCTTTCCACCGTGACGGTCGTTTTTGAAGAAAAAATGGGTACCTACCTGCCCAGGCAATTGATCGGGGAAAAACTGGCCCAGGCTGCCAAGGATATTCCTGCCCATTTTGGCACTCCTGAGATGGCTCCCATTTCCACAGGCCTGGGAGAAATATTTCAGTACACCCTGGAAACCAGACCAGGATACGAAGACCAATATTCGGTGATGGATTTAAGGGAAGTTCAGGACTGGTTGGTGAAAAGGCAATTGACAGGCATTCCGGGGGTAGTGGAAATCAATACCTGGGGAGGCTTTCTGAAGCAATATGAAATTTCCATGCAACCGGAAAAACTGAGAAGCATGGACATCTCCCTTTTGGAGGTGTTCAAAGCGCTGGAGACAAACAATGAAAATGCCGGTGGCGCCTACCTGGAAAAAAACCAAACCAATTACTTTATCAGGGGCCAGGGAATGATCCAATCCCTTGAGGATATTAAAAAGATTGTAGTGGATAACCGTGAGGGGGTTCCCTTGACCATCGCAGATATTGCAGAGGTAGGATTTGGTTACGCCAATAGATTTGGGGCCATCACCAGCAATGGGGAAGGTGAAAAGGTACTCGGACAGGTGATGATGCTGAAGGGTGAAAATTCCTATGCAGTGATCAAAAGGGTGAAGGAAAGGATTGCTGCATTAGAAAAAACCCTGCCTGAAGGCATCTATATCAATGGTTTTTTGGACCGTTCACAACTTATTGACAAAACTACCTCCACAATACAGGAAAACCTTATTTTGGGGGCTTTATTCGTGATTTTTATCTTGGTGGTACTGATGGGAAATTTCCGAAGTGGGGTGCTTGTAGCCTCTGTTATCCCCCTCTCCCTACTATTTGGTATTTCGCTCATGACTCTTTTTAATGTCGATGCCAACCTTTTAAGTTTGGGCGCCATAGACTTTGGAATATTAATAGATGGGGCCGTGGTGATCGTGGAATACGTATTGTATCAAATGACCAAAAAACAGCCTGAATTGACAGGTTTAAACAAGGCTGAGGCAATTGACAACCTGGTAATAGGAAGTTCGAACCGCATGATGAATGCGGCCATATTCGGACAAATCATTATTCTGATTGTTTTTATTCCCATTCTGAGTTTTACAGGGGTGGAAGGGAAAATGTTCCGGCCCATGGCTTTGACTTTTATGTTTATTCTTGCAGGGGCCATGATCCTCTGCCTGACTTATGTACCGGTAATGGCCGCACTTTTTATCAGGCCTTCCAGCAATGAAAAAAAGAACTTTTCTTCAAAAGTCATCCGTAAAATCCATGGCCTATATGAGCCTCTTCTGAAAGCAGGCCTTAAACATTTTAAATTGGTATTAATCACTTCTGCTATTGTTTTTGGCCTTATCATCCTTTTGTTTTCAAGACTTGGAGGAGAATTTTTACCTACCCTGGATGAAGGCGATTATGTAATTCAACCTGTTTTAAAACCGGGCACATCGCTCTCCCAAACCATTGAAATCACTACTAAAATAGAATCTATTTTATTGGAGAAATTTCCGGATGAAGTAGACCAAGTGGTCAGTAGAATAGGAGCTGCAGAAATACCCACAGACCCTATGTCCATGGAAATGTCGGACATTATTATCAAACTAAAAAATCCTGATCTATGGGTAAGAACCAAAAACAAGGTGGAATTATCAAGGCAAATGATTGATGAACTGTCTGTATTACCAGGTATTTCCTATCAATTTACCCAGCCCATAGAAATGCGTTTCAACGAGCTGCTAACCGGGGTGCAATCCGATCTGGCGATCAAAATCTTTGGAGATGACCTACAGACCCTTTACCGATATGGTTTAAAGGCAGCAGACCTAATACGGAATGTTGAAGGCATAGACCATATTAAAGTGGAACAATTGGTCGGTTTACCACAGATTTCCGTGGCATATAATCGAGGCAAATTGGCCCTTTACGGACTGTCTGTGTCTGAGGTGAACCAGGTGATACGGACAGCATTTGCAGGGAGTACCGCCGGGATAATTTTTGAAAATGAAAAGCGTTTTGACCTTACCCTCAGGCTGGACCGTGACAAGGTGGATACGGAAGTCGTCAAGGAATTGAGTTTGCCATTGGAAAACGGGGGGAAAATCATGCTCAGACAGGTAGCCGATATCAGCTACCAATCAGGACCCGCACAAATTTCCAGAGACGATACCCGCCGTAGGATCGTACTCAGCCTCAATGCAGCAGAAAGGGATGTGGAATCTATCGTCAATGACATTCAGACCATTTTAGACCGTCAATTACTGTTGCCTACAGGTTACACGATTGCATACGGAGGACAATTCGAAAACCTTAATCAGGCAAGAGACCGTTTGCTGAAGGTAGTGCCCATTGCCCTTTTGTTGATTGCCATATTACTGTATTTTACTTTCCACTCAATCACTGAAACCATTATGGTATTTGTCACCATTCCCCTGGCCATCATCGGAGGTGTTCTGGCACTTTGGATTAGGGGTATGCCTTTCAGTATTTCAGCCGGAATCGGATTCATCGCTTTATTTGGGATTGCGGTATTGAATGGGATTGTCCTGATCAGTTACCTTAATGACCTGGAAAAAAGTGGTCTATCCGACATAAAAGAAAGGATTCTCAAAGGTTGTAAAAACCGGTTAAGACCGGTTTTATTAACCGCTTCCACAGATATTCTGGGTTTTATCCCCATGGCTTTGTCCACTTCTGCGGGGGCTGAAGTACAGCGGCCCATAGCTACCGTTGTCATTGGAGGACTGATTACCGCTTTTTTTCTTACCTTAATTGTTTTACCAGTGGTGTACTATGTTGTGAAAACAAAAAAGCTCAAAGGTTTAAATTTTAGGAGACCCGCTTTATTCTTGGTAATTGGTATTTTGTTTCCTTTGATTGCCCAAGGTCAGGGAATCAAGATGAGCCCGGAAGAAGCCTGGAACAAAGCCTTGGAGAACAATCAGGAATTGGCATCAGTTAGGATGGAGGTAAAAAAACAAAAAATCCTTATCAAAACAGCCTGGGATTTAAGCCGGACATTGGCCTTTATCGGGACAGAGGAAAATCAACGCAACCTGGAAGGCGATGGGGTGAATGCTTTCGGGATTCAGCAATATTTTGATTTTCCAGGGGTCTATCTTTCCCAGAAAAAGATGTTGATACAGGATGGACAGATGGCAGAAGCTATTTATGATTTAAAGACGCTGACCCTGAAAAAAAAATTGTTTAAAGCCTGTTATGAACTGGATTATCTGACAAAAAAGAAAAAACAATATTACCGGTTCGATTCCCTTTACCAGCATCTATCATCTGCAGCAGAAAGAAGGTTTGAATCAGGAATGACTGACAGATTGTCCATGGTGATGGCCAAAGCAAAATATGAAAAAATAAATATGGAATATGGTCAGGTAGACCAGGAAATTCAAATTGCTTACAGAAAAATGCAGGAAATCATACAATCAGCTGACACGGTGATCATAGCAATTGAAGCCGATAAAATCAACCATCTGATTCCCCCAGATATGGAAAGTCATCCTTCCTATGGGTACTACCTGCATCAAAGGGATAAATATACCGCTGAAAATCAATTGTGGAAAAATAAGCTATGGCCGGGATTTTATGTTCAATATATGTTTCAAAAAGTAGATGGCATCAGTGGGTATTTCGGTTATCAGGCAGGCCTTCAGATTCCATTATGGTTTGGCCCTACACGGGCAAGGATCCAAACTTCCCGCCTGGCCATCCAACAATCCCAAAACCAATTGGATAACCTGTCCATAAAATGGGCTTCAGGTTTAGCACAAAAAAAGGCCACTTTGAAAAAGACCATCCAGGAACTGGATTATTTCAACCGTGAAGGCCTCCCCTTGGCAAAAGAAATTGTGGAGACTGCACAAAAAAGTTTTGATAGTGGAGAAATTGGCTATTTGGAATACATTCGGAGCCTGGAATATGCCATCGGTATTGAAATGGATCATTTGGATACCCTGAACGACTACTATCAAGCCATACTTGACATCCAATATTTTACACTACCATGAAAATCTTACTAATATTATTTGCTTTTGTTTTCATTTCCTTGACGTTTGGCTGCCATGATAGAAAGGAGAACAATATTGAAGATATGGAGGACATCCAAAAAAGTGAATCCCAAACAAGGGTACAACTTAGTCCTGCTCAGGAAGCAGCGACCGGTGTAATTTGCGGCGTATTTGTCAAACAGCCACTGGAAAACCTGGTTAAAGCCCCTGGTTTTATTGATTCCCCTCCCCAATATAAAGCCACCATCAACCCTTACCTTACCGTCTATGTCGAAAAAATACATTTTATAGTAGGCGATCCGGTCAAAAAAGGTCAGGTAGTGATTACGGCCTCCAGTCCTGAATATGTTTCCCTGCAACAGGAATACCTGGAAACCATCAATAGACTTACGGCTTTGGAAAAGGATTTTACCAGAAAGCAGGATCTCCAACAGGACAATATCACCTCCAAAAAAGAATTTGAAGCAGCTGAGTCTGCCTTTAACAGCGAATTAGCAAAAAAATCTGCCCTCCAAAACAACCTTCACCTTATGGGCACGAATATAAAAAACCTGGACGAAGGAAATATTCAATCCAAGATATTTATGCGGTCACCCATTTCCGGAAAAATTTCCTCATTGTCAACGGCGGTAGGGCAACATACTGCTCCTCATGAAGTCATGATGGAAATTAACAATGTGGAGCACCTGCATGTGGAAATAAAGGTCTTTGAACCCGATATCCCCAAAATCAGGGAAGGACAAAAAGTTGTATTTACCCTACCCGACTTTGAGGAACAGGTTTTTAAGGGCCACATTTACCGAATCAGCAATACCATTGATGCCAAGGGGCGTTTTACACAGGTTCATGCCCATTTGGATAATGAGAATGAGGCCTTTTTACCCGGAATGTATATCAACAGTCATATTGTAGTGGAAGAGGATTCCGTATGGTCTGTACCATCTTCCGCAATTGTCAGGGAAGGAAATGAAGAATTCTTATTTGTTTTGCAGGAAATAAATGAGGAGGGTAAGGTTTACCTTAGAAAAAAGGTGCTGACCGGAGTTGAATCTATGGGCTTTACGGCCATCAAAAACCTGGATCCGGTTTCTCTAAAAGACAGCGTGGTCACCCAAGGTGCCTATTACCTGGCCAATGCCCTGAATGAGGCAGGTGGGCATGATCAATAAAAAATTATTTTTTCATAGGGACATTGATTCATACAGGTTTGGGTTTATGGGTTTGGATGGGGCTGGAATTAGGAAAACCCATTATTCAGCAGCATAAAGTCCATCCACCTAAGTGGTGTAGGATAGAAAGCCTAAAAACCTCATTCCAACCGCAATTGATACTGCAATATTACCGTTCCTCTACGTGTAATTTCCCGAATTTCAGTATTGAATTCCCCTTCAAATACCGGACGATTTTGATAGGTCAAACTCAATTTTGACCGCTGTTCATCCAACAATAAATTCAAACCTCCTTCAAAAAACTGAACCATTTCATCCAATCCTTCATAATTGGAAAATTGACCGGAAAGGAATGGCTGCCATTTTTCTTTCCTGTCGGGAAAATTCCAAAGGTAGGCCCATTGCACGTACCCTGTATGTCCTGTCCCAATGGCCGGCCAGGCATTCCCGGTACCACTGAAAGTCCCTTTGGAGCCAAGGCCTCCCCCCACATTATTAAGCCCGATCACTCTAATAAATTTCGGCCCAAAATCATAATAAAAATATCCTGCATAAAAAGTAAATGCATTTTTATTTGGGTTGGGGAGTTCACCGAACAAATCGATGGCCAACATCCTGATGGGGGTATGCACTGTATCGGCAGCATGGTCCAAGTGCCACATGGCCCTGTTTTGCCATTGAAAACCCGCTCCTAATGCCAATACCTTTTTGCCTCCACCATAGCTTCCCCTATGGAAGGGGGAATTCAATCCCTCTTTCTCAAAAAACTGGTATTTAAAATAAGCTGCAGTCTGCACCCCGGTCCGCACACTCGCAAAACTTGATATCGGACCTAATTGATCATTGTCTACCGGGGCATACGGCCGGCTAAAAACCAACCTGTAATCCCAGTGTTTCCCCTGCCCGTTAATATAAGCGCTTAGCTTTCTTAATATATTATCAGTTTGGTTAACCGTAGGCATCACTACTGCAGGAACATCCAGCGTCAGCAGGTTGGATGTATGAGGAGCCGCATACCGGGAAACCCCGTTCCAGCCCGATTGGCCCCCTCCCACTGTTAAGTACGGATGCAATCGGTGGTCTACATAAAAATCCAGTAACCGGATTTCTCCGGAGCGGGCAGTAAGGTAATTGATGTTGTTCTGCCCAAGGGTCATCACCAGGTTGGTCTTATTGTTTAACCTGGCATAAGTTTGAAACCTTATCCTGCGGACTGAAATATCAAAAAAGCTTTCAGTCACTTCCCCATTGATCAAAGTGCCGGGATTGTTCCGGTTATAACGCATCCAAATTTGCCCGCTTATCCGGATACCGGCATAAGAACTGCTGTCCGCATTGAAATAATGGCGCAGGGGACGCTGCTGTCCCTGAGCCAGGGGTAAAAGAAATAGGGATAAAAAAAAGATCCATAATATTTTAGACATTAGGGATGGGGTTCATGCGCATT
This sequence comes from Cyclobacteriaceae bacterium, assembly GCA_040905165.1. Lineage (GTDB taxonomy): Bacteria > Bacteroidota > Bacteroidia > Cytophagales > Cyclobacteriaceae > Cyclobacterium. Next base: position 113,952 of record JBBDSA010000044.1, on the reverse strand, counting down.
TAAAAATCCGGTCAATCAGGTTTGGTAAAGATAATGGATTTACGGAACCCCACCCAAGCCAAACTACTTAAAATCAATTTTTCATTCCACCACCTTCCATCAAAAATAAAAAACAGGTAAGTAAGGCCCCCTATCCTAATGGCCTTTTTTGGGGATCCCATGGTATATAAGTCAACATCACTCAAACACCTGTTCCATGTTTCAATCGCCAAAATTCTATTCTTTGAGTCTTTTTTTATCTTTCGTTTGTTTAACGCTGATGGCCCAGCAAACCCTTTGGAAGCCGGTTGCAGATGAGGCATTTCTGCAAGAGAAAAGCGAAATCATTGCCACAGCCTCGCCCGTGACTCAGGTAGCCATTTTGTCGGGTACTTTCCATGCAGTAATGAATGGGAAACTTCACGAGCTGAAAAACGGCGGACTCCAGCCACTGGCAAACAGCCCGGAAGAGATTGGCAAGATGAAGGTTTACGGCCAGGCTGCCTGGGTAATTACTTCCTCCGGTTTATTCCGGTTTGAGGAAAATAATTGGGAAAAACTCAGTGAAGCGAGGTTTGTCGATGTGTGCATGCACTTGGGCAAGGTTCATGCCGCCACAAAAGAAGCCATCTTTGTTTATAAGGAAGGAAAATTGTCAAACATTGAGTCGGAAGGAGGGTATCTTTCCAGTGATATTACCATGGTGATGGAAGACGGTACCCAGCTTTTGGCCGATCCCGTCAAACTGGGGCCTATTATGGCAATAGCCAGCTACAGCGGTACACTGCATATCCTCAGACCCGGACAGCTGGTACAGCTTTCCGGTAAGGTGGTCAATGAGCACCTGATCGACTGGGGCAATTTGCCCTCCAATAATACGCATGAAATGCTAAGCATGGGCAGCCGACTGTTAATCAGTACAGACCGGGGCCTGGGCGTTTTGCGGGGAGCTTCCCTTCAATCGATCCAAGGAGCAGATGGCCTGCCAATAGAGGATGCCAGTCAACTGGTTCAGGGATTTGACCGGGATATTTGGATAGGTACGCCAAGGGGAGCCATCCGGATGCTTGACGAGGACTGGCATTATTTCGGTGCCGACCACTGGCTTCCGGATAATCAGGTAAACGACATCGCTGTGGGCGAAAAAGAAGTAATGGTGGCCACGGATGGCGGAATAGGGATGATTCGTTACGAACCGTTTACACTAAGAAAAAAATCCGACCATTACGAACATTGGCTCGACGAATACGGGCACAAAAGAATGGGCTTTATCCATACCATACATGATTATCAGCGGGAATGGGTACGCGAAATTTCCGACAATGACGGGGCCCATACGGCTACCTACCTTTCGGCCATGAGTTACAAATATGCCGTCACGGGAGAAGAGACGGCCAGAAAAGAAGCGGTGGATGCCTTTCAGGCCATGTTGTGGCTGGAAAGAATAACGCCAATCGAGGGATTAATCGCCCGCTCCATCTGGTCCCGCAAGGGGGATAAAGGTAAAATGGGGCAAAGAGGTTCCGGTGGATTGCCGGCAAAATGGAATGCCACGGCGGATAGCTTGTGGTATTGGAAAGGTGATGCCTCCAGCGATGAGATCATCGCCCATTTTTACAGCGTGTCCTTGTTTCACGATCTGGCTGCCAAAGGCAAGGAAAAGGAATTGGCCAAAGAGCACATGCGCAGGATAGCCGGCTACATCATGGACAACGGCTGGGTGCTGATCGATGCAGATGGCCAACCTACACGTTGGGGACGCTGGAATCCCGAATACCTGCTCCGACCCTATGGCTGGTCTGACCGTGGTGTCAATGGACTGGAAGCCCTGGCCTTTTCCTATGCTACCTTTGCCCTTACCGGAGAAGAAAAATTCAAACAAGGCTACGAACAACTCGTGGATTGGGGCTATGCGGAAAACACCATCAAGCAAAAAAAGACCTTTCCTCCCTCCCAGATTGCGCCCTGGGACGATAACCTGGCTTTTGAAGCTTACAATACCCTACTTCGCTACGAATGGGATCCGGAAATGCGCTCCATTTACCTGAGAAGCCTGGAAAGAACCTATGAAATCAAGCGCATGGAAAAGATCCCATGGTTTAATTTTACCTATGCCGCCATGACCGGCAACGATGCCGATTTGGAAGCGGCCGTGCAGCACCTGCGGGAGTGGACCCTGGACTGTATCGAACACAACTATTCCAATTCCCACCGGGATGACCTGTTTGTGGAAGAAGGATATACTTCATATGAGGGCGGGGTTAAAGCCATTTCTCCCCGCGAAAGCGCCGTTACCCGAGGTGCTAGACGGGCCATTGTATTGGATGGTGGACAAAATAGCAAGCGGATCATGGAGCCGGTAGCCTTTATTAGGGATTACTGGATGGGGCGGCATTACGGCCTGATTCTGGCGCCGGAAACCACCAATGCAGAGTTGTTGGAGGTAGGTGAAAGTTCAGAGGTAAACTTGGGAGCGGAACCTTATAGTGGGCCGGATAGGCCGGATTTTTTCTGAGTGGGAGAGAAATGATTTGGTAGTGGATTATGTTTGTTTTTTTTTGGGAAAAATTCGGTCAAAAGCCTTGTTCCCTTTTTATGGAAAGGATTGGTGCTGAATTATATAATTAATTACTTTCCATTCAAGGTACAACGAACTTTGATGCAAGAAAAAAAGCTCAAATAACCATTTAGCCCCCAGTGTTTTATGACCGCATGTTTGCGGTTCGTGCTTTTATATTAGCCGTCAGCTTTAAGTGGTGCGCCAACAACTTTCATGTCATGGTCTGCAAAAACCTTTGCGATTTTTCCTTTTGTTGGTGGAGATGTCCATTTGTCCGTAACCTTAAAAAATGCTTCCATCTTTCCTGATGGCAAATAAGAAACGATCATCTTCCCTTTTTCTGATAACTGTATGAAGGCGTGTTGCACATTTCTTGGAAGAAAAATGGTGTCGCCTGATTTCATTTGATATTTGTCGTCACCTACCTGAAATAGATATTCTCCTTCAATGACATAAAACCATTCGTCTTGGAAAGGATGAATATGCAAAGGAGGTCCGCCATTTGGTGTTAATCCGGTTTGCTCAAACACCGCTAAACCATTTTCAGTGTCAGTCCCGGAAATTTTTATGTCTAAGTTATTTAGGGTGATGCCTTTCATTTTGTAGTGTTCACCAAATCTAGCTTCACCTGCCTTTACTTTGAATCCTTTTTCTGGTCTCATAAAAATGTTGGTTTTGAATTTAGCAAAAATACTCAATGGAAAGAGTGCAAGTGCCGATAAAATAAATGTTCCTCGTTTCATTTTATTCCTTTTTAGTAATCTGTTCGTTTAATATAGTCTATTCAAGTTTGCATGGTCGCATTAGCTTGACCGCTAACATCTGTATCAACCAACATCCGAAAGGCCGGGTTGCGTGTAAATGAACCATGGACAAACCATCCGCTTTATTTTCGCTACTCAAATTAAACATTTTGGACAAGGAATCAAGTAGGGAACGCCATATGAGCATACAACCCAAACTAAACCACTGGTCGGTTGCCTTCGACAAGTTCAAGGTTCTCTTTCCCGTGGGCTGCCTTTGACAGGCTCAGGCATCTCCAGATGTTCTCGGGGGCTGCCTTCGACTTCGCTCAGGCACCCAAGAAATCGGCTCAGGCACCGCATATCATCAAACCATCACAGCATTACATCATCAAAAGCATTTTCTATTTAAAGTTGGGTTCATGTAATCAGGGTTTCAATCCCTGTTTATCTGGGTTCGGCATTGCAAATACCGAACAGCGGGAATCGAAAGACAATATAAAAAATCGGAGCATTGAAAGCACCCGCCGCGCCCGTTGCGTATCCTTTGCACCCACTGCGAGAAAAAAGATTTCACGCCACAACCGCAGCGAAAACGCGGAGAGCACAGCAAGTTACTATTCAGAGGACCTGTTATCGTGAATGGCCGGACTCGGAGGAGGTGTAAATTGATTTTTTTAATTTTTCTATAACTTGTAAACTTATTTTAGGAGGATACAACCGTAAAAATCCCTCCCGACTTACGCCGGAACAGGCTCTAGCCCATATTAGAAAGAGGGAATTGCAAGCGCGGGATCTTTTTGCGGCCATTCTAGCTGGGAAATTACGTGTCTGCAACAACCATTCAGGAATCCATTTTGACCTAATATTTTAGCGATTCCCTCTTGGCACCTTAGGATTCCCTAATGATTAAAGTTCTCAACAAGTATCAACCAAACGTAGGTTTATAAATTCAGCCAATAATTCAACTTCATCACAAAGGCCCTTTGCTTAGAGGCAAAAGTTTCCGGAAAATAGTTATCGGTATATACCATAAAAAGATCCGATACTGGGGCATAGCGCCATTGCACCCGGGTATTGATATTGATATTATCGATTTGGCTGTTATACTGGATAAAGGTGGTCCAGAAAAGGTTTCTGGTAAATGTGAGGTCAATCCTGGGACCAATTAAAAACAGATCGGCATCTTTCTGGGGTTCGGGCAGCCGTATTCGGCTGTAACTAAGATTCATGGTGATATTGGCCCGATACCCTATCCGCCATTCTACCATTCCTATAAAATTCGCCATTGTCCCATTGTAATACTGACCTAATTGGCCTGTACCCCTGAGTGCCAGCGATTTCCGGGGATCAGTACGGAAGTCGATTCCCATATAGTTGTACCGGTAACCAGTACCTTCAGCAAGTGGCTCGCCACCAGTACGAGTGGGGTCAAAAGGGAAAAAAAGGTAGGTGAATTGGTTGTTGGCGCTAAAGGTAACTTCGGCAAAGGAATGAAACTGCACCAGGTAATTCAGGGTATGCAGCTCGTCCGTAATTCCGAGGGAAGGATTCCATAAAGTTTCGGAAAGAAAGCCGGGTCCGTGTCGGTTGACATACTCAGAATCCGGAAAAAAGGTATAGCCCAACTCCGGGGCAATGCGCTGGTATCCCGATCGGGGCGTATAGCCCACGAGTGGGTTGTAATTTTCTCCCACGTACGAATAGGCCAGGCCTGCGTTAAAATTCACATCATTGAAAGCCAGTTGCGCATGCCCGGTGCCAGTGTCTTCTTGCACTTCCTTTTCAAAGGTCCGATGATAGAAAAACTTCCCACTCCAACGGTTGTCTTTTGAAAAAAGGTTATAGTCGATACCTGCCAGGCGGTTATAGGCCCTTTCCTGCACCGATAATCCCCCATTTTCCATGTCCATGGATTCCCTGTTGATCATCATCACCCCTATATTGGAGCGGTTGAATATTTTCTTTTGCAGGGCAGCGACGGTGAAGTTTTTTCCGGAAATGCCTCTCAGGGGATCATTGGCGGTCTGCATATTCATGGCTCCGACCCGCCAATCATCTGTCAGTTTCCCACTGAGTCTTGCGCCGTAAAGAATTTGATTTTGCACATTTTGCCCGGTATTTTCATCTCTATCCACCCCAATCCGTCTGGAAAAGAAAGGCCTGATTCGGTCTGTTCCAAAATCAGCAAACAAGTCCACATTTTCCAGAAAAAACTGCCTGCGTTCAGGAAAAAAAATTTCGAATCGGTCCAAATTGGTTACCTGTTCATCTACCTCCACCTGGGAAAAATCAGGGTTGACCGTTAAGTCCAGATTCAGAGCAGGTCCCAGTCCCAACTTGACATCTCCCCCAAAGGAAGGTTTAAGTGGCTCCGAAAAGCCTTCAAGTTGGTTTTGTGAAGTACCCATTGCCACATAGGGTATTAAGGATACATTGGTTCTCGGTTTGGGCAGTTCCTTGGGAAACAACAGTTTCCTGGAAAAAGCCATGTGGGTCACATTAAAATTTTTGGGAATAGGTGTCCAGGTACTCTTTTCAGAATACCGGCTATCAATTCTATAAAAATTGGCGTTCCAGCTAAGGCTTTCTTCTTTGTATCTGAGTGTGGAAAAAGGAATGGCTATTTCGGCCACCCAGTAATCCCTATAAATTTTTGCTTCCGAATACCATTTGTTATCCCATGCCAGATTAAAATCGGTAGGCAGCAATCCTCCATTTCCCATCATGGCTTCCCGCTGCACTCCATAGGGATTGACCCCGAAAATATAACCATTTGTTTTATCATTGAAAGTATCCAACACGATACTGATACCATCATTTTGATTACCTCTGAAGTCCCGTCTTAAAGAAGTACTGACATAATCCTCCCTTCTTTCATTGCTGTGCATGACAGCAGCGATATAAAGGAATTTTTCATTATAAGCTACCTTAACCTTGGTCTGGGCGATGGCCAGGGAGGTATCTGATGGAAACATCTGAAGGAAATCTGAAATCCAACCTTCCTCCTCCCAAATGTGCTCATCCAAAACCCCATCAATTTTAATTTGCTCATCAATCCTGACTGCTACCATTCCTGGCAAAACCTCTTCCTGTGCATTGGCATTAAAAAAGATAATTGGGCATAAAAACAATAAGGCAACAACAAATTTCATAGGTAAGCATTTAAATTCGAAGGTAATCATTCCATTTCCAAAATATATTCTGATTTTATATAAAAGGTGAATTTATGACCTCAACAAATGCCATAAAATTTTGAATTAGTTAAAATAAAGATTAAATAGGATAATATGGGGTTAACTATGAATAAAGGTGTTTAAATGCCATTATAGGCACTCAAAAACCAAATATATTACTAAAATTACACCGATGGTTGGGATCCCTTTAACTTTTACCATCTATTTTAGGTTTTTGACCCACACATTGATAAATCCACTTGGCAGCTCAAGAACGACTTTAAGATGGGATGCATAGGCTTTTCCCAATAGGGAAACCCCGTCAATTTCCATGGTCTGATTTTTTGGAATGCTGATTCCCAAATAATTGGCCAGGGTGGAGAATATATCCACTATTCCCGGCAAGTTTTGAGAAATTTCGTTGAATTGATGGTTGGAAATAATCCATGTGGCCCTTTCTTCCTCCGACTGCCCTCCATGATGGAAACCTCCTTCACCCCTGCCATGGTCCGTGGTGATGATCACCATCCATTCCTCCCCAAAATCGGTTTCTCTTTCTTTTACCGCATTCCATATCATCCCTACCTGCCGGTCGGCTTCCTGAATGGCTAAATCCATTTCCTCCCCTTCTCCATAGCTGTGCCCCATATCATCGGTATATTGAAGGTAAACCCAGGTAAGGTCAGGTGCTTTTTCCAGTACTTCTTTACCTGCATATGCCGCAACGGCCTGATCCATCTTTTTGATATAACCACTTTGTTCATCATGGGGAAACCCAAAGCGTGGATACTGATCTATTGGTGGAACGCCTATTTTCCAGGGATTAGAACCAGGATTTTGATGACGGGGTGTGAATTAGTTGCTATACCTCTTTTCGGGAAAGTTAGTGTTCAATCAAACCTTTAACTGGGACAGCTCATTTTTCTAATTAAATCTATCTAAGCGTATGTACTTTGAACTATTGATACATTTCTCGGCCCATTTGTATAAAAACCTTAGATAAGCCTAAAATATTCACTTATTTCGCATTTTAAAGTTAGGGTATGCCTGTCAAAAAGTCATTTACTATATTCTGCCTAAATTTATCCTTACTGTCAGGGCTCTTTGCCCAACAGCCTGGGAAGCTTTCTGCCTACCGTTTGGAGGCCGGCGAAAAGGTAGACCTAGACGGCAGGCTTGAGGAAAATTTTTGGTCCAAAGTGGGGGCAGCCACCGCTTTCCGCCAACAGGAGCCCCTGGAAGGTCAATTGGCCACCGAGCAGACTTCTGTGCAGGTCGTTTTTGATGAGAAGAACCTCTATATTGGAGTAAGGTTGTACGACAGTCAGCCCGAGGAAATAAAAGCCTATCAAAGAAGAAGGGATGCGGATTTGGCTACAGATGATTTTTTTGCTTTGATTTTGGATACGTACAATGACCAACGTTCAGCATTTTATTTCGAAACCAATCCCCTGGGCATGATGGGTGATGGCATTCTCCGAACAGGACAGGGAGCCGAAGTTAACAGGGACTGGAACGGTATCTGGAGAGTGTGGGTCAGAAAAGATGATAAAGGATGGATTGCCGAGTTCCGGATTCCGTTCATGACTCTGAATTTCAACCCCCAAAATGAAATATGGGGGATTAATTTTTTAAGGACCATTCGAAGAAAAAATGAAATCACCCTTTGGGAAGGTTACAAAAGAAATCAGGGAATAGAAAGGCCACAAGATGCTGGGAAATTAAGTGGTCTGTCCCGTTTCAATCAAGGTTTGGGGTTGGAAACCATTCCTTATGCCATCACCTCCAATACCCAAAGCCGGGTCAATCCGGAAAGCCCCATGGTCCGTCAATTCTCTTACAATGCAGGCGGGGAGTTAAATTATAATATCAACCCCAATTTAAAGGCAGGAATAACCGTTAATACAGATTTTGCAGAAACCGAGGTGGATGACAGGCAGGTAAACCTTACCCGTTTTCCTATTTTATTACCTGAAAGAAGAGACTTTTTTCTTCAGGGAGCCAATGTTTTCCAATTTGCCCCATCAAGCAACCCCAATCCCTATTTCAGTAGAAGAATTGGACTGCAGGATGGGAGGTCCATCCCCATAAATTATGGGGGCAGACTCATCGGCAGGGTCAACAACACCGATATTGGTATGCTCCATGTGAAAACGGGAGAGTCAGGGGAATTGCCGGGAGAAAATTTTACCATTGCCAGAGTTTTACAGAATATTTCTACTGAAAGTACTATTGGTGCCATTTATACCAGGAGGGAAACTGAGGGTGACAGTCTGCCCCTTAGGGAAACTTTTGGCGCAGACATTAGCTTGAGCACCTCCAAATTTTTAGGCAATAAAAATTTCCAGTTTGAAACTTTTTTTGTTGGCCATACCCCAACTTTTTTCAATGACAGCAGTAGCTTTTTTGATAGGTCTTCCAGGGGGTTTAGGTTTAACTTTCCCAATCAACCCTGGGATGCCCATGTATCCTACAGGGAATTTGGTATCAATTATGACCCGGCAGTAGGTTTTGTCCCCCGGGTTGGGTTCAGAAGGCTGCAACCCACCCTTACCTACAACCCCTTGATTGAAAAAAGTAAATTCCTGAGGGAATTAAGCTGGGAATATGATTTTGAATACCTGATGACGATGGATTGGCAACCCGCTACCGTTAACCATATAATCAGGGTGCTGGGCTTACGGTTTGAATCGGGGGATATCCTTAATTTTTCTGTTTTGCACAATTACGAATTCCTTGATTTTACCTTCGATTTATTAAGAGATGGTACTTACCTGATCCCGGAAGGGACTTATCAGAACAGAGGATATGCTATTGAAGCCATCTCAGCACCATTTAGAAAAATCGGCGGTTCAGCAACCTGGACCAACATCGGTTTTTGGACGGGTAGACAATCCAATCTGGAGGCAGATATCTTTATGAGGCCTTTCGTAGGATTGAACATGACCCTAAGTTATATTCACAGCAGGGTAGATCTGGAACAGGGAAATTTCAAAACCCATTTAATAAGACTAAACAGCAATTATGATTTTTCTCCATGGATTTCCATCAATTTCAACATTCAATATGATAACTTGACCGACAGATTGGGAACAAATAGTAGGTTTATTTGGATCATCAACCCGGGAAACACTCTTTTTATCGTGCATAATCACAATTGGCAACGTTATATGGAAAGATTTATCCCTTTGGAGATCCAGTCTACCATCAAATTGGCATATACTTTTAGGTTCTGAAAATATGCTTACCGAAAATTTTTGTATGAATTGGACCGGGTTAAAAGACTTCGTCTACTCGCTACAATTTCCAATTTTATTTGAAACATTTTAACCCTGAAATAGGTATAAGATAGTGTTGGCATTGGTTGAAGTTCAATCTTTTCAAACATTAATTAATTGCAACATTAAAGTTTAAGGAAATGACAGAAGTAGGATTTTTGGGCGGCGAATTGAGTAGAAGAGAAAACGGAATCAGACTCCTTAATCAGGAATTTAAAGTGAAAGACGGTCATTCAGCAATTTCCTTTGAGCTTTCTGAAAAATGGGAAAATCTGTATGGCATATTAAGGGGCTTGAGTGAGTTTTATAAATGCCCTGTGGCCTACCTGAAAAGTAATCACCATTCCAAAAGCTTCACCCTATACTTCGAAGCGGAAGCAAAAAAAGAGGTGAATGCATTTTTGGAATTGCTTTTCAAAGTCTTGGACAGGGAAATGCAGTTTAAAAGTGCGCTTAAGCAGTTGATTTCTGCCCGAAACCGTTATGAAAAAGAAAACGAACTGTTGGTTAAAGAACTTTTTTAATTGAATAAATTATTTTTGGTTTTTACTGGTGGATGACGTTTGAATTTTAAAAAATTAATGCAAATTTTGACTTTTCAATGTCATTTTAGCTCATTCTAACAACAGGAAATGAACCAATATATTGATCTCATCAAGCAAACTTTTGATTTCCCCACCAAAGAATTTAAGGTAGAAAACAACGAATTATTTTTTAATGGCGTAAACCTGATGAAAATCATTCAGGAATACGGTACGCCTTTAAAGTTGACCTATCTACCCAAGATTTCGGAAAGCATCCAAAATGCCAAGACTTATTTTGGAAATGCCATGAAGACCCACCAATACGAGGGGAAATATACTTACTGTTATTGTACCAAATCCTCCCATTTCAGTTTTATATTGGATGAGGTAATAAAAAACGGGGCTCATATTGAAACCAGTTCCACATTTGACATTCCGCTGGTTAGAAGACTTTATGAAAAGGGTCAAATCAATAAAGAAACCTATATTGTGTGCAATGGTTTCAAGAGGCAATTGTATAAGGAATACATCACGGGACTCCTGAATGATGGTTTTGTAAACTGCATTCCGGTACTGGACAACATTACTGAAATCGATTACTACCTGGAGCATGTGAAAGTTCCGTTTCAGGTGGGCATTCGGATTGCGGCGGACGAAGAGCCAAAATTCGGCTTTTATACTTCCCGACTGGGAGTAAGGTACCAAGACATTATCCAACTTTATGAAGAGAAAATAAAGGATAATCCCCATGTGAGCCTTAAAATGCTGCATTTTTTTATCAATTCAGGGATCAGGGATTCGGCTTATTATTGGTCGGAGTTGACCCGGTTTATCCAAAAATATGTGGAGTTGAAAAAAGTAGCACCCGAACTGGACACCATGGATGTTGGCGGTGGATGGCCCATAAAGACCAATGTTTTTTTTGATTATGATTACCAATATATGGCGGACCAGATCATAAAGAACATCAAATGGATGTGTGCGAAAAACAATACCATCGAGCCCAATATCTTCACGGAATTTGGCAGCTATACCGTAGGAGAAAGCGGTGCGGTGATTTATTCCATTTTGGATGAAAAACTGCAAAATGACAAAGAGCTCTGGTACATGATAGACGGTTCCTTTATCACCCAGCTTCCTGACAGCTGGGGACTGAATCAAAAGTACATCATGCTGGCCGTAAACAACTGGGACAAGGAGTACCATAATATTTCCCTTGGTGGTTTGACCTGCGATAGCATGGATTATTACAATTCAGAAGCCCATCGGTTTAACATCTACCTGCCTAAACTGGAAAAGGAAAATCGGCAATACATCGGTTTTTTCCACACAGGCGCCTATCAGGAATCATTAGGTGGGTATGGGGGTATTCAACATTGCCTCATTCCGGCCCCAAAACATGTTATCATTGACAGAGAACCCGATGGATCCATCCGCCATTGGTTGTTTGCTCCCGAGCAGGAAAGCAGTAATATGATGAAAACCTTAGGATATTGATTGAATACTATTTTCCAGGGGAAGTTGGTTTAAGAAGTTCGAAAAGGTAATTGAATTTGGCTGCGAAAAGGTTTAATCGGTTATTTGTTTAATCGTTTAACTGGTTCGGAATGGTTGATAGGGATGGGTGGATAGGTCGATGGGGTGTGTGGGTTACGATAATTGGCAAGATTCCCAGAATACAGCTATACCTATAGACCATTAGACCTTATTCAGGTAGGTTCCAGAAACAGATTAATCTGTAGTTCAATCATTTCCTCAACTTTTATTAGTCCTCCCAACCGGTCGGGGGCTTGTAGGTCAAGTTGATCAAAAGACAGTTGAACATTCCCTTGTAGACTTCCTTTTTCCTGATTGAAAACCACCTTTTCCAAAGTCAGATGCTTTCCTGCAAGATCAAGTGCAATGTTCCCATAAATGCTGTTTTGCCCTTGAAACAAATGGGTTACCGAAACTTTACATAAAGGAAATTCTTCCGCCTTTAAAGTTTTTCTGAAATCGCTGTTGAGGAGAAAATTACCACAGCCGAAATCTGCTACCGGAATAAAAAAATCCAAACTGTTATTTTCTACTACCTGTCTTTCAAAAAATAAGGTATCGCCTGCCAAGGTATTGTCGTAAATGCATTCAAAGCCTCCAAGAGATGTTTGACCTTTCACAATGATTTCCTTATGTTGGATCACAAAGGATTTAGGAAGACTACTTCCCAGGCAAAACAAACAACATCCAATTACACAGGCGATACGCATTTCAAATTTTTTTTGGTTAAAAACCAATTACACCTTCGATCATCAACCCATTGAATTTACCTCCGTTTCGGATATCATCCGAAGCAAAATCCTGGTAACTTTGATTGACATACTCCACTTTAGCCAATATGTTTTTAGTAATAAACCATCCACCACCTATTTGAATTCTGTTGATGGAAGTCTCCATGCGGTTGGGCATGGTTCCATTGACCTGGTTATACCTTCCTGCAAGGTAAAATTTTTCCATGGCTCCAAACCTGTAGACGGCATCTACACCCAAATGATTCCAAGTCCTGTCTTCGGTTTCATTAGCGGCTTTACCTTTGGTCTGTTCGATGTTTCCGAATAATTCGAAACTGTTTATTTTCACAAAGGGGTTCAAAACCATGGCGGTAACATTATCCCTCATGCCTGGGTTAAACCTTCCTGAGGTGAAATTGCCAGAAGTGGAGGCCAGGGTGTTTTCCATAACCAAATAATACCTTGAACCTGTTCTGTCCCCTGACCATAGGGTATTGTTGACAGAGCCGGAAGTAGTATAAATGGAGCCGGTCACTCTAAGCCTTACTTCCTCGTTCAACATTTTGTCATAACCCAATTTACCGATCCATGTTGCCTTCCTTCTGCTGGGGTTGGTCACCCCTCCCTGGATTTCGCCACCTGTCATGGAAGCTACTGCCAAAAAACCGTTGTTCTGATAAATTACCTCACCACCAATCTCTGTTGTAAAGGCATCCATGATATAATTCCCTACAAAAGGATTGTAAAAGGCATTTCCATTGTCCGACCTTCTAAAGTGGGCGTCACCATAATTGATTTCCATGTGCCCTACCTTTATGGTTACCTTTTCCATGATCTGATCAAAAACGGGGCTGTTAAGGAAGTTCAGTTTGTCAAATTGAAGGTAGCCCCCCTTAACCCAGGTATCAGGATGGTGTCTGGAAGAAAGGTAAGTGATCAGGTTCAACCTTATCCCATCAGCCAGAGCCACATCAATGTTCAAATTGGCTGTTGCCAGGTTGAATCCGGACCCAATTTCCATCAATTGATTGGTATTGACATCATCTTCATTGATTACGGCAGCAGCAGCATTTTCATGGCTCAGGGATTGAAACTGTTGAGCAAATGCACCACCGATTCGCACCCTGACGCCATCATAGGCAACCGTATCTTCCTTAGCGGTTTCAAAAATGTTAATCCCTCTTTGATCATAAGGACGCCAAAATTGCATGTCTCTTTGCTGTGCCGAGGCACTGATAGACCCGATCATGGCCAATGCGAATAATAAGAGAGAATTTTTCATTGTATTCATTGTATTAAAAGTTTAAAGTTCAATTTTAAGGTATTAATTTCATTTCAACATTAAGCCTTACTTCATCCCCGGTTTTAATGGTGCCAAAAACGGCGGTAGGTGGATCTACCCCAAAATCGGTCAGTTTAAAGGCGGTTTGACCTGTGATTTTAACTTTGGAACCCTCCATTGCTGTTTGTACCTCAAATTGTACCTCCTTGGTGGCACCTGCCATTTCCAGATTCCCTGTGACCTTCCAACGATTTCCCTGCAAAACAGCCTTCTTTAAGGTAAAAATGATGGTCGGATTTTTATCAGCATTCAATGCCTTATAGGCATTGTTGTCCATTCCCCCCCTCCCGCTTTTTAGGGTATTAACGTCCATGGAAATCTTGGCCGATTCCATACCCGTAATTTTACCATTGGACAAAGTGAGCAAAGCTGAGCCATTTGCTGTGTTGGATACCATTTCCCAATCATGCAGACTTGAGGTGCCTTCCACCACCATTTTGGGATTTTTATCGAGAGAAAATTCCTGCTGGGCATTACCCGAAACATAAATCGTCATCATCATAAGAATCCAAATAAAAATATTTAATTTAAAGATATCTTTCATGATTCTATTGATTTAGGGTTAATTTTTTATAAAAAACCGATTTATCAATTTCTAAATCCGGTTTCTTATTCAAAGGTAGGGGGATCCTGATATGGAAATTATGACCAAAGTCATTAATATGTATGATCCTTAACAAAAGAAACCCTTAAAAATTAGTAGATGATTAACCTTGGTTTTGTTCTTAATTTATCAAACCCAAAAAAACCTATCATATGGCCATTAGGCAGGTGTGCTGTGGACAAAAAATAAGCTATGGAAACGATCCCATAGCTTATGTCAATTAACAATAAACCCAAAATAACCAAGTTGCAACAGAAGGATTCGAACCTTCGAAAGTAAACTACCGCTACTTTATCCTATCCCCTATCATTAAATACGGGTGTCACAAAACACTTCATTGATGACTGATTTGATAATGCAAAGGTAATAAAAAAAATATTTTTAAAAAAGATTTGTTAAGATTCATTAAAAATTTATGTAATTTTTAATTTTTATTAAAAAAATTAATTTTGACGCATAAAAAAGCCTGTTTTGATCTAAATTTTGCCAAAATTATATTTTGTAATTTTTGTTTAATGGAATAAAAATCAAGTTTTTACCTAGGTCATTTGATAAGTTCCGATTTAATTATTTTATTTTCCTCCCAATACCAATGCTCCCTGACTTTTTCAAGTTTTCGATGAGCACTCCCCGGTGAATGGGGCGCATCCCGATTTTTCAACCATCTTGCATGGTCTTCCTTAATGGCCTGATATTCATTTAAACCGGCCAGGTTTAGGAGTTCATGAGGATCATTTTCGTGGTCATACAATTCCTCTTCTCCATTGGCATACCGGATATACCGCCATCTTTTTGACCTGACGCTGTTGTTGCCGGGATTATGCGTGGTAATAGCAGGTCTATCCCTGACCGTTTTTACATTTCTGATTTGTGGCATCAGGGACAGCCCTTCGAGTTGATCATTAGCAGGTAAAACGGCCAAATCCAATAAAGTTGGATACAGGTCCAGCAGCTCTACGGGCTCCTCACACCTTTCATTTTTTGGAATGCCCGGTCCGGAAAAAATAAGGGGAACATGGGTAGACCTTTCCCAAAGGGTGTTTTTACCGGTAATCCCCTTTTCTCCAAGATGAAAACCATGATCAGACCATAATACAATAATGGTATCATCACTTAACCCATTTTCATCAAAAGCATCCAACACCCTGCCCACCTGAGCATCTGTAAAACTGATGGTGGCCAAATAGGACCGTACCATGTTTTCCCATTGTTGATTTTCCTTTAACCAGGAAAGTCTGACCTCCGGAAGGTACCAATGTAAATACCAGGCAAAATCGGGAACATCAGCCCGGTCATCCAAGGGCGCGGGAGGCAATATTAGGTCCTTATCTCCCGGGTAAAGGTCAAACCATTTTCGGGTGGCAAAAAGGGGAACATGGGGCAACCAGAATCCCACCGCCATGAAAAATGGCTGTTCCGTCTTTTGGTTACCCAGCTCCGCTAATTTCATTTCCGCCCAGGAGGCCACTTTATAATCATTCCGGACGCTGTCTCCCTTTTCCGGATACACCCCCCAATCCAATAAAGGATGGTTTCCCATATGCGTTTCTCCCACCAGCTTATTAGGAGGGTGGCCTGCTGTACCACCGCCGATAGGACCCCATTCCTGAAATTCCGCTCTTTTTTCAGGACTGTTTCCTATACTATGGAAAATTTTTCCGTTGGAAAGGGTTTTGTATCCGTGTTTCTCAAAATATTGGGGCAGGGTGATCACATTTTTGGTAGCCGGGACATCTCGGTGATGAGGAGCCAGGTTGTATATTCCTGTAGTTGTGGGTCTGAGACCCGTCATGATGCTTACCCTGGATGGGTTACAAAGCGGAGCCTGGGTATGGGCATTGGTAAAAAGCAACCCACTTTTGGCCAGCCGGTCTATGTTAGGGGTTTTCACCTGAGGATGTGTATTCATTATGCCCACCCAATCATTTAGGTCATCGATGGCGATAAAAAGAACATTCGGTTTTTTATTTGAGACCTGTTGTGCGGCATTCCTGCCAAAAATTCCGGAAAAAAAGATGACTATCAGAACGATACAAAATCTCATCAAAATTACAGTTTTAACTTCCATTTTTTTCAATTTACAACAACGGCAATAATTTAAATAAATTTTTTATTTAAACCTCCCCACTGGTATAATTCGGGTTAATGATAACCAATCCACCAAAATGCAGGACCATCCCCGCTTCACCTTAGATTAATGGGGATTAGGGCTGCATATAAAATACCTTTAGGTAGTATAAACTGAATTGAACATCACATAATCTGTGGTGAGGTCACAGCCCCAACCTACCGCCTCCTGCTTTCCGGTATTTAATTCCAGGTTGATTCTGATATGGGATTCTCTTAGCAGCTTTTTCATGGAATTTTTATCAAATTCAGTAGGCGTACCCCTTTGCAGTACCAGTTCCATATTTTCTGAATCGCCCAGATATAGATTGGCCTTCCGGTAATTAAAGGCGATTCCTGCATTTCCACAGGCGGCGATGATCCGGCCCCAATTGGGATCCCTTCCAAACATGGCGGTTTTGACCAAAGTTGAGTCTGAAATGGCCCGGACCAATTTTCTGGCCACATTTTCCGAGATGGCTTTGGTAACCCGGTATTCAATAAATTTGGAGGCACCCTCCCCATCTGAAACTATGAGTTTTGCAAGATGGATCAATATTTCAAGCAATTTTTCTTTAAAAAGTAGATACAAGGGATCATCCTCCCTGGTTATTTTTTTATTTCCGGCCATTCCATTGGCTAAAATGGCCACCATATCATTCGTGGAAGTATCCCCATCTACTGTTATCATGTTGAAGGACCGGTCCACGCAGTATTTCAGGGTTTTCTGCAACAACTTTTCATCGATATCCACATCAGTTGCCAAAAAAGAAAGCATGGTAGCCATATTGGGATGGATCATTCCCGAACCTTTCGCCACTCCTCCAATGGAAATGGTCTTCCCTTCCCATTCAAATTCGACGAATCCTTCTTTTGCAAAGGTATCCGTGGTCAGGATGGCATTTGCCAAAAACGAACCTGCCTTTGTTTCATTGGATAATTTCGGGACAGTGGTTTTAATACCTTCCACTACCTCATTGGTAGGGAATTTTTCTCCAATTAAACCTGTAGAAGCTACAATCACGTCGTCAGGGGATATGGATAATTCCTCAGCCACTGTTCTGGCCATTGCCTCGGCACCTCGTTTCCCTTGTTCCCCTGTACAGGCATTGGCATTTCCTGCATTGCAGACAATGACCTGGGCCCGGTTATTTTTCAGATTTTTGCGGGTTACTTTTATGGGTTCGGCCTGAACCTTATTTTGGGTGAGGGTGACTGCCGCTGCAGCTTGAACCTCGGAGAATATGATCGCCAGGTCCCTTTTCATGGATTTTAACCCTGAATGGGATCCCCAGCAGGTAATCCCTTTTACACTGGTAATATTTTTGATCATGGTTATTTTCTTTTATGGTTGCATGGGTACCTGAAGGAGACCTGTTCGCTCCTCCAATCCCAACATGATATTCATGTTATGTACGGCCTGGCCTGCAGCCCCTTTTACTAAATTATCTATGGCAGAGACTACTATGGCTCTTTGGGTTCGTTCATCCCAAAATGGAAAGATATCCGCATAATTGCTTCCCCGTACTTCCTTGATTGAAGGGGCCTGTTTCCTGATTCTTACAAAAGGTTTGTCCATATAAAAATCCTCAAATAACCGATCGAGTTTTTCCTGATCCATGCCCCCTTTTATACTGACATAAGAGGTGGCAAGGATTCCCCTGTCTACCGGTAATAAATGGGGAGTAAACTGTAAATTAACCGTTTTTTTTAATAAGAATGAAAGCTGTTCCTGCACTTCCACGGTATGTCTGTGATTTCCAATACTATAAGCTTTGAAATTGTCATTCACATTGGAAAAGTGGGTCACATTACTTGCCTTAATGCCGGCACCTGTCAAACCGGATTTGGCATCCACTATGGCACCATGGGGATCTACCCTACCGGAATGAAAAATGGGGGCCAATCCCAATATGGAAGCGGTGGGATAACAGCCTGGATTAGCCACCAAATCCGCCCTCTTTATGGCCTCCTCATGGAGTTCAGGCATACCGTAAACAGCATTCCCGAAACCCTCCGGGTAAACATGTTCTTTTTTATACCATTCCTTATAAACTGCCGGACTGGAAAGCCTGAAATCACCGGAGAGGTCAACTAATTTCACCCCTAATCCCATCCAATTTTTAACAAAATCCATAGAAACCCCATGGGGTAGTGCCAAAAAAATAACATCCTGGTTCTGAACATCAATTTCATCCGCACCATGTAATGGCAAATCCAAAATCCCGGTAAATTGCCCATGGAGATCAGAAAATTTTTTGCCCTTATGTGTTTCAGATGTTATACTGACGATTTCTACCTGAGGATGATGAACCAAAATCCTCGCCAATTCCGAACCGGTATAGCCCGTCGCACCAATAATACTTACCTTAAACTTTTTCTTTGTCATTTTCTTCTATTGATTCGAGGATTGATTTCAGTTTTTTCAGCACGATCTCCAGGTCTTTTTTCGGAATGTTTAAAGGCGGAACCAATCTTAATACAGATTCGGCGGTAGCATTGGAGATAATGCCCTCGTCCATCAGTGCTTTGACAATTGGTGCAGCGGGGCGGTCCATCTGAATACCTATCATCAATCCCAATCCCCTGACTTCTTTTATCATGGGGAGATCCTTGGACCAACCCAGAATGGTTTCCATCAACCAATTACCTTTTTGGGTGGCTGCCTCACAAAGGTTTTCATCCAGTATGGTCTTGATAGTAGCCAGGGAAGCAGCAGAGGCCAGGGGATTCCCACCAAAAGTAGTACCATGATCCCCAAAATCGATGGCGGCACCCACTTTCTTATTGCATAAGAAAGCCCCAATGGCCATACCTCCTCCCAGGCCTTTGGCCAGGGTGATGATATCAGGCTGAACATCAAAGTAGTCCTTGGCAAATAAATATCCTGTCCTGCCTATGCCACATTGGATTTCATCAAAGATTAAAAGCACATCATTTTCATCACAAAGCTTTCTTACCGCTTTCAAATAGGCTTTCTCTGCTGGCACAATTCCTCCTTCTCCCTGGATGGGTTCCAAAATAATAGCTGCTGTTTCCGGGGTAATGGCAGACTTCAGGGCCTCCAAATCATTGAATTTCACCTGAACAAATCCAGTGGGTATAGGGGCAAATCCTTTTTGGTATTTGGCCTGTCCGGTTGCGATGGTGGCCAGGGTCCTTCCATGGAAAGAATTTTCCATGGAAATTATATGCCCGCCTTTATTATTTTTGTGGGCATATTTCCTGGCAATTTTAATGGCGCCTTCCACCGATTCTGCTCCACTGTTGGTCAAAAATACATGGTCCAACTTAGAAAGGTCTACCAATAATTTACTGAGGGCCACTTGAGGGGGGCTGACAAAAAAGTTAGAGATATGAATCAGTTCAGCAGCTTGTTCCTGAATGGCTTTGACTACTTTGGGATGACAATGGCCCACATTGTTCACGGCAATACCTGCCAACATATCAATGTATTCCTTACCATCTGCATCCCAAACCCTACTGCCCTGACCCTTGATCAAAGCCAAGGGAAAACGCTTAAAAGTAGGTAGGTAATTCTTCTTGTCCTCTTGGTATAAATATTCGTTTGAAATCTGCATCTTCATTGCGTTATGGTTGTTCCAATATTTTTTCCTTTTAAAATATAATCCGTAATCTGTTCGGGTTGTTTCCCGTTCAGGATAATGGCCTGCCCCACCCCTTCATTAACGGCAGCAACACAGGACTCAATTTTAGGTATCATTCCTCCTTTAATGGCCTTTCCATAATATTGAGGAATGGTTTTAAGGTCCACTTTTTCCAGGATGGATTTTGGATCCGGAAAATCCAGATAAAGTCCATCCACGTCCGTCAATACAATATAAGCGTCTGCCTTTAATGCCGCTGCAATTTTCCCTGCAAATACATCACCATTGATATTGAAATCATTGCCTTCAAGATCCGAGGCAATACAGGTGATTACTGGGGTAAATCCATGCTCCAAAATCACCTCCAGCAAAAGGGGATTTACCTGAATGAGTTCACCTACTTGTCCCAAATCAACTCGTTCTGCTACACCATTGGCATCTATTGCCCTGTGCCAACGTTTTTGGGCAATGGCCAATTTTCCGTCTTTACCGGATAGCCCCACTGCTTTTAGTCCCTGCCTGTTAAGCAGATTCACCAAGGAGCTGTTCACCTCTCCTTTCAGTGTTTTTTCAATCGATTGAAGGGCTGCGGCACTGGTATACCGGTGCCCATCAAAAAATTCGGAAGCAACGCCTGCTTCCTCCAATGCCTTGTTGATAAAAGGCCCCCCCCCGTGAACCATGATCACCTGGATGCCATTATCATGTAAAATTTTAACTTTAGCAGCAATTTGGCCTTTTAAGGAGTCATTGGTCATTGCATTCCCACCATATTTAATGAGAACTTTTTTAAATTCCATATTCTTTCGATTTGGTCAAAATTCAATCAAAAAACGATACAAAATAAAAAAGCAATAATTATACCACCGGGAAAAAATAATATGGATAATTAAAGAAAATAGAAATCGAACCAAATATTTAAATAAAATATTTAAATATTCTAATCGGGCTACTGCCAATGTTCCTCACCTGACAGGCTGGCAGTATTCCATTGCTATTGGAAAGTCTTTATTCCTTCCAATAACCAAAAAAAATAAAACTTCTGATTTAACCCCGATAAAAAACAGTTTCTGATTCCTTCTCAATCAAATAATCTCCCTGTAAAATCAACTTATCATTTTCAAAAGTACTCTTAAACAATCCTCCTCTCCTACTGAGCTGGTAGGATACCAATTCCCTTTTTTCCAACTTTTCAGCCCAATAGGGTACCAAGATGGCGTGAGAGGAACCTGTTGCATGGTCCTCGAGCTGTTGGACATGGGGGACAAAAGTCCTGCTGACAAAATCAACCTTATCTCCCGGAGCGGTTACTGCATACCCAAAAATGTCAGAATCCCTCAACCGGTCAAAATTAGGCTGAATATTTTTCACAGAGGATTCGGTATCGGTCAGAATAAAATGCTTATTTCCGGTTTCCCACATTTCAAGAATGGGAATGCCAAGCCCATCGGTGATAGCCTGTGGCACTTCAATTCTCTTTTTAAGCAAGATCGGCTTTAAAACCATTTTAAAACCCTTGTCCATGAAGACGGTAATTTCACCCCTGGGATAGTATAAGGTAATCGACTCCTTTTTCAATTTTAAGCCCAAAAAAATTCCAGCTGCGGCGGCGCCATGACCGCATAATCCTATTTCCTCATCAGGGGCATACCAATAAACATGGTGCTTCCCTGCTTCATCCGTAAAAATAAAGGAGGTGGCCGGTCGGTTTATCTCCGAAGCGATTGCCTGCATCACTTCCCCAGAAAGGGGTTTGGAAAGATCTACTACTGCCGCAGGGTTTCCTT
The DNA here is from genome assembly GCA_040905165.1 of Cyclobacteriaceae bacterium. Classification (GTDB taxonomy): domain Bacteria; phylum Bacteroidota; class Bacteroidia; order Cytophagales; family Cyclobacteriaceae; genus Cyclobacterium. The sequence continues at coordinate 91,978 of JBBDSA010000044.1, read as the reverse complement.
TAAAACTCAAATTTTGTGATGAGAAAACCGAAATAACTGTGTATTCAAGTGATTTTTCCATACTTTAATTGGCTCTCCAGAAGTAAGGTGAAAACAAAACCAGGATGGTAAAGAGTTCTAGCCTTCCCAACAGCATCAAAAAACTTAAAAACAATTTGGCAAATGGGGACAAAAACGCAAAATTATCTACAGGACCCACCCGACCGATGCCCGGACCCACGTTGCCCAGAGAAGTGGCCACTGCCCCAAAAGCCGTAAGCATATCATAACCTGCTAGGGCCATCACTATACTTGACAGCACAAAAATCATCAGATAGATCAAAAGAAAATTCATAATATGGGTGATAATTTTTCCGGTTACCCTTTCTCCATTGATTTTCAGCGGCACTACTGCCCTGGGATGGACAATTCTCTTGAATTCCAGGGTCGAATTTTTGACAAAGGCAAGGTGCCTGATAAATTTAATCCCTCCACTTGTGGAACCTGCACAACCGCCCACAAACAAAAGCATGAAAAAAATCAGGGTCAGTCCATTGCTGTAGGTGGTATAATCGGCCGTAACAAAGCCTGTGGTGGTAATTAAAGATACCACCTGAAATAAGGTGTCTCTAAATGCTTTTTCTGCTTCTCCACCTGTAATCAGGTAAACCGCAACCGACAACACCAAAGCAATAAAAACGACCGTCACCAGGTAAGCCCTGAATTCATCACTGGCCCAGATCCGCTTGAACTTTCCCTTAAAACCAAAATAGATAAGCGTAAAATTGGTTCCTGCTAAAAACATAAATAAAATGGCCGTATAATGAATGCTTGGCTCGGAAAAATAGGCCATACTTTGGTTTTTGGTAGAGAAACCACCTGTAGCCATTGTGGTAAGAGCGTGATTCATGGCATCAAAAAAAGTCATCCCTTCCCAATTATAAATTAAAACCAGGGCTAGTGTCAAGCCCACATAAACGTACCACAAGCGTTTGGCAGTTTCCCGGATCCTGGGATGCAGTTTGTCTGAGGTAGGACCAGGAGATTCCGCCACAAACAATTCAATCCCGCCAATACCCAGTAAAGGAAAAATCGCTACTGTAAGGACGATAATGCCCAGGCCCCCTATCCATTGGGTCATGCTTCTCCAAAGCAGGATACCGGAGGGTAAAATTTCTATGTCTGTTAAGATAGAGGCTCCGGTGGTGGTAAACCCCGATACGGTTTCGAAAATGGCATCCGGATAATAGCTGATAGTTCCACTGAAAAGATAAGGAAGCATTCCAAATACCCCCATCACCAGCCAGCTAAAGGCCACAATCATATATCCCTCTCTTTTCCTGATATTTTGGTCTTGATTGCCAAAAGAAAAGAAAAACGCAAACCCACAGATTATACAAACCAAAGAGGCTCCTATTAAACTGAAATGGTCTCCGCTTTGGTAATAAAAAGAAAAAGCCAGGCTGGGAAGCATCAAAACGCCCAAAAGCATCATCAAGCCTCCCATCACTTTTAAAATGGCTTTGTAATGGATCATGGCTAATTGAAAATTTTCGCCAAAATAGGTTTGGCCTCCGGGAGGGCCATGACAATTGCTTTATCGTTCAATTGCAATATGAAATTTCCATCTGGAATAAAAACTTCCTCCCCCCTGATCACCCCAGCAACTGTAAAGGTATTCGGAAAATGTAGGGCTTTTAACGTCTTTTTGGTCAACCGGTTATTTTTGGTTACCACATATTGCACCAATTCAGCGTCTACCCCGTGAATACCGGAAACCACCTCAACCTGGCCTTTTTTTAAATACCTGCTGACATGATTGGCTGCCACCAATTTCTTGTTGATCAGGGAATCTACCCCAATACTATGGGAAATATGAATGTATTCCCTTGTATCCACATGGGCGATGGTCTTGTATACCCCATGGTTTTTGGCACTTAGGCTGGTTATGATATTGGTTTCGGAACTTTCCGTGAGGGCTAAAAACGCATCCATCGTTTCCAAACCTTCCTCTATCAACAAATTGATGTTTTTGTAATCCCCATGGATCACTAAGGCTGAATTCAGTCGCTCTGCCAACCATTTACACCTTTCTTTATTATTGTGAATAATGGTTACGCCATAGTTTTTTTCCAGTTCCACTGCAGTAGAAAATGCCAGATCATCCCCCCCAATCAACATCAGATTGGCAATTTCCTTTTGTGGGTGAGAAACCAACTCCTTAATGGAGTTTACGGCTTTGTTGTTGGAAATAAAAAAAACATGGTCATTGTTCCTGATATAGGTATCCCCTCTGGGAATGATGGTTCTGTGATCCCTTACAATGGCGATAATGCGGATATTCGAAAAAATGGGGTCAGTCCTGGAATCCGATAATTTCTTATTGACCAAAGGAGAACTCCGCTCCAGTGTAATCCCCACCACATTAAGTTTCCCCCCCTCAAATTCGATCACCTCTGAAAAGGTAGCTCTTTTCATCAGACGGGAAATCTCCTTACTGCATAGCATGGAGGGGGATATAATGGAATCAATACCCAGGTTTTCAAAATAAATACGGTTTTCCGGATAAAGGTAATCGTGGTTCCTAACCCTTGCAATCACTTTCTTGGCTCCCAACTGTTTGGCCAGTACGGCTGCGCAGATATTGGTTTTTTCAGAGGTGGTGACGGCCAGCATCAATTCGGCTTGATGGATATTGGCTTTTTTAAGGATTTCTATAGAGGCAGCATCACCTTCAATGGTCAGCACATCCAGCCTGGATCCTATATTGTCCAAAACATCCTTATCCAGGTCGATCAGGATAATGTTTTTGTTTTCAAAGCACAGCTGTTCTGCAAGGTGATAACCCATGTCTCCGGCCCCCGCAATCACAATGTTCGTTGACATATCCTGAATGACTCGTCTTTAAAATATTTCACCGTAATATTAACCATAAATGAGATAAGGCCAATACATATTTCTGTTAATTGATGGTAAGCGGAAAATTATAAATAAAATTGCCATAAAACGATTTAATTTATAAGCCTGTATTCGAACCCCAATTCAATCCACCTTTTCAAAAACCAAAGCCGTCCTATTGGTCATATAAATGCTTAGCAATTGATTTTGATTCGTATAATAAAACTGTGACTCATCTATTCTGCCAAACCCGCCGAATTCGGGGTGGTCAGAGTTGAGGGCCAACCGGTATTTACCATGGACAGGTGCTCTGAATTTATAATCGGCAATGGACTTATCAGGATGAAAAGAAAAGACAAACACCAAATCGCCTCTTTTGTACATAATGATTTTGTTGGAAGGGTCTGCATGCAGCTGTTCCGCAAATGGCGCAGGAAGAATCCTGTGCTTTTTAATCAATTGCACCATGGCCTTATCCCAATTTAACAGGTGTTTATACCTGAGGTTTGGGTCTTCTGCAAGACTCCATTGCCTTCTTGCGTAATGATAACTCCAATTGTTCCCCTCTCTGGGAAAATCTACCCACTCCGGATGTCCAAATTCATTTCCCATAAAATTAAGGTATCCTTCCCCTCCCAGACTGATGGTAAAAAGCCTGAATAACTTATGCAGGGCAATGCCCCTGTCGATGATGAAATTTTGATCCTTCACCTGCATATGGAAATACATTTCCTTGTCCATCAGCCAAAATGCGATGGACTTGTCCCCCACCAATGCTTGGTCATGGGATTCAGCATAGGCAATGGTCTTCTCCCTGTACCGTCGGTCACTCAGTTCTTTCCAAAACTCCAAAATATCCCATTCCTCATCCTTTTTTTCTTTGAGCATTTTAATAAAAAAATCCGGGATCCCCATGCCCATTCTAAAATCAAACCCGATGCCGCCCTCCTCCTGTTGCCGGCATAATCCAGGCATTCCGCTTACTTCTTCTGCTATGGAAATTGCCTGTGGCTTTACTTCTTTTATCAGCGCATTGGCCAATTGAAGGTAGATGATCGCATCCCAATCCACATCCTTATGAAAATATTTTTCAAAATGATCAAAAGTGATCAATCCATGATGGAAATACAACATCGAGGTAACTCCATCAAACCTGAATCCATCGAAATGAAATTCTTCCAGCCAGTATTTTAAGTTGGAAAGCAAAAAACGCTTTACCTCCCATTTTCCATAGTCAAAAAGCTTGGAATCCCATACCTCATGGTATCCTCTGGGGCCGCCATGAAAATAATGATGGTCTGAACCATCAAATTCATTTAACCCTTCCGAAACATTTTGCACCGCATGGGAGTGAACCACATCGATAATGACCGACAATCCCAATTCATGGGCCACATTTACCAGATATTTTAAATCTTCAGGGGTACCGAAACGGCTTGAAGGACAGAAGAAATTGGACACATGGTACCCAAAAGAGCCGTAATAGGGATGCTCCATGACGGCCATCAATTGAATGGCATTGTATCCTAACTGTTTGATTTTAGGTAAAATATTATCTGCAAACTCCCTGTAGGTTCCTAAGGTTTCCGCTTCCTGGCCCATGCCTACATGGCACTCGTAAATGATGGGTCCAACCTTATTCAAGTGGGGTTTAAAGCTGTGATCTGACCAGAGAAAAGGAATATCAGGCATCCATAATTGTCCCGAAAAATCCTTGTTTTCTTCATTTTGGACCACTCTTTTTATATAAGCCGGTATACGGTCTCTGCCCAAATCCCCTTTTACCACATGTACCTTCACCAAGCTTTGGTGTATCCACCTATTCTTATAGGCTTCGAAAGGTAAAAATATCTCCCAAACTCCCCATTGGTCTTTCTCCATTGGATGGGAAGTCCGGTCCCAATCATTAAAATCACCAATCAGGAAAAGCCCTTCTGCTTCAGGAGCCCATTCCCGGTAAACCCAACCCTGTTTTTTCGAATCGAAATTGATACCGAAATATTTATGACCATCTGCAAATGATGAAAGACTGCCTTCGACCTTAGTGATTTCATCCAATGCCAGTTGGAACCGGATCCACCTCTGGTAGATTTCCTCTTTATAATCTTCTAACCAAGGGTCTTCTTGGACTATTGCTAATTTCATATATTTATAATTGTCTTTTAGCGGCCATATGGAATCTCGCATGCTTGATAATCATCCCTCTGAGTGTCGCTCGCGTCATGCTCGATTTCATGTTTTTATAATAAGATTCTGTTCAAGCTTCTAATGGATTAAAACACCAATCTATTTATTTTTCAATAGGAAAACCACTTTCTTCCCAGCCATCCATCCCTCCGCTGAGGTGGTAAACTTTTTTAAAACCAAGCTTTAACATCACTTCAGAGGCTTTTGCACTTCTACCTCCTACTTTACAATAGACCAATATAGGCTTTTCTTTGTCCAGTAATAACACCTTTTCCTCAAAATCATCTTTCAAAAAATCAATATGTTTTGCATGAGGTATGACCCCTTCATTCACTTCCTGTTGGGTGCGGACATCCAATAAAAGGTTGTCCATTTTTTTATCAGCCAATGAAAATTCGGAAGGATCTAAAGGAACTACTACCTGAAACCCCTCCTCCAGTTGGCCCTTGGCCGGCCATTCCCTTTCAAAAACCGGATTGAATCTTTGGTAAGTCCCTCCTTCAAATGCTACCTTGTAAGCTGTAGAAATCGTTGAATCAGGTAAATAATAATCTGTAATGATCAATTGAGCCCCGCTGGAAAAAGCCATTTTTCGTCTTTGGGTAAAATTTTCTCTTGCCTCCCGGGTATCTGCATCGGCTCTGGTAAGCACAAAAAATCCCTGTTTTACAAGCGTCTGAATATATTCATGGTTTTCGATGGGGTCATTGATGATACGGATGGCCGCTAATGGGTTCCCCTCTTTTTTGTTTACAAATAGGACACTATGATCAATTTGTGGATCATTGAGAAGGTATTGTTCCATTTTGGCCCCCATTTCATCCAGCACAAAAACGAATTTTCCCCTGGTGGAATCCAAAGGCGGCCAACCTCCCTGCGTAACAGCAGTCTCCAGGTTTTCATACCCCATACTGATGTCTTTAGGCATGAGTAACTTATCGGAACCAAAAACCTTTTTAATGGTGTCATCCAAAGCTTTAAATGCCGACGCATCAAAATCAAGAGCCTCGGTCAATCTCAATTCCGGAAAATTTTCATCCTTTGCATTAATGGTAATGAAAACAGGCAAATGATTGGGATTCAGCAAAGACCAATTTTTCAATTCATTCAAATAGTCACTGAACAATAAAAAATGGCTTCTAAAATCAAGGTCCTGCATATGAAAGACCTTAAAACCAGGAATGGATAGTTTTGCCTCTTCATCAAAAGGTAATGTGGGTATGCCGGCTTCCCTTAGCCTTTCCAATCCCAAAGGCCTGCTAAACCGACCTCCCTCGGGATCATGAAAAACATCCAGTTCCAAAACCCGTAAACCAAAATCCAGCTGCTTCCAAACGGGAAAATGGCCGTAATCCAGGTTTTTGGCAGCCTCTGGATTCGATTCCTTTATCCAATCCAAAAGGGCAGGCTCAATATCCAATTTATAGCTATTGTGACTGCCTATCAGTTGTATGTGATTTAATTTTACTTCGTTGGAGTTGGGGATAGAATTTGATTGGCTGGTACATGAGGCCCCAAGGACAAGGGAAAAAACAGGATGAATCTTTGCAATAGGATATGATTTTAAATTTTAAACAAGATGTAAATATATTGAATCTTATGATAACATCAGAACCGGGTAGAAAACTCCGCCCATAAAGGGAGATGATCAGAAATTCGCCATGACATTTGAAAGGGCGTCAAATGTCTATTTTTTAACAAATGGGGGCCAAAATTAAAAACTCCGCCTTTAAGATATTGGATAGACAATTGGGGTAGGTTTTGATGGTCCCTGAACCAGGCAATCTGGGTATAAAATTTCGTATTGTGGTCCAAAAGGGTTCGACCGATGTCCCAAAGATCTTCCGGAACAGCAAGGCCGGTGGAAACAAAGGCACGGTACCTTGGATCATCTTTTCTATCAATGTTAAAATCGCCCAAAACAATAAGGCTTTGGTCAAAAGCACGAATATCAGAGGCCCAGTCACTCATCCATTGAGCAATGGCGGCCAATTCTCCTTCCCTTTCTGAGGCTTTCTTTCCATAAAGAACATGCAAGCTGACCAAAATAAAGGTTTTATCCTGGACCTTAAACCCTACGGCATAAGGGGTTCTTGCGAATTGTCTGGAAAATGCCCCCTCTTTAATGCCTTCCACTTTTTCATTCGGGACCACCAGCTCACAGGCCAGCCCGGACAGTTTAACTTTTCTGGTGTCAAAAAGAAAAGCAATACGTTCATCATTTCCCTCTGCCCCTCCACAAACGTCGGTAAGTATAAAACTCCAATGATTGCCCAAAATTTTTAACATGTGCCGGAAAGCTTTGAGATTGCCTTTGATTTCCTGTACTGACACGATATCAAATCTGGAAATAATCTGAGCGATTCCAAGAAGCGAATGCAAATCTCTTTTTGGGGAATCATGGTCGCTTCCTTCCCACTTTTCTGTCAAACCCCCAAATGCCCGGATATTCCATGTTCCGATCAATATGTTATGGTCCAATTTTTTAAACGGCAATTCCAGGTCAAGGACCTGATTGAATTCCTCCATCTCCTTTTGGATATTATCAGGAGGTACCTCTTTGATTTTCGATGGTTTATCGCTCATAAATGTGGTGTTAAAAAAATGGTTTATTGATGAAAAATAATTATAAATAAAATGGAAAAGAAATAAGTCCAATAAAAAATCAAATGGAATAAAAAATTAAAAAGGATTTACCTTAGCTAAGGATAAAATGGATGGAGACCAGATTGGATCATAAAAGGGCCCATCTGAACAAGGCAATCAAAAGGCCTACCATTCCACCTACAACAGCACCATTGAGCCTGATGTACTGAAGATCATTGCCCACTTTTTCCTTAATTTGAAGCATGATGCTCTTATCGTCTAGTTTACCCAGGCTGCTTCTTACCATATTACCCAACTCGGGATGGTACTTATTGACCAATTTGGTCACGGTCTCTTTCAACCAGGTATCCAATTGAACTCTGGCCTGTTCATCCTGCTTCAAATCATCCAACATGTGCAATAACTGTTTTCTGATAAACTCCATCAATGGGGTATGGGAAGAAGAAAGCTGTTCTTTTAAGGTTGATTTAAAGTTGGAAAGGAGTGACAGGATGATTTTTCTGGTGTGGTCATTCACCACCAAATTGTTTTTTAACTGCTCTATATAGCCCAGGGCCTGTTCATCTCCAGATTCCAGGAGTAGGGCAAATTCCAAAAGATATTGATCCAATTTTATTCTTATAGGGTGATTCGGATCATCTTTGGTTTCTTTTACTAGCACCAGGGCAAGATCCAAAACCCTGTCGGTAAGCAGGTCCAGGTCTATCCCACCTGTCCTTTTGCCAATCCAGATGGCTGATTTTTTAACCCAGTCTTGTTTGGAATATATTTCAACGGCATCTTTCAGTTTCTTAAATACCACCTGGCGGGTATCGGGATCCTGTATGGAAAGTGAAAACTGATGTAAACCCATACCAATAAGATCATGGTGCTTTTGCTGTTCAATAATTGAGGCAAGCCATTTTCCCAATGGCCTGCCCAAATCCAGATCCTGTACCTGATCTTTAAGCAGCTTTTGTAAAACAATCCCCATTTTAGGATGATCCAATTCCTCTGCAAACCTTGAAAATACCGTTCTGACAAATCCAAGGGTTTTGTCCATGTTTCCCTGTGTTTCCAACACCTGAACCACATTACTTGAAATCTCCACATCAGCCAACCTTTCTCTTAATATTTCCGGAGAAAGCCATTTGGTAGTTACCAATTCCACTATTCCCTCTGTCAGTTTATCCCGGTTTTTTACAATGATATTGGTGTGCTTTCGGACCAGTGGAATGGGGATTTCATAAAATAAAGCACTTACCGCAAACCAATCTGCCAATCCGCCAATAGTTCCCGCTTCAAATCCCGTGGCCAAAATCCGCCAAACCAGACCTTGAAACCAGCCAAAATGGATGCCGATTTCAAGAACCAGAAACCCCATAACCGCAGTCAAAAGAGAAATGATACCTACCTTACTTTTCAATTGTCTTTTTAATTTTTTTTAATGAAAAATGCCCACCTTGAAATTAGAATCATATTTCGGTCCAGCCTGGATTTTGTTTCCACCGGAATCATTTTCCGAAGGGCTGATTAATCACCATTAGGTAAGTTTTTTGAAAATGGTCGAATAAAATGGAAAAATCACCCTCCTCCCTTAAATTACTATGTGTTTATCCCGCTTCTTATCCCATATTCCAAACAAATTTACCACATTTGCTAAGGGCAATCAATTAAAATAAAATGGATTTTTCAAATGAGGAGATAAAGGGAAGGCCAACAACAATGATTTTGTGGAAAAAATACAAACAGCATATTTTAAATACCTGCCTGGAAAATAATGAAGGCCATCGAGACATGGCTTACTGGAGGAATTTTTTATTTGTTACCACTTTGAGTTTTATGGTGCCCCTGAGCCTGATAGCCCTTATTCCCAGTCTTTACATCTCCTACCTGAAAGAATTATACGCTTTAGTAATTTTTGACCTGGTTGCTGTATTTAGTCTGGTAGTGATCGCTCATGTCCCTGGTATTTCTTTGGACTTAAGAAAATGGATTTTCATTGGAATTACTTATGGTTTGGGAATTATCCTGATTTATTTTCTGGGCAATTTAGGACCGGGTCTCCTTTTCCTATTGGCTATATCCATTTTTATGATACTTGTTTTCCCAGTAAAATATGCTTTCACCAGTGTTTATATCAACCTCGTCACCTGTTCCCTAATTGGGGTTTGGATCTACACCATTGAACCACATCAGGCACCAATACAAAATACCATCGGTCTGGAGTCCTGGATAGCCATTTCTTCCAACCTGATTTTTTTAGGTGCCGTATTTTCATTATTAATACCCAAATTATTAAATGGTTTGCAGGATAGCATGGAGGAACAGTCCAAACTAAAGAACAAACTCAGTAAACAAAAAAGAAAACTCAAGCAATCCCTAAAGGAATTGGAGGAAAAAAACACCGAATTGGAGCATTTTGCTTATGTAGCTTCCCATGATCTGCAGGAGCCATTAAGGATGGTCACTGGCTTTCTACAGCTGTTAGAAACCAAATACATCAACCAGCTGGACGAAAAAGCAAGATCTTATATTAAATTTAGCATGGATGGGGCCATCAGAATGCGCCAACTTATTCTGGATTTATTGGAATATTCCAGATTAAACAAAAGTTTTGAGCATCCCGAAGAAGTTCAATTGGAAAATATCATTGCAGAGGTAAAAAAAACCTATCTCACTGAAATCAAAAAAACGGGGACTAAAATCATTGAAAACAATTTACCTATCATCTACAGCCATCCCCGGTTTTTGGTTCAGGTATTCCAGAATCTGGTAGGGAATGCGATTAAATATTCCCAAAAGGGACTTGCCCCGAAAATTGAAATATCCTGCAGAGAGAGACCTAATGATTGGCTCCTTTCTGTAAAAGACAACGGAATAGGATTGGATCCCTCCTACTCCGACAAGATATTCATCATTTTTCAAAGGCTTCACACTAGGGACCAGTTCAGCGGTACAGGTATAGGTTTGGCCATTGTCAAAAAGATTGTAGAATATCATGGGGGAAAAATTTGGGTGGATTCGGAAGAAGGTAAAGGAAGTACCTTTTTCTTTACCCTGCCAAAAACCCAAACGGCTTCTACTTAAATGCCTGTTTTGTTACGTACGTAGATCAATTTGAATTTTCCCTTTTGATTTTCTCTTTGTTCCACCTCAAATTTATTGATCGAGCTGATCAGGGGCGTGAGTTTTTGGAATCCATAATTTCTGCTGTCAAAGTTAGGTTGTTTTTTTTGCAGTAAATTCCCTACATCCCCCATAAAGGCCCAGCCATCATCATCTGCCAAATCGGAGATGGTACTCGATATCAACCTGATCAACTTAGGGTTGACTTTATCCACCTGAGGTTGATTGTTAGGTTTTTCTTTGGTGCCCGTTGACCCATCAGAGCCTTGTTGAAGGATTTCCAAATAGATGAATTTATCACAGGCCACAATAAATGGGTCCGGTGTCTTTTTTTCTCCCATCCCAATCACCATTAAGCCTGCTTCCCTTAACCTGGTGGCCAATTTAGTAAAATCACTATCACTGGAAACCAAGCAAAAACCATTGACTTTTCCTGAGTAAAGGATATCCATCGCATCAATGATCATTGCCGAGTCGGTGGCATTTTTGCCCTTCGTGTACCCATATTGTTGAATGGGGTTGATGGCATTTTCCAGTAAAACATTTTTCCATTTGTTCAATTGGGGTTTGGTCCAATCTCCATAAATTCTTTTAATGGTGGGATTGCCATACTTGGCTATCTCCTCCATCATTTCCTTGATTTGATTGGAAGGCACATTGTCAGCATCAATCAAAACGGCGATCTTTAAATCCGTTTCCATGTTATTCCTTTGTTTTAAATAGGTGAAGCTTTGTCTTGCGAAATTATAAAACATATTCCAAACCAATCCCAATTATTTAACAATTAAATCAGGCCAATATTCCAGCCAAACAGGCTGAAACCCTTTATGTGGCGTTTTCATTTGACATGAAGGCTTTCAATCAAGGTATTTATAGTCTTTTTATGGAAAAACAATTTGAGCCAAACTTGGGAGGAATCATGTCTTATGATTTTGGTTATGGCCCATTATATATTGGCTATGACCTGAAAGACATGTCATTGAATTAAAAGTAAGGATTTAAAGGTTTATGGGGAGTTGATTGTATTGAAGCTGACCTAAAAATATTACCGCCGTTTAATCTCCAAAAAATTTATCAATGAAAAACTTCAATTTAAAAGTGGAATCCAACAAATTCAATCCAATCCACCCATGTCCTTCATAGGGATAAAAATGAAATTCCTTACTTACCCCTAATTCTCCCAACCGCTCATTCAGTGCACTTCCCTGGCTATTGGGAATAAGCGGATCATTTCCACCATAAAATAAAATGGTGGGTGGTGCAGCAGGATGGGCTTGGAAAAGAGGACTTGCCGCCATGAGCAGGTCTTCATCCTGACCAATTTGGTATTCCTGTTGTTTGTCCAACAGATCCTCGATGACCGCATTGATGTCCTCAATCTGCATAGGAAAAGGCGCATGATTTTTATCTGCCAACCGGTAATTCATGTTGACCAGGGCCATGTGGGGGAACTGATCCCTCATAAAATCCCTGAAACCGATCATGTCAGATTTGCTTCCCGACTTCCAGCCCCCTCCATGAATCAATATCATCACCTTGGTTTCCAATGTCCGGTTTTGGGGTAAGACAATATCATACACCTGTCTTGGATCGCTTCCATAAGACACATTGGCCATAGATTGGAATTCCAAAGAATTTTCCGGTGCAGGAGCAGGTTCCTCAAAAGTACAGGACAGGAAACACCCGCTTACATTAAGCAGAGTGAAAATTATAAAAAGTTTATTCATACCTTAAAAATTATTACCCGAAAGATAGATAAATTGATGATCATTCAATTTATATTCGAAATAAATTTTTCAAACACGTTCAATTGATAAAGCACGCCTATCAATTTTAAAAAAATTACCTACCCCGTTCATCTTTTCATTTGTGTACCCTGCCCATCCCTTGAATAACCATTCACTACATGATGGATAAACTTCAATTTTTCCTTAACGGAATTATTGATGAAAAACGGGTACAGATCTTTGGCTCCCATGCTTCGGTTCAGGCTGTTCATCACAAAGGTGAGGGGTAACCATTGGGCAAATATTTCGTCAAACCCGGTTTTATTATAGGCATCTACCGTCATGTTGGTACCCATGGAGTCTCCCGGGAAGGAAACCTTGGGCTGAATGGTCAAACCAAAAGAGTAAGCCGTTTCCATGGTATCTACCATATGAAGATAATGCGCCCAGGTTTCTGCCCAATCTTCCCAGGGATGCACGCTGGCATAGGGACTGATATAATGCTCTTTCCAATTTTTGGGTGCCCCAAGACGGTAATGTTTATCCAATGCTTCTTGGTAACTGGAACGCTCATCCCCAAAAATAAGCCGGTAACTTTCCAGTTGACTGGAATTGCGAATCAAAATATCCCAATAATAATGTCCTATTTCATGTCTGAAGTGACCCAAAACCGTTCGATATACCTCATCCATCTGATTTTTCGCCATTTCTCTTTCCACGTCATCCGCTTCTGCAATGTTCATGGTGATCAAACCACTGGCATGTCCGGTAAGCACTCTTTGCCCATTCGGAGCGCCCTCATCTGATTTAAAGTCAAAGGCAAGACCATTATTGGGGTCTTCAGACTTACTCTTTATCGGCAGGTTCCATCGTAGCAGGGCATAAACCAGGCGGTGTTTGGCTGCCTCAATCACTTTCCACCGCTCCAAAAAAGAGGACCGGGATAAATTGGGTATGGTTCGGTTAAGTGAGCAGGCCAAACAAAACCGGGAAGAATGGTGGTACGGAACGATCCAATTGCATACATTATGGTGATTGTTGGCACAGTATCGGTATTTTTTACTGGTTGCGATTGCTGTAAAAACCCCCTCATCTTCCTGGGACAAACTTAAAATTTTTAGATTTTCGGGTTCAAATCCAAGATGGTGCCCACAATGGCTGCATCGGGTATTATCAAAGTAAGCCGGATTAAGGCAATGGTCACATTGGAAAAGCTGCATAAAATAAACAGGGAAACACCCTTTGATTAAATTGGTCCGATGGTAGGGTAATAAAATATGCCCGATTTTGTCAGAATTTTTTTGCCTGAACTGATAGCAGTTTTATGTTGAAAAACCGTATGCCAATCCCATGCCAAAAAATATTAGGCCAGCTGGTTGGGAGGCATATTTAATTGTGGGATACTTTAAGTATTATTTAGGATTGTTCTTTTTCCCCGGCCGGTAGAGTAATTTGAAAACCACAGCAATCACAATAAAAGAAATGAGAATATAAAATACTATCCTGTAGGGAGAAGGATCCAAGGGATGTTCACCCGGCGCCTCTTCCGATGCTTGGGCGATCAAATCATGAACCTGAACCAAGCAGAAAAACAGGGCAACCAACAGAGATTTAAAATAAGAAGTTAATTTTTTCATGGCGTTTCATCTTGTTTCCACTAAGTAAACCACAAAAATCCATCCAATTGCGCCAACCAGATGCCCTGCCTAGATCATCAGGTTCCATTTATTACCATTCCATTTCATAGCCATGATCTTTGGGATCAATGTTCCACTTAGTCAAAAGCCCCTTAGCCGCCCTTAAATCATAGTGCTGCCGATTCAATTCCCCAACCCTACCTATCATATCCAAAACGGCCTGTTGCGTATCTTTTGCTTCATCTTCAATGCTATCTATTGCATTGAGGGCATGCGTGCGCGCAAAGGAATTAGGGTTATTCAATACAGTCAATAAGGCAGCTTTTCCCTCCTTCTCATGACCCAATTTGTACAAAGCTTCTCCTGCCACCACGGCTACATTAGCGGTTGAATCCTTTGCCGCGATTTTGAGTTTTTCCACCGCTTCCATGCCTTCCTCCTCCAATATCAATAATCCGGTGGCCCCCCAATACCTGATGGCTGAATCATCAGATGACAGCATCTTTATTAATTCGGCTATGGAGTTTTCCGAAGGATTGCTTCCTATTTCTGCGGCTTCAATAAGGGCATTCATATCCACGCCGCCAGACCGCATATAATCATAGGCGGTACTTTCGCCCACCCTGTCAATCAGTTCCGCTTCAGGAATAAACCCGGTGTCCTTGATTTCAATCATCCAATCCCGGGTTGCCCCTCTCATCCTTTCAAGAACCTCTTTGTAATCCGGGTCTGCTGCCAGGTTATTGACTTCCCATGGGTCATTTTCTGTATCATAAAGCTCTTCTGCAGGTTTGGTATTCCAGAATATGGATTGGGTTTCATTACATTCTCCTGCTTTGTAGGCCGCTTCCCATGACTGAATAGAAGGTGCTCTCCATAAATATTCCAGATACTGCCCATACACCCGGTAAGGCATATAATTTTTGATATACCGGTATTTTTGGTCCCTGATAGAACGGCTCATATCATAACGTTCATCCATTCTGCCCCTCAACATGTAGACATATTCGGGATCTTCGGTTTTTTGATCACCCAAAAAGGCCTTTCCCTGTAAATAATCAGGAATTTCTGTTCCTATTATGCTGAGTAAGGTGGGAACCAAATCCACAAAACTTATCAATCGGTTCACCTGATCTCCAGGTTTTTCGGCTGGGTAGAGGTGCTTGTATTTTTCCGGAATATGAACAATAAAAGGCACCCTTGTTCCTGTTTCGTAGACATACCTTTTGCTTCTTGCCAGGACCCCACCGTGGTCCCCATAATAAAATACAATGGTATTTTCAGCCTCTCCGCTATCTTCCAATTCCTGCAGCTTTTCACCTAACCAGGTGTCCATGTCCTCGATCTTATCATAGTATTGGGCCCAGTCATGCCGCATCTCCGGGGTATCGGGATGATAGGGGGGTAAAGGCACTTCTTCCGGGCTATGCCTTAGTTCTTCGTTGGGGATGGACTTGTGGATGGAGCTTTCATGGGAAATGGTACTATTGAATATTGCAAAAAAAGGCTGGCCTTCCGGTCTGTTTTTATAATGGGCCTGATTGCTGGATTCATGCCAGATATCCTCATTTTGGTCCGGATTAAAATTATAATCTTCTTTAACATTATTGGTGCAGTAGTATCCTGCTTCTCTAAGCATCCGGGGATAAAAGCCAATTTCATCTGATTTGTCATAATAACTTCTCATGTGCTGGTGCCCACCGCTAGCCGCATAAATTCCGGTTAAAATGGTGTTTCTGGCTGGTGCACACACAGGTACATTGGCATAAGCGTGCGTGTATAGAAACCCGTTTTGCGCAAATTGGTCCATATTGGGCGTAGTGGCAAATTCATCTCCATAGCATCCTGCCAGTGGACTATTGTCCTCACTGGTGAGCCATAATATATTGGGAGGGGGAAGTTCTTCTTTAGACGTATTACAGGAGAAAAGGAATACTATTCCAAATACAAATATCAGATTTTTCATTCTGGGTTGGGTGTGTTTTTTATTCAGATTCTAAAATAAACCAAATTATTGAATAAAGGAATTTATTCCAAAACTGATTTTTATTTTGGGTGGCAGAATTGTTGCCGGGAAAAAACCGTCTACCCGGTGTCATGGGGCTGACTCCAGGTAAAGGAAGGTTGGGGAAAATGAGGGTAAGGATATTGGGCCGTATTTTTTCCAAAATATTGAACAGCCTTTCCCTCGTCAATGGTATCCGAAAAGATTTACAATTGACGAGATGTTGCGGTTAACAACAGTTCAACGCCAAAAAAACTTCCCACTCCAAAATTTGCGTTAGGCCTTTTTGTCCGTATTGGAATGGTTTAACCCGGATGCAAAAGGATTCGTAGTGAGTGGTGTAAAATGGAACAGACCAACTGCATTGTTGGGCTGGATTCTATTTTATCTTGGTCCATGAAATTATAATATTTTGAGTTTGCAGTATTTGCTAAAAATCATATATTAGTATTATGCTTGCATTCAATGAATTATATAAAATTATTGGGCGTAATAGGCTGCAATTTTCCAGTTATAAGACCAGTAATCTTTCATTTTCTTCATTAGCGATAGCTGGCCTATTAATCTGGAGTTTTCAGTCTGATTACCCGCCACCGTTCCCTCGAAACGGAATCTCGAAAGTGTATGAAAACGATCGGATCGTTGTCTGGCAGGGGATTCTCGGGGTGAAAGGCGAGCCAACTCCGATGCACCACCATCAGAGGGATCTAGTTGGGGTCTTCCTCGACGATGGCCAGGTGCGCAATAAGTTGCCTGACGGTACTATGCGAGTGGGTAACCTTTTCAGCCGCGGCTCCGTTGTGTTCCAGCCTAAGGGTGTCGTCCATACAGAGGAGGTTCTAATGGATGGAACTCGTGCCGTGGGCATTGAACCGAAAAGTATAAACGCTGGAGATTCTCAGAATCTTATGCAGGAGACGTCGAGCTGCGAAAGTGACGGGCGCGTCATCATTGACAACAATCGTGTTGTTATCCGAGAGTACGTTTGGCCAGCTGGGAGGGAGATCGTTCGACACACAGGAGGACGCGATGTAGTTATTGTTCCGCTGGAAAGCGGCAGGGTCTGTCAATCCCATCATGACGGCTCGAGCAGCATCGAACGCTTGGTGTTCGGCCAAGTGATAGTGAAGGTGGGTGACCAAACGTATCAAGAGGAAGTGGCATCCGGTTCGCCAAGAGCGATCATCGTTGAGATTAGGTAGTCTGGTGAACTATGTACCACAGCAGACAGGCCCAGATCCATAAAGTGCACCCGCCGGTGAACCCAAGGGTTAATTGCTCCTAAAATCCGGGTTCTTTTGAGGAAATTGGGCGTTGGTAGCTGATAGCAAACTATCCAGCTTGTATTTCAGTTCCCTTACTTTTTCAGGAAACTCAGCAGCCAGGTCCGTTCTTTCTCCAAGGTCATTGGCGAGGTTAAAGAGGGCTGATTTATCCTCTTCATAAAAATAAATCAACTTCCAATCTCCTTTTCTTACCGCTGAGCCAGGTCTCCAAGCACTCCCATGGTAATGGGGATAATGCCAAAACAACAGTTCCCGGTCTACCGGACCATCTTGCCGTAAAATTGGCAACAGATTTTCACCGTCTTCACCCTCATGCTTGACTTTTGCCATGGACAATAACGTGGTATAGAAATCCATACTGACCACGGGTACGGCTTCCCTCCTGCCGGGGTTGGTCACCTCAGGACCTGAAATGATCAGGGGAACACGGATGCCCCCCTCGTAACACCATCCTTTTCCGGCGCGGAGCGGACCGTTGGAAGTAGGGGCATTTTCCCGGAAAAGCGTGGAAAGACCACCATTGTCACTGGTAAATACCACCCAGGTATTTTCATCCAGCCCTTCATTTTTCAGTGTTTCCATGACCCTTCCCACATTTTCGTCCATGGCCGCTACCATTGAAGCGTATGCCGCATTTTCCTGCAGCAGTTTGGTAAACCCTTCCCCTTCAGCTTCATGGGGCACTCCATTGAGGCCCAGGGAAGCACGTTTCGCTTCAAATTTCTCGATATGGTCTTTTGCTGCCTGTATTGGGGTGTGGACGGTATAGTAGGCAAGGTATAAAAAAAACGGGTTTTCTCGGTTGTCCCGGATAAATTGTATACTCTCTTCTGTAAGCCTGTCGGTTAGGTATTCACCTTCCGGCCCGTCTTCCAGCCTGGGGTTTCCGTAGGGCGAATAATATCCATTGGAAATCCCAGAAACAATTCGGGGTTGGCCGGCCTCCCAGCCTCCGATATTGATGTCAAAACCCTGGTGTTCCGGCCAGTAGGCTTCATCATGCCCCAGGTGCCATTTGCCTACAAAAGCCGTGCGGTATCCATTTTCCTTCAACTTTTCCGCAAGGGTGGTTTCTGAAAGGGCCAGCTCATCCCGGTCCTGAGGGCCCAGCAGTGGTCGGTTCTTAGGATCGTTGCCGGGAAACCAATCCGTGATGCCCACGCGGTTAGGATGTTTACCTGTAATGATAGCTGCTCGTGTGGGACTACAAACCGGATGGGCTGTATAGGCCTGGGTAAAAAGAACCCCTTCCCCGGCAAGTTGGTCTATATGAGGGGTATCATAGAAACTTTCCGGAAAATTAACCTTTACATCTGCCCAACCCAGATCATCTATCAGGATAAAAATGATATTGGGAGGGTTATCCTTGTCCTCTGAGCAACATAGAATAAATGGGATCAGGAAAACTAAATACAGAATTTTCATTTAAAATAAATTTTATTGATGATCCACATCACTGCCCCACCAGTCATTACCCGGATCAAAATCTTTGGAAAGGAAGTTCATCCGTTGTTTTTCCAATGCCGGCAAACGAACATTCACCACTTTTTCCAGGTACTGTTGTTCCAATGCCGGATCGTACAATGGGTCTTTCTCAGGGAACAGCGCCCCCACCTCATTCAGGTAGGAAAAAAGTTGTTCACTCAGTTGATTTACCAATTCCGCATTTTCAGCGGCTACATTATTGGTTTCTTCCAAATCTCTTTCGAGGTTGAACAATTCCTCTCTCCCGTCTTCATAATAATGAATCAGCTTCCATTCACCCAGTCGGATGATGGAAGAGGGTTCCCCACCCTGATTACCATAGTGGGGATAATGCCAAAATAACGGCCTTTCTTCAATGGTTCCCCCGGTGAGTAAAGGGACAAGACTGATCCCATCGGCATGTTCTTCGGGTTTTAAATCGGCACCGACCAATTCCAGCAAGGTGGGATAAAAATCTGTTCCGGTAACAGGTACCTCTGATTTTTTACCTGCATTGTCCAACCAGGGTGTTTTGATAAAATAAGGTTCCAAAATACCCCCTTCATATTGATAGCCCTTACCTCCCCTTAAAGGAAGGTTGGAGGTGGCAAAAGCATCGCCAGCAGCAACCCCACCATTATCAGAGGTGAAAATCACAATGGTGTTTTCGTCCAATCCAAGTTCCTCCAGCGTGTTCAATACTATGCCTACCGCATCATCCATGGTTTCTACCAGCCCGCCATAAACAGGATTGTCCTGCACCTGCCTGATGGGTAGAAAATGTCCCATTTCGAAACCACTTTCAGCTATTCCTTTCTCTTCGGCTTTATTCCTGTATTTTGCCCATTTTTCTTTGGTCGTCTGAATGGGGCTATGCACGGCATAAAAGGAGAGGAAGGCAAAAAACGGTTCATCTTTTTGGTCTCGGATAAAATTGGCCGTTTCATTGGCCAAGCGCATGGTCAGGCTTTCCCCGTCCGGGCCACTTTCCAGGTAGGGATTTTCCCAAGGTGCATAAAACCCACCCATGGGGCTTCCTTTGTCCCAGCCCCCTTTATTGATGTCAAAACCATGATCATCAGGTAAAGAACCTTCTCCTCCCAAATGCCACTTCCCCGCAAAAAAGGTATGATATCCGGCCGCTTTCATGGCTTCAGGAAGGGTGATGTAATTCAGGTCCAAATGATCTTTATTTTCAGGGGGCAGCAGTTTGTTAAATCTGCCTGCCTCTCTCCATGCCTCTCCGGTTTTGGCGCCTATCCAATCGGTAATCCCATGCCTGGCAGGAAACTTGCCTGACATCAGGCTGGCCCGGGAAGGGCTGCAAACCTGGCAGGTGGCATAGCCGTTTGTGAAGACCATGCCCCCGTTGGCAATTTTGTCGATGTTTGGGGTTTCATAATAGTCACTGCCCATGCAGCTCAAATCGTGGTAGCCCAGATCATCAGCCAGGATAAACAATATATTGGGCTTTTGTTTTTGGGCCTGATCCCCCTGCTCTTGCTGACAGGAAGCCATCAGCAAGGCAATAAACAGGATCAAAATTTTTCTTTTTGTCATTGGTTTTAAAATTCTTAATGAATACTTTTTAATTGATTACACTTTGAAATTTTGAAAAATCAAAGGTTCCCAGAGGATCATTTAAAGCATGTTGCTGTTGGATCAATAAAGCCATCATCTCCCTTTTTACGCTTTGATAAGCAGGATCCTCTGAAAGGTCCCTCAGCTCTTCCGGATCTTTTCCCAGGTCAAATAGCAAGAGTTTGTTGAGCTTTGGATAAACAATCAACTTGTGTTGATCTGTCCTCACCATCCGCTGGAGGTTGAGGTAAGCACTATAAATGATCGGATAGGCACTATTTGCATTATCATTGATATAGGGCATGAGGCTGTGGAATACGGTGGATGTGGGTTTTTCCACACCAGCCAGGTCCAACATGGTGGCACTTACATCCTGGAGGTATACCTGCTGATTATACTTCTTGTTTTTCGGGATACCCGGACCAACGATGGTCAAAGGGGTTCTTACACTGTGATCAAACATATTCTGTTTCCCCATCAAGCCGTGATGGCCAACCGCAAGGCCATGATCTGAAGTGAAGATAATGTAAGTATTGTCCATTTTCCCTGATTCCTCCAAGGCATCCAGGATTTTGCCGATCTGTGCATCCATATGGCTGATGATGGCATAATATTCCTGTATGTTTTTCCTGACGGCATAGGCAGTCCTGGGAAATGGTGCCAGGGCTTCATCCCTTAGTTTTTCACTCAGTCCAATGCTGTCTTTGTAAGGGTACATATCCATATGGCTGGGTGGTAATGCAATGCTTTCTACAGGATACATGTCCACAAATTTCTTGGGGGCCTGCCTGGGATCATGTGGGGCATTGAATGCCAGGTACATCATGAAAGGGGATTCACTTTTTGCCGCTTTATCCAAAAACCCCAGTGCATCATCTGCCAACACCTCAGACCAATGTTTGCCCCCTTTCCAAAATCCTTCAAAGCTTTTATCCCATGGTTGCCAGGTAGTATCCGCCCTGCTTTTGGGGCGATTATAACCTTCAGGAGTCTGATTGGGCATCCCAGGCCTCACATTCACCACGTTCTGAAAAATGCTTTCCGCGTCGGCTTTTACATGCCATTTGCCGGTCATATAGGTTTCATAGCCCGATTTTTCAAGTAATTGTGGCCAGAACTGACCATCATCAGCCATTTGTTGAAATTGTTTTTCCTTGTCATGGGCATCCCATACAGAAAGGCCGCTGATCATCATGGCACGGCTGGCCACACAAACGGCCCCATTCCAGGCACCCATGTTATAGGCATGGGTAAAAGTGGATCCCTCGTTTACCAACCTGTCCAGGTTGGGGGTCAACACCTCGGTATTGCCCAGGGCATGAATCAGGTCATATCGTTGGTCGTCCGAAAAGATAAATAGAAAATTGGGTTGTTCTTTGGTAGCCCTTTGGGCCTGGGCATACCCGGATATGAAAAGGGTAATTCCAAGAAAGAGTGTTTTGATTTTCATAATTAGGTTATTTATTAAGCTACTAAATTTACTTTAGGTAATCCATCCCCCTTTTGCTTCTTTCACAGGAGATCAACCAATCCTTCAACTCCTTAGATAAGCGGGCCGTTATTTGTGGATGCACTGAGGCGATATCAGCATTTTCACCGGGATCATTGAGTAAGTCAAATAAAGCAAAATTTTCTCCATTGTCCGATGAATATAATTTAAATTGGTTATCCATGATGGCCTGTTGCTTCTGAAATTGAAAGGCAATGGTGGTTTCCCTGGATTCTGTATTATTCTGAATCAAGGGGAATATATTGATGCCATCCAAGGGCTGTACCTGTTCTTTTTTTTCAAAACCCAAAATACCTAGGAGGGTAGGAAAAATATCACTGGTTGAAACAGGTAAATTGGTTTTCTGTCCAGCTTCGATTTTTCCGGGCCATTCGATCAGGGCCGGAACCCGGATGCCCCCTTCATGCAGGCTTCTTTTTCTTCCCCTAAATGGGCCCGCTGAGCCTTGGGTCCGGTTGATTTGTTCCGGACCTTCAGGTCCATTGTCACTGCAAAATAGGATAATGGTATTCTCTGCCAGCCCTTTCTCTCTGAGGAATTCCCTTAATCTACCGATCTGTTCGTCCATTGCGGTGATGCTGCCATAATAATGCTGCTTATCTTCGGAAAAATCCGCATACAAGTTTCGGTAGCTGGGCCCTGCCACCACTGGAAGGTGGGGGGTATGGAACCATATTACGGATAAAAAGGGTTGCTTGGCCTCTGCGGTCTGATTGATAAAAGGGATTACCCTATCCATGATAATTCTGGAATCATCTCCTGAGAGGTTATCTGTAACCTTTTCATCTTCACCAGACCAGTAATGGGTCCCAAAATGAGCTCCAGGTACCCGATTCCCTATATCCTCCGCACTTGGGTCAGGAGTAACCATTGGGTCCCAGGTAGGCACTTTGGATTCTGTGGAAAAACTGACATCGAAGCCATTTTCCCAAGGGGGAGAATAATGTTCCGCACCCTGGGGACCTCCCCTATTGGCATCTTTTTCTTTTACGGTTAAGGTACCCAAATGCCACTTGCCAAAGTGGCCGGTGGTGTATCCCTGGCTTTTTAATGCTTCAGCTAAGGTGATCTCCTCCTTTTTCATGTGTCCTGTATTGGCATGGCCTATGCCATACCTTTCAGGATGCCTTCCGGTTAGAAAACTTCCCCTGGTAGGTGAACAAACGGCAGATGCGGCATAATAACGATTCAGCTTGAGGCCATTCTGAGCCATTTTATCCAGTTCAGGGGTCTGTAGGTATAGATTCCCATTAAACCCCACATCTCCCCAACCCAGGTCATCGGCCATAATCAGGATGATATTTGGTTGATCTGTACTTATATGCTGAGAATAAGCATTCTCATTAATGGAAAAACATGCCATCACCGCATAAATCAATCTGATAAAATATCTCATAGTAAAAGCGTGATTAAAGAAATAGGAGCATGCAAGATGACCTACTCCTATTTCAATAAAAATATTACCAACCCGGGTTTTGTTCTAAATTGGGATTCAATTGGGTTTGCAAATCCGGAATGGGAAAGACCACCATAAAGTCTTCCACATTTTTTCCTTGAGCCCGCATTTTATCCAAAAACATATTTCTCCTTTTTAAATCCCATGCTCTTTGGTTTTCAAAGGCCAGCTCGAATCTTCTTTCCTCCAATACGGCTGTTCTGAACTGAACTTGAGTGAGTGCATTAAGGTCCGGCAAATCGGAATCAACGCCATTTCTGGCTCTTTCCCTAACCCTATTTATCCATTCGTATTTCTTTGGATTGCTCGGGTCTGTCTCATTTAAAGCTTCAGCAGCGATTAATAATATATCTGCGTACCTTATCACCGTGTAATTTACACCGCTTTGCAATTCCCCTTCCCTGTCATCAAATTTACTGATATAATAGGGGAAATTTCCTCCATATACCTCCTGCATGGTAATGGATCCGGAAACACCATCAATGTGTTCATAATGGTCAGTTATAGTCACAGACCTCCTGTACGATTCCGGATTTTGGGCGATGAATTCTGCAGATGGTGCATAGGAGCCTGGAATTGTCGTCCCTGCCCAAAATGATTTGCCATAAGGTCCTGAAGGAGCTCTAGGGCCATACCTTCCCGGTAATGGGTTATTGTTTTCTCCACTTAGGTATTGAATTTGAAATATATGTTCTGGGCTGTTATCATTTTCAGGCTTGAAAATGTCCGCATAATCTTCCAATAACCTATACCTACCGGAATTGATCACCATTTCGGCATGGGAAAGTGCATTTTGAAAATCCCCTCTGTACAAATAGATCCTTGCCAACAAGGCATTTGCAATGTCCGAATTGATCCGCCCTGAAGGACTGGAAGGCTCCAATTCAGTGGCTGCCTGTTGCAGATCCTGTATGATAAAGTGATAGACGGCTTCCTCAGTGGACCTTGGTTCGTATATTTTGTCAAAGCCAACGGTCGGAGAATCATATAATGGAACTCCTCCCATTGCCCGTGCCAGTTGAAAATAATAAATGGCACGTAGCGCTTTTGCTTCTGCAATCAAATCTGCTTTTCGGCCTGCTTCAAAATCAATTCCCTCTGTGTAGAGAATTACTTCATTGGCCCTGTTGATGGCCGAATAACATTGAGCCCAAAGTCCACCGGTTACTTCGCTGTTGAAGGTAAATTCATCCCATTCAAATGCATCAGGAACAATTGGGGAAATGATCATGTCATCGGCAATCATTTCTCCATAATTGGGCGCTTGAGATACCAATCCATAAAGATTGCTATAGGCACCATAAAGTCCTACAAGCGCATCTTCTTCTGACTGATAAAAATTGGCCAAACTGATATTACTAGGCGGGTCTTCTTCCAGGAGATCAATGCACCCTTTCAAAGGAAATATTATCAGAATAATAATATAAATTCTAAGTTTAAGTATGTATTCCATGATTTGTTCCATTTTTGGTTAAAATCCTAATTTTACGCCTATCCTTACACTTTTTGACATGGGGTAAGCGCCATTGTCAACACCCATTTGCACATTACTTGAGGTATATAAGTCCACTTCAGGATCAAAGCCTGTATAATTGGTGAAGGTAAACAGATTATCTCCAGCTATATAGACCTGTGCATTCCTGATGCGGTTCATTCCTATCAAACTGGGTGGGAGATTATAGGATAAATTGATGGTTTTGACCCTCAAGAAGGAACCATCCAGCACATCCCTGTCACTGAAATTTTTCCATTCACCGGCATTGGTTATCGGAGCCTCGATGGTATTACTTGTACCTGGTCCGGTCCACCTCTCCTCGAAAAAAACCTGGTAAACATTGTGTTTTTGGGGTTGGGCCAATAACCCTATCCTGTTCATATCGGCAATTTGGTTCCCATATACACCATGGATAAAAACATGTAGGGTTAGGTTTTTGTAAGAGAAGTCATTGGAAAAACCATAAATAAAGTCCGGATTGGGATCTCCGATAATCTCCCTATCCTCATCATTTCGCCGGAATCCATCACCGTTTAAATCGGCATATTTAGGTAAACCCGGTCTATTGATGCCTCCCACTGTATTTCCTGCGGAAATTATTTCTTCCTCTGTTTGCCAAATACCTGCAAACCGGTAACCATAAAATAAACCTAATGGTTGGCCTGGTTCGGCAATGGTCTGGCCATGAGCTGATTCTCCTCTACCTATTCCAAAAAGAAGCCGATCTGTTCCTTCTGCCAAAGAAAGCAACTTATTTCTATTGAAGGACATGTTAAAAGAAGAATTCCAATTCAGTTCTCCAAAGGTATTGTTTACACCAATTTGAAATTCAAAACCCTTATTTTCCACTGACCCAATATTCTGCACTGAGGTTCCGTAACCTGATTGATTGGGTATGGTAACATTTAGCAAAAGGTCTTCTGTTTTCTTAATATAGTAGTCAGCCGAAAAATTAAGTCTCCCTTCTGCAAAAGAGGCATCCAGGCCCACATTGAATTGCGCCGTCTTTTCCCATTTTAAATCCGGGTTGGGTATCCTATTGGGAACCAACCCAATCACCGGTGCGCCGTTGATAATCGGCCTCGTGGTATTGTAAAGGGCCAATGAAGAATAAGGACTGATATTTTCATTTCCTGTCAGCCCATAGGAAGACCTTATTTTTAGATCATCTATGGTATTTAATTGTTTGATGATTTCTTCATCGCCAAGCCTCCATGCAAATGCTGCAGAAGGAAATACCCCCCATTTATTTTCAGCACCAAATTTAGAGGATCCATCCCTCCTCACGGTTCCTGTAAATATGTATTTATCATTAAAAATATAATTTAACCTTCCAATGTAGGATAACAATGCAGTATTAACTGCATTACTCTCGGAAGGCCTGGGATTGGCCCCAATACCTAAATTATTGTATTTAAGTTTATTGGTAAAGAATTCGTCCGTTCTGCTTAACACACTTTCGGTTTCTCTGGTTTGAATGGTATATCCCAAAAGGGCAGATAACCTATGCTTTGAACCAAATTCTTCATTGTAAGACAGGGTATATTCCTGAAGCCAATTGTTACTTTGAATGGTGCCAATAGATGCCACTCCCAAATTGGGAAGGGCTTGCGTTTCGGCGGTATTGGGTATGTATACATCCCGTTTGGAATTGATCACATCTGCCCCAAAATTAGTCTTGAAGTCTAGCCCCTCAATGATATTGAATATCACAAAAGCGTTACTTAATACCCTGGTGGTTTCGGTGATATCTGTCCTTGTTTTGGCGATGGACACTGGATTTTCCAGAATTTTTACGGTTTCATCATGATTATGCAGGTAATTCCCTTCTTCATCATAAACCGGAATTACGGGGGTAGTTGTTAATGCATTCCAAAGTGGGGAATCATGTTGAAATCCACTTCCGTCTGAGGGCACTGCATCATTGACGGACTTATTGACATTTAAATTGATCCCAGCTTTGATCCTTTCATTTATTTTTTGGTCTAAATTGAATTTTAAACCTCCTCTTTTAAAATTCGATTCAATGATGATCCCATCCTGGTCCAAATAATTTCCTGATACTAAGTATTTGGTGTTTTCAGTGCCGCCGGAAAGAGAAAGATTATAGTTATGAGTAAGGGCAGTTCTGAAAATCTGATCCTGCCAATCAGTGCCTTCCCCCAGTTCTTCCGGAAGGGGTTTGTTCATTCCATCATAAATCAAGGGCTGGTTATTATTAATGGCCCATTCATTGGTAAGAATGGCCAGCTCTTCGGCATTGGCCAAGTCCAGTTTTTTTCTGACATTGGCAACATTAACTGAATAATCAAAATCAATTTTAACACTTCCTAATTTACCCCTCTTGGTGGTGATCAACACCACGCCATTAGCACCTCGGGCCCCATAAATCGCAGTAGCAGAAGCATCCTTTAGAATTTCAATGGATTCAATTTCACTTGGACTGATGGAGGAAAGAGGATCTGCAGCCAGGGCATTGTTTCCCGCCCCATCTGGCGTGGTATTGATGTTATCGATCGGAAAACCGTCAATCACATACAAGGGATCACTGGAAGCGTTTATGGAGTTGGTACCCCTGATTCTTATTTTCATTCCACCCCCTGGGGCATTGGAGGCTGCTCTGATATCCACTCCTGCAGCTCTTCCCTGCAGGGATTGAATTAAAGTGTTTGCAGGGGTTTTTTGCATATCTTCCCCTTTCACAGAGGAAACTGCCCCACTCAAATCAGATTTCTGTTGCGTTCCGTACCCCACTACTACCACCTCATCCAAAGAGGTTTGATCCTCAACAAGTGTAACACTGATATTTGTTCTGCCATTTATGGTTACCCGCTGTGACTGATAACCAATAAATGAAATAATCAAAACCGCATCCGCTGATACCTCTAAAGAAAATTCTCCGTTTAAGTCAGTTGCGGTACCTGTGTTCGAACCTTCTACCACTACTGTAGCTCCTGGAATTGGCTCACCATTATCATCGGTCACTTTACCTTTTACCCCTATGACAGCCATGTTTTTAATCAACGTCTCCTTGCTAACTGGCATTTCTCCTGAAATCTGTTGTTTCCCTTTAGTGGGCGTTACGTAAATGTTATTGTTCAGCCTTTTGAATTCAAAATCCGTCCCCTGAGCCAAATATTGAAGCACTTCTTTGACATTGCTGTTCTCAAAAGCAAAAGTAAACCGCTGATTATTCCTGGCTACTTTTTGGTTATAGGTAAAATTGAATACCGTCTTATCTTCAATGATTTCCAGTACTTCTTTCAGACTGTGGGATTCCACCTGAATGCTAATGCTGACATCTTCCAGATTTTGACTGTTCGACGGTGTTGCCAATATCAACTGCATCGCAAACACCTGAATAAGGAAGGCATATAGGAGCCTTTTTGATGCCATGATCAATAGTTTTAGTAAATTAATTTTCATAATTTTGATTGCTTAAAATTCTTTTCGAGTTCATAAAATGATTTGATTTTGGGCTTGATCCGGCCCTGTTGCCGCAGAGGCTGGATCTTTTTTCGTTTTTTGGGTTGATGTCATAGGCAGTGGGTTTTTTATTTACACTTGATGATTTTTATGGTGATGGTTCTTGTGCTGATATCAGTCTCGTACTTAAAATCAAGGAGGTTTTCCATGCCACGTAAAATGGTTTCAATCCTTTCGCCCTCATAGGATCCCGTGATCAGGCATTCTTGTTTTGCAGTCGGAATCTGGGTATAGATGGTCACCCCATAGGCCCTTTCCAGAATCTCAAATACTTTTTCCACAGGTTCTTCCTCGAAGGAAAGTCTCCTGGTATGCCAGCCTATAAAATATTCCGGGTTGACCTTTTTGATTCTGATGGCTTTTCCATCCATAATGGCCTGTTGCCCGGGCTGGAGGAAAGCCTGCTCCAGAGAATGCCTGTCGGCGACCTTTACCTTTCCACTGGCCACCGTCACCTCGGTCGCATGGTGGGTGTTGATGTTAAAAGAAGTACCCAAAACCGTGACTTCCGACTGATCGGAAACAACCACAAAAGGCCTTTGGGCATCTGCTTGTATATCAAAAAATGCTTCCCCTTTCAATACCACTTTTCTGACTCCGTCTTCAAAATATTCGGGAAATTCCAGTCTGCTGTTTTCATTTAATCTTACCCTACTGCCGTCTTCCAGGATCAGAGTGGACCGCATTCCCGTCCCGGTGATTTTCGAAATCAAAAGAGGTGCCTTTTGGGTGGTTTGCCGCACCTGGTAATAGGCCGCCCCCACCACCATAAAAACCAACAATACGGCAGCATACCTTTTGATGGCCAAAAAAAGGGGTTGCCCTTTGGCTGCCTGTTCCCTGGATTTTGCCAGGTTATCCATCACCTTTTTTCTCGAATTATCCAGCGTTTCCTTATCCGGTGACTTTCCCCTCTCCGCCAGTCCGTCCAGCAAATCGCTAAAATCCTGCTTCTCTTTTTCAGCCGATGCTGAAGAAAGAAATTTCCTTGCGGCTTTGAATACAGGATGGCTTTTCATTGGGTTTCCATGTGGGTCCATATTTAAGTACCCATAAACTTATCGATCAGCTACGTGCCCATTAAAAAAAAATAAACAGGGATAATATTTTAAATACTACATGGTATGACTTAATATGTTCACAGATTGGTTTTTACTGGTTTTCAGGATAGCGGATCACTTCTACATCATTTGCTGCATTGGCCCGGGAGTACTTCTGCCTTCAGCAATGAGTTTTTTCCTGGTAAGCCACTAATTGAGGTACTTATTGCAATTTGCCGGACAAGCTCATTGCTTCCCTGCAGCAAAGGGAGCAGGCTTAAACTGTCTTTTCCTGCATTGGCGGGCAATGATGTATTGAAAATATCGGCAATTGTAGCTAACAGGTCTGCATGGTGGACCAGTTGGGAAGAAGAAATTCCAGGTTGGACTTTTCCGGGCCATCTGACCATAAAAAGAACGCGATGCCCACCTTCCCAAACGTCCGATTTTTAGCCCCATAAAATTTTAATAAAGTTGATTTATTCATAACACTTATTTTTAAAAAAAAGAGTTAATAATATCCTTTCTTCTTGACTCGGGAGTAACTTCTAACCGGACAATTTCCCCCTCTTTCAAGCTACATTCAACTATGGTATTGCCTGGCGCATGCAATTTAAAATCTACATTCCACTCTTTAGGCCAGGCCGGGAAAAGCAAAATTTGGTCACCGATGGTCTGCATTAGCATTTCCTGAAGGCCAATCACACCCGATCCACCCCAGTTATGATCAGGCACCCAATCATGCCCAGGACCCCAAAAAGTGGGGAAACGGCGGGGACTGTCCTGCAATTTTCGGGTATTATAATCGGCAGCTTCTGCGGTCATCCCCATTCGAGCAAACTGGATTCCGTCCTGGTGCCAGCTTTGAATTGTTCCTTTGCGGAATGCAGGTGCTTTTTCATAAGCATTCTTAAAAAGCTGAATTTCATCATCTCCCAATTGAAACTGGTTAAAAGGAAAAAGCGGATAAAACTGAGGTAATTCCTGGTTGGATTCCCTGATCCAACTTTCTGCCGGTTTAATGACTTTCATTCCTTCAATCTCCTCATAATCATAATCAGGGACACTGCTTAAAAATTCACGATAGTAATTTTTTCTTTCCTCTGAAAGATAATTTTCGTTCAATTCAAGCACTCCGATTAAACAAGCCTTAAGTCCAGAAAGCACATCAACAGGGTTTTTTGCTCCGCGGTAAGATTCACATGAAGTGGAAGGAAAAATAACCAGTTTACCCCTTTCATCCAGCTCTTTTCCGTTGCGAATTTTCTGACGAGCACGGTAATGCTCGTTAAAAAATATCAGCGATTGCTCTATAAAGGGTATGTATTTTGAAATGTCGGCACCTGTAAAACGGTGATACTCCAAAATCATATAGGCATGTTCAATCTGCGATTCCCAATGGTAAGCAATGAAACCGTTGGCCATTACACCCTTTTCCACCGGATCATTATAACCAGTGGCTGCATTTGCGCGGGGATCTCCAAAAGGAATTTCTTCACCCCGTATACGATAATTGTGTTCATTTTGCCATCCCCAGCCATCGCCAAAGGGAATGCCGGGAACACTAGTATATTCGCAGTAAACAGCACCTTCATGTCCAAAATGTTTTTTCACCCTGGCCATTGCACCCGGCAGTCCTTTGCGGTACAATTCGAATTGAGGTAAGATGGCATCAAAATCACCTGATTTTAACAGAGGCCAGTACAAGAGCCGCTGGTTTTGTGCGGTGAAAACGGCTCCACCCCATTGTCGCCAGTCAGGATCGTGTGTCTTCTTTGGATCTACTAGAACCGGATCGTAAGTTAAGTTGCCTCCGTTAAATTTGGTGGGATATTCGCCAAAAACATTCCCTCCAAGCTGGTAGCGAAAGAGTTGATAGTTCCGGCCCATTTGCCAAACCGGATTTTCAGGTTCGGGATTATCAGGTTGAATAAAAATATTACTCCGGTCCCAGAAATCGTTCCACCAGGAAACCGTTTTTTCAAATGCTTTACCCGGTGCCTTACCCGACAGATCAACCGTTTTTGAAAGTCCATCTTTCCAGTCTTTTATTTTCTCTGTCTGTTCGATGTGGGTTGCAATACGAAATTGGTGATTTTTTTGGGCCGATTCACTTTTTAGTTTCCAGGATTTATAAGGTGTACCCTGATAAACTCCCTCTTCTGTCCCATCAAAAATTAAACCCTGGCCAAAAAACAATCCGCCAAAAGTCCGGTTTTTTAAGTCATCATTTATTTCATCAGCAAAGTCTTCAAGTTCTTGTAATTTTATATAAACCTCAGGAAACAGGTTTTCATTTGGGTTTCGGTGATAAAATAAAATCCCGTTTTCATTTTGCTCAATACTGTCTTTTGAACGAATCACTTTACCTGGATAACCTTCCAGACCAAATGCCCCAAAACGGCCTTTTCCAAAGCCCAGTTCTTTATCTTCCGTCCGCCAGCTTTCGTAAGCAATATTTACTGCTGTTTTCGCTGCAGACTCTATATCCACATGAACAACCGGATTAAATACATCAACCCAAAGTTTAATTTTGGTATTTTCCTTTTTATCACTTTTCGATTCAATTTCAATGTAACCATCTTCCAGTTTTAGTTCTTGCTGAAATGAGTTGTCTTTAGTGAAAGGATTCGGATCAAGCTGAACGCGGAACCGGCCCAATTTCAGGTATTCGCCGTTTTCACTCATGCTGCCGCTTCTTTGAAGGTAGAATAGCAAATCACCATTTTCCACCCATACATTGCAGCCGATATCTCCTCCTACTAAAGGCATCGATTCAGAAGGGTTTTTGCTTTGCGTATTCCATGTAATATTGTAATGATCCGGAATTTTACTCTTTTTCTTTTCAGTTCCGAAACCCATGATAAAAGTCAGGTATCCCAGACTCAGCAATACAAAAACGAAAGCGGTTTTTCTCTTAAAAAATAGGGAAGAGCTGTTTTCATTATTCATGACTTCTTTATTTTTTTAACAAATTAATAATGTCATTGTCTCATTTATACGCAGAACCAAATCGTTTTTATTCCCCTCCAGCTCAATTTCTCAGTATTCCATTGCTGTACCCATTCCGTTTTTGGTTGATAATTAGGGTAGTGAGTTCATTGACTTTATTAGGATGATCCTGCACCAGGTTGACTGCTTCGCTGGGATCATTTTTGAGGTTATACAACTCATTTTTACCTATGGATTGGTTTCCGTTCAAAATTAATTTCCAATCACCCTGTCGGATGGCATAGTCACCCCCATAATTATGCATGATCAATGAATTCCGGGCTTGCTGATCATTTTTGGCGGTAAACAGAAAATCATAACTGTCTTCCCCGCTGCTTTTCTTTATCGGCTCCCCGACAATTCTTGAAAAAGTAGTGAATAAATCGGTTTGACATACCAGCCGATCTTCTACCAGACCACCTTCCATTTGATTGGGCCAGGAAACGATAAAAGGTACCCGGTGGCCTCCTTCATAAAGGCCACCCTTAAAGCCTCTGAGTTCCCCACAACTTTTATGACCATAATCTTTACCATCGTCACTTACCGGTGTAGCCCCATTATCGCTTGTAACAATCAGCAGGGTATTTTCTTCAATTCCCAGGCTTGCCAAGGTTTTCATGATTTCTCCAACACTCCAATCAAATTCTGCGACCATATCCCCGCGTGCCCCTGCTTCGCTTTTTCCCTTTATAAACTCCGGAGGGGTGCAGGGTCTATGAGGAGAGACGGTAGGAAAATAAAGAAAAAAGGGCCGATCCGGGTTTTCTGAATGGGCCTGAGTAATAAAATTCCTGGCACTTTCAGTTAGATCAGGGCCTACTTTTCTGTCATCCCATCCTTTTATCATCCACCCTTCATGCACCTCTGAAGCCGATACCCCTTCCCAAAGGGGAACTTTTGCGGCTCTCCAAATATCCGGAATGCCCAGGGTATAATCATTTTCTATATAACAATGTGGTTCCATATTATGTCCGGCGGCAGAGACAAAGGCATAATCAAATCCCAGATAATTAGGGCCATTGTAAATCGGTTTGGAAAAATCGACATCCCTTGTACCATTCAGTCCACTGAAATGGAATTCCTTGGGCTTCACAAAAGATATTTTATCCTTTTGAAGGAAATTCATCCCTAAATGCCATTTCCCCACCACACCAGTTTTATAACCATGATCCTTGAGTAATGAGGCAAGGGTCCCCTTCTCCAAAGGGATAAGTGGGTCATCATAACCTGACCACAAAACCCCCTTTTTGAGACGGGACCGCCAACAATACCTGCCTGTCAATATACCATATCTGGCGGGGGTACAAACCGAGGCGGCAGAATGCGCATCGGTATACCTTACGCCCTTATTGCTTAATTGGTCCATATTCGGGGTTGGTATCTTCGAACCGGGATTATAACAGCCCGGATCGCCGTAACCCATATCATCGGCCACAATCAAGATAATATTCGGCAATTCTCTGTTTTCAATTTCTTCAGCCATTTTCCTTTGGCATCCGGTGCTTAGGAAACATATTATAAAAAAGACCAGGAGAGGATATTTCAAGTTCATGGCTTTCGATTAATTTTCACTTATGTTAAATTAGTGTTTATCCCATTAATGTTGGTTTACCCCTCCTCCCACGATCACATATTTTCCTCCTTTTTCGGCATTGAAATCAAAAACATGGCCCTCCTCCTTGTCGATATCCATGAGTTTGGTTTTGTCTTTAATAATAGGAGTCCCCGGATCAATGAAATTGAATAGCGGATTGGGGTTGACATCCCCAGCCGGAAGGGCCTCAACGCCCGGCATGGTAATGGGCTGGTTGGTCCGGACCCTGCAGTGGCCACCTAATTGGGAATAAATCATTGCCTTTTTTACCTTACCTTTTTCCCATTCCAAATCCAGTTCAAAGCCACCCCTGGTTTTCAGACCCTTTACTTTTCCTGAGCGCCATGCATCAGGCAAGGCTGGAAGCAAATGAATTTCACCATCATGACTTTGAACCAACATTTCTGCAATGCCTGCTGTGGCGCCAAAATTCCCATCGATTTGGAATGGTGGATGGGCATCGAAGAGATTGGGGTAGGAGCCGCTGCCAGCAAAATCAGGATCATCTTCTTTCACCAAATGCAATAAATTGGTAAGTAATTTCAAAGCCTGATTTCCATTTCCAAGCCTGGCCCAGACATTGACCTTCCAGCCCATGGACCAGCCCGTGGCTTTATCACCACGGATCTGCATGACCCTTTTCACCGCAGCCACCAACTCGGGAGTGGTGTTTTGATTGATTTGGTTACCGGGATGAAACCCATACAAATGCGAAATATGTCTATGCTGTGGGTCCTGATCTTCAAAATCAAACTGCCATTCATGAAGCTGTCCATACTTTCCGATTTGGTAGGGCAGCAGGTTTTTTAATTTATCTTCAATTTCATTGATTAGCGGCTCTTCTATCCCTAAGATAGAGCATGCCTCAAGGTACCTTGAAAATGATTCCCTGATAATGGCCATATCCATGGTCGGTCCCGGACTTTGGGTAGATCTTTTATCATCCCCATATATAAATGCCTGTTCCGGGGAATGTCCTACGGGCGTGACTAAATATCCATTCTCGTTGGGTACCAGCCAATCTTTATAAAACAAAACGGCACCCCGTATGAGCGGAAATGCTTCCTTTTCCAAAAAATCTTTATCCCCATGGTACAGGTATCTTTCCCAAAAGTGACTGGTTAACCAGCCTCCTGCCATGGGCCAAAATGAGCAGGGACAAATATCCACTGGCTCCGCCTGACGCCAAATGGACATATTATGGTTGGCTAACCATCCCTCATTACCAAACATGTTTCTCGCAGTGGATGCTCCATTTATCGCAAGTTCCTTAATGGCCTCAAAAAACGGTTCGTGGCATTCGGAAAGATTGGTGAGTTCTGCCGGCCAATAATTCATTTCGGCATTGATATTCATCGTATAGGCACTTGCCCAGGGAGGGATGATTTTATCATTCCAAATTCCCTGAAGGTTCATTGGCTGACCGCCCGGCCTGGACCCGGCAATCATTAAATACCTGCCAAATTGAAAATAGAGGGCCACCAAAGAAGGGTCTTTTCCATTAGAAAAAAGCCTTAACCTTTCGTCCGTTGTTAATTGGGATTGCCGGGACAATTTCCCCAAACTGATCTGTACCCTGTCAAATAGCTGTTGATAATCCGAAACATGGTCATGATATGAATCCGAAAAATTTTTATTTTCAAGCGATTTAAAATTCCCCAGGACCTGTTCAGTGGGATCTTTACCTTCGAAGGCCGGGCTTTTATCAAATCCATTATAACTGGTGCCTGTAGACAAAATAAAGACGACCTCATCAGCATTTGCCACGCTGACATTTCCGTTTTCATAGGTGACCGAACCCCCTTGGTGAATGGTTTTGACCCGGCTGTCAAAGGCCATACCCATGCCATTGACTTCATCTCCGTACATGATGGTTTCTGCACCACTTATTACATTGCCATTTTTATCAAAAATCTCGGGATACTTATATTGGTCTCCTATATTTTCAACCTGTTCTATACTTCTCCTTAGGGCTATTCCAGGCACCTTCCCCTGCATCACCAAAAAATCATTTTCTGTAAAATGCTTCTCAGTAGGCTGATGTGGTGTGGAAAAATTCAGGTTACAATTTAGCTGACCCGGTTGGCTGGCACTTAATTTAATTACGATTACTTTGTCGGGATAACTGGCAAAATATTCTCTTTTAAATTGCGTTTTTCCCACATCATAAGTCACCTGTGCCAATCCCCGGGATAAATCCAGGCTTCTTTTATAATTACTGATTGGTGATTTTTCATGCTCAAAGTCAATCCACAAATCGCCCAGAGGCTGATAACACTCCTGGGCTCTTCCCAACCAATTTTTTTGGATCAGTTCTTGGGCTTCACTGTATTTCTCCTCTTCCATTAATTGGCTGACTTCGGAAAAATCCTTTCTTACAGTGATGGCCTTAAAAGTTGCCTCAGTATCTCCAGAATACAGGGTGGTTATATTGAGTTGTAGGCGATCCTGGATGGGGTCCCCAAAAATCATGGCACCCATAAAAGCATTTCCTATGGGGATGGCGGCTGTCCACACAGATGCCGGAGCATCATACCAAATGAAAAGGTCCTGTTTTTCTTCTATTGTTATTTCTTGGGCAAATGAAGGCTGAATGCAGAAAAAACACATGAGCCAAATCGTAAAATAACCTATGATTTTCATCCTATTATTGTTTTAAACCATTGTCTAAATTTCTTTAAATGATAAAAGGAAGGATCAATGCAGCATAGAAGACCTCATTTCTAAAGGTCCCAAATTGCATTGATCCACCAATATTCAGTTCAATAGTATTAGAAATACCCTGGATTTTGGGTCAATTCAGCTTCTGTATTGGTTTCAATCTCTCTAAAAGGAATAGGCCATAGGTTTTGATGGTCCAAAATATTGTCACCCGTTACTGGATTGTACCTTTTCACCCTGTCTACCAGCAAATTAAGCCTCATCAAGGTAAGTAACCGCAATTCTTCCCAGCACAATTCTCTGGCCCTTTCATCCAGAATATATTCAATATTCACATCGCCGGCTGCCACAGGACTGGCGTTGGCTCTTTCTCTTACCACATTGATATCAGCGGCTGCACTTCCAGGATCACCATTACCCAAATGAGCCTCTGCTCTTAACAAGTAGGTTTCTGGTAATCTAAAAATATAATTATCCGTCATCATGCCATTGGATTGGTTATTTAAAAGCCCTGTTTCCGGATTCAATACAAATTCATCCGGAAAATTATTGATGGGTGCGACCTTGGCATAAATAAGGTTCCACCACCGGTCCAGGGTATTGGGGAAATTCGCTATGGCCCCACTTTCTACAATGTTCTGCCCAAAAAATTCAGAATTGGGATTGTTAGCCCGGATGTCCCGGATTATATTGTATTCCGAATTCCGGATGTCATTGTCAAAATCACTCTCCCAAACTGTCTCTTTAATATAAGCTGTGGGGGCAAACCATCCGATTCCCCGGCCACCGTACTGATTCATCGGCCCTAAAAACAGATTATCTCCATTGATATCCGTCAACTGCAGGTAAAAGGGAATCAGAAATCTCGGCCAGACAAGGCTACTACCCCCTCCTTCCACCAGGTATTCAAATTGGTTAACCCAAATTCCCTCCCGGTTACCGCTGGATCTGTTTTGATTGTCCCTTCGGAACAAATCCCAATACACATCTCCCGGCTCATTCATTCTGGATCCAAACCTTTCCGTCATCAAGGAGAAATTTGGGTTGTCTATCACCCTGGAGGCGGCCGCAATCGCTTCATCCCAATTTTCTAAGATGATATGGACTTCAGCAAGCAAGTGGTCCGCCACTGCATTGGATATCCGGCCTTCCTGAGGCACTTCATTGATTCCCGGTAAATTTTCAGAGGCAAAGGTCAAATCCGTAATACACTGTTGAAAGACTTCCTCCCGGCTGGCCCTTATAAAATCCCTTTTCGGTTCCTGAATTTCTTCCAAAACGACAGGTACTCCGCCATACAAGATGCCTAAAATGCGATAAGCAAATGCCCTGAAAAACATGGCTTCGGCCTTATAAGCACTTCGCTGCTGGCTGGAATTAAAAGCCACATTTTCGTCATCAATCCTACCAATAATTACATTGGCATTGAAAACAATCTCATATAAATCACTCCATAGGTTTTGTACTTCTCCGGTAACCGGAGTTAATTTATCATTGTAAAGATTTAGCTGATGGGTGATATCAATGGCATCCCAGGCCAGGTCTGTAGGATAAAACATGGACCTGGCTTCATTGGAATTTACCTGATAGATGGAATTGTCCACATTTTCGTACAACCGGGCTATGGCGGAATTGAAATCGGCAGGGTTGGAAAATGAGTTTGCGGGTGAATAAAAATCAAGGGGCTTCTCTTCCAACCATTCATTGCTGCAGGATGAGGTGAAAATGAACAGAGCTGTTAATATATATAAACATTTGATTTTCATGATGGTATAAATTAAAATTGAACATTTAAACCCAGGGTAAAGGCTTTCATCACAGGTAATCCTGCCACCAAGCCGGTGCCGGTTTCAGGATCCCAGCCCTCCCAATTGGTCAGGGTCACCAAATTTTTAGCACTGAGGTTTACCTTCAAATTACTGATTTTCCATTTTTCCAATAATCCAGGATCAAAATTATAAGCCAATGAAATGTCCTGAAGTCTTACAAAATCCCTTTGGTCATATGGCCTGGCTTCGAAATTGGAGGGAGTGTCCAATCTTCTGTATTTTGCATTGGGGTTTTCTGGCATCCAATAATCAAAAGGCATGGCATTGGAATAAGAAAGTTGATCTCTTTTAAACAAGGCTCCAGAGGCATAAGGACTTCCATCACCATAATAGAAATCCTTGCCGCCCTGTATGGAATTGATAAATACATACAGGGAAAAATTTCTATAATTTAGGGTATTGGCAAAACCTAACCTATAAGAGGGATCCCTGTATCCCAATATTTTACGGTCATTGGGAGATATGGACCCATTACCATCCACATCATTCAAGCGATAGGTACCAGGGAAAAATCCCTGTGGCACTTCATCTTCCAGCTGCCACATACCGGTCACCTCATAATCAAATATGACATTTTGAGGCTCTCCGATGAAAAGTCTGTTGGTAATTATATCATCTTCGACCCCATCCCCATCGTTGTCTGCTCCCAATATAGACCGGATCTGGTTCCTGTTTCTGGAGAAATTCAGGGTGGATTGCCAATTTAAATCCGGGGTTCTCACGATCTGTCCGGTGAGGGAAAATTCGACGCCATAATTGAAAACTTTTCCGATGTTGGTGGCAATATTGGAAAATCCGGTAATTTGTGGAATCTGAATGTTGTAAAGGATGTCTTCGGTATTGTTGTTGTAGTATTCAATGTTTCCAAACAATCTGGAGTTCAACATATCAAAATCAATTCCCAAATTCAGTCCTGTTGTGGTCTCCCAGGCCAAATTGGGATTGGCCATGGTAGTGATCCACTGTCCAATAGTTGCCGAACCCCCGTCTCCAAACACCCTGCTTGGCGCCGCATTCATCCTTGCCTGGGTTTCATATCTTCCCACACCTCTTCTGGCCGTCTGGCCATAGGATGCCCTTACTTTAAGGAATTCTATTAGGTTGTTATTGAAAAAACCTTCTTCACTGAGCACCCAGCCAAGGGCGACAGAGGGGAATATTCCAAATTTATTGTTGGCACCAAAACCTGAAAATCCATCTCTTCTGACGGTGGCTGTAATCAAATATCGGTCTTTATAACCATAAAGAACCCTACCCATATTGTACAGGCTTGACTCTTCTTCCCCACCTGAGTTAATGATATTCAGGGAGGGGTCACCTGCCTGCATTCTGTAATAGCCCAGCGTAGGATTGGAAAAGTTTTGTGCGGAAGCATTGGTATAACTGGTCTGAATTTTTTCTACACCGTACAAAAATGTCAGGCTCAACCGATGGTCATCTCCAAAGGTTCTATCATAACTGAAGATGTTATCCAAAATATAACTGTAATATTGATTGGAATTTTTGAATCCCGATCCGGTGAAATTGGCGCCCCATGGGTTGAATTGATTTTGGGTATTGTTCCGGTAGTTGTGCCCATAATTTACCCTATAGTTGAACCCTGAAAGGAAGGGAAGTTTGACATCAAAATGAAAATTGCCGAATAAATTCAATCTTTTATCACTATCTTCTATTTGGGTCTGTAAGAACGGATTCAATGCACCCCCCTCCGGTTGCAATATATATTCTCCTTCATCATTATAGATAGGAGCAAATGGCTGCAAATGAAAAATGGTGGAAAGGGTAGGTGAAACCCCGGAGTAATCACTTGAAGTCAAAAAGGACTCCATCCCAAAGTTTAACCAGTCTGTGATCTGGGTGTCAAAATTAGCGGTGATATTGATCCTGTTGTACAAGTCATTTTCTATAAATCCTTTCTGATCCGTTATTCCTGCAGCAACGTAATATCCTGTACTGGCTGTTCTTCCCCTTATGCTGAGGTCATGGGTTTGGATATGGCCATTACCGGTAAAAGTTCCCCACCAATCATTGTCCCTATCACTCTGGTAGCCTTCCGATATTTGAAGGGTTTTCAAAAAGGGGGTTACCGTAAAATCGGGATTGGGTTCCAGGTAATCGGGTGCCAACCGGCTTTGATCCCAAAACACATCCGGTAAAAACGCTTTGTTTTCAGCCGTATTCCTTGGACGTATATTTTTGGTAGGAACCTGGCTGGTATATTGCCCTGAATAGTTGATGATGGGTTTTCCCATATCCACCCCCTTTTTGGAGGTGAGCAGGATGACACCATTTGCTGCCTGGGAACCGTAGATGGCCGCCGCACTTCCGTCTTTCAGCACTTCCACCGACTGGATATGGGAGGGATTGATATCAATAATATTGCCCCTGTAAATAATACCATCGAGCACGATCAAAGGCGAATTATCCGAAGCACTACTGGAAAGGGTGTTTTGTCCCCTTACCTCAATCAAAGGATCCTGGCCAGATTGGGTAATGGCCCCAACATTGAGCCCTGGGATCCTTCCCTGAAGGGATTGTAACAAACTGACATTAGGAAGTTCATTCTGTTGTTCAATATCAACACTTGCAATGGCTCCGGTTAGGTCCCTTTTCCTCACTGCTCCATATCCCACCACCACTACTTCTTCCAAGGAAGTTTGGTCTTCCAAAAGGGTTATCTCAAAGGAAGATTGATTGCCCACAGTCAATCTTTGAGACTGGTAACCAATATAGGAGATCAAAATGACGGCGCCAACATCCGCTTCCACAGAGAATTCGCCATCGATATCTGTTACCGTGCCTGAATTGGTTCCTTCCACGATAACGGTGGCCCCGGGAATGGGCATTCCATTTTCATCGGTAACTTTTCCGCTGATTTCTATCGCATCTTCCATAATAATAGGACTGTTCCACGGTGTCGCCAATATCAACTGCATCGCAAACACCTGTATAAGAAAGACAAATAGGACCCTTTTTGAGCCCTTGATCAATAGTTTTGGTAAAATAATTTCCATAATTTTTAGGGTTTAAATTATTTTTGGGTTTATCAATTTATTGGAGTTTAGGCTTGATCCAGACCTGATTCCGGTGGCTGGATCTTTTTCCGTTTATTGGGTTGGTGTCATAGGCAGAGGGTTTATTTTCTAGATTTAATGATTTTTATGGTGATGGTTCATGTACTAATATCGGTAAAATATTCCAAATCAAACAGGTTTTCCATACCACTTTAATTGGTCTCTATCCTTTCGGACTTATAGGATTATATAATCAGGCATGGCTTCTGTTAATCTTACCCTAATATACTTTGGATTTCCATAGGGTACCTCATAAAAAGTACCCATAAGCGGTGGATCAGCTATTGGGTATTAAAAAAAACTAAAATTTTTAGGAGCGGGTTTTATTGACCTCCCCCCTGGCCCCCTCCTAAAAAAAGAGGGGTTTGATTTTACCTCCCCCTCCTTAACGGTTACGATGAATAATAGATTGGATTAGACCTATTGTGGGATCACAAAAGGTATTTTACCGATGAAAGCAGAAAGGGGAAGGATCAA
The DNA here is from genome assembly GCA_040905165.1 of Cyclobacteriaceae bacterium. Classification (GTDB taxonomy): domain Bacteria; phylum Bacteroidota; class Bacteroidia; order Cytophagales; family Cyclobacteriaceae; genus Cyclobacterium. Next base: position 49,886 of record JBBDSA010000044.1, on the reverse strand, counting down.
CTGAGGCCTAAAAAAATAAAAAGCAGCAATTCCAGGGATTGTCGCAGATGTGTAAGGGCCTTTTTGATATGGTTTTCCACGGTAAATACAGAAATGCCCAGCTTGACGGCAATTTCTTTATTGGAAAGGTAACTGTACCGGCTTAATTCAAATACATTCCGGCATTTTTGTGGCAACCGAAATATGGCCAAGGTAATCAGGCTGTTTGTTTCCTTTGCGACCAGGTACTCTTCAGTATCATTTGAAGCCCATACATTCTCCAAGTAATCCAACTGGATTCGGTTCCATTTGTTTCTTCTGATCTCTTTGGCTATCTGGTTTCTGGCTGCTCCAAACAGGTAGGGCCGTAATTCCTGATTTCTCAAGGATGGGGGCTTTTTCCATAAGCCCATAAAAATATTCTGCACCAGGTCCTCTGCCGTTTCCCTGTCCTGCATGACTTTGAATACAAAACGGAATACCGGATCAAAATGGCGCTGATAAAGTTCTTCAAAGGCCCTTCGGTCTTCCCAGTCCTTTACCAGTTCCAACAACTTCAGGTCATTATGGGTTTTATAGGATGGCAAATTCGGAAAATGATAATTGCCTATGCTAATTAACAGTAATTATCAAGTTTTCCAAATTTTGATCTTGGGATAATGCAGCAGGGTTTAATATTATCGTAAAATCAGCTGATATTTCAGTACAAATATATGATTCAATATTAATTGCCCATCAAATCATATCATTAAAAACCTCTTCCAGATCCAAAACAAAGCCGGCAACTGCCTGGGAGGCCACCCTGTCTCCATGGGTAAAAATCTTGGAGGCATCATACCTCCCATTGATCAATGTATAGACGACAAGCGTGCATTCACTCGGATGGATCACCCAATATTCCCGGACACCTGATTCCTCGTAAACGTCATACTTGTTTTGAAGCTCCTTTTTGTTGTTGCCCTGAGAAAGCACTTCTACTATCAAATCGGGAGCGCCTATACAGCCAGCCTCATCCAATTTGTCCGGATCACAGATAACGCAAATGTCCGGTTGCACAACCGTGTCGATATCTTCATTTTTTTTTGATTTTACTGGGAGTCGCACATCAAAGGGAGCAATAAATACGTCGCACTTTTTCCCTTTAAGATAAATAGAGAATGCCACAAATACATTTCCGGCAACCCGTTGGTGGATTACTCGCGGTGCTGCGGCTTGCCTGAATACTTTTCCCCGGATCAGCTCTACCATTTCCTCCATCTCCCAACCCAGGTAATCGGCATAGGTATAGCGACCGTATGCTGTAAAAGGTGCTTCAACTTTGTCTTTATGGTTTTGTTTTTCCATAAATTAAATATATTGATAATTAGGGTGAAAGGAAAGAAAATAAAAAGGTGTCTTTTATGAATATATTTATGATGGCTCATATTTCAATGCTATTTGCGAAAGGGGGTTTTGGCTTGCGGGATTTGTCCCTTTGGGATTTATCAGGCCAAAACATTTTTAAAATTCAAACTAAAAACCAGGGGCTGAACCCCTGGCTATTGACTCGTCCTGAAAAAAGTTTACAGATTTAAATTTTATTCATTGTTAGTCCTATCACAATTTTACATTTATCGGATTTTTATATAACTGTATTTGAAATTTGAGGGGATGAGTTACTCCTATGTGCAGGTCCGAGGTGCTTTCTCTTCGACAAAGAAATCAAGGTTCGAAATTTTATTTTACAGGAGAAGGAGAAGGAGCAAAGGGAACGCAGGAGGCGATTAAAAAATAATTGGCCAAATAAAAAAATGGCATGTAAATGCTCTTCATCCGCACGATGATGCCCAGGTTGTTCAAGGTCAGGGCATATATGGAAGCCATAAAAATCCCGAATAAAATGCCCATTAGGATGGGTACCGGTATATTAAAATGTCTGTTCTTGAAATTGCAAAAAATGGCCAAAAGGCAGGAAAGTAAATACAGAGAATTTTCAATCGCAGGTACCAAATACCAACCTGTGGTTGATTCATTGATTAGGGGACGAAAAAACAGCACCCAAATCCGCTGAAAAATATTGTATTGTGCCATAGGAACTTCAGATCCCGCCTGAAATCCGGATAAAAAGTCAAATTGGGACTGGCTGAATTCTTGAACGAAGGCCCAATTCAAGGTTGGAATGGCCATGTAAAGTTTGATTTTTTCCAATGCCATGTAGCCCAATACGAGTCCAAAAAAGGTTAACCCATACTTTATTCGTTTAGGAATACCCTTGCTTACAATAAGTGATAGTCCAAATATCAATCCCAATCCAAGCCCATTAATCGGTCTTATCCACCAGGCCAATCCGATGAAAAAAAATACCACTAGCCAACGGTAAGAAAAGCGACGCATACCCAAAAGAGCACCTGTCAATGCCAGCCAAAGTAAAGCCTCTTTACCTATCCCTGCCGTCCAAAAATGAACATTGGGCATGCAAAGTACCAATACCAAAGCCAACATTTTTTCTTTCTGATGCTGTATTCCGGAATTTTCGGCGAGGAAAATCAACAACTGGCGGAACCCAATATAAGAAATCGCAGCATAGATAAGGTTTCCAACCCAAAAGGATAAGCCAAGTTGATGCGAGGGTATATAATTCAACCATTTAATAAAATCGGACCGGCTGCCCCAATGGGTACTCCATTGGTGGGTAGACTCAAACCCGTTCCAATACCTCCAGGCATCACCCCCCTCTTTTTCAATATAAAATGTGAAAATAAATGAAAATAAAATATGATAAATGAAAAGAAACTGAACAGCATAATACACATAGGGACTTAATAATTTCCTTTTGAACTGAAAATGATTCCACCCAATAACAAATAATATAATCAAGGAAATGATAAGGGGGTTCATGTAGACCTTAACTGAATCGGCACCAGAAATGATAATTGAAAATGATTGGTTTTATTTTTGGCGGGATGCCTGCAAGGCATTGGACAGGCTACCCATGGAGTGAGATTCCATACCAAAAAGATCCCTGAGTTTACAAAAATGTTCAAGGATTTCCCTGACCTCCAGAAGGCTTTGATTGGGGTACCAGCCATGATTATGAGGGTGCCACCAAAGGTGGTATGCCTCAGCTGATGATGCCGCAACTTGCATTTCTCTTTTCACCTTTTGAATTTTTAATTGGTTAAGAATTCCCAGATTGGGGTGAAATGGTCTTAAAAAACGAGAAGCTGGGAGTAACACCGGTAAATGGGAATTAGCGGAAAAAAGGTTTTCATGGGAAAATGATTTCTTTTTACCATAATAAAAAAGTGCATCGCCGGTTCGGAAAAACCGCTTAATAAATTTTCCGTCTTCGGGAAATTTCCAGTACCAATCCTCGGGATTAGTCCTAACAGTTGAAAAACCGGCTTCTTTTGAAATTCTTAGTGCCTCTTCATCATACTGATTTCGTGGAAATACCAAAGATTTTAATTCCTGTCCGAATTTTTCAACAGCAATTTGTTTAGCAGCCATTAAATCTGCTCTGAAAGTATCAGCTTTTTGCCCGTTTTCACGGGTATAGTAATGGGCAAAGGTATGGCTGCCCAATTCCTGACCCGGCGTGGATACTATTTCCCTGATCGCATCGGGTGCGAAAAGACAATTGGGATCACCATTTTCATGACGGTACCACTCATAGGCGGAATATCTGCTCTTTAAATATACAGGTTCCTTCTGCGGACTAAAATCCGCCCATTCCTTTTCATTATCGGCCATTAACATGCCAACAGTAGCCCAGGTTACGGCAATATCATATTCCCTGAAAAGCGATAACAGATGGGAAATTGCTTTCAGCGTCTGTCGGTAATAATCTTCTTTGCCCTGTAAGGGGCCCTTGTCAAACCGCCCCCAGTGCAGTTCAAAGTCAAGTGATATGATGAAAACAGGTTTACTCAAAATATTTGATTAACAGCCAAAATGTAAAAGTAAACACTCAGTGCAATTTATAATACCCATGGATTAGGTAGAAGGTAAAGTTTCCAATACTTTTAAGTATTCCCTAATACTTTGGCGCAAATCAAAGTGTTGGAGCCCTAAAGCTCTGATAGCCTGAGGATCCATTTCTTTTATGGTGCTGATCCATTTTAATAAATGATCAAACTGGTTTTGATCACTATAAATAAAACATTCCCGCTGATCAAAAAGCATATCCTCTGTATCCCCAACACCCGGCGAGGCAATGACCGGCAATCCTGACAAGAGATACTCCCCGATCTTTATGGGGGCCAAACCGGCCAAGCTGGGAGCGTGTTGCCTTAGGCTTAAACCGACGTCCGCTGCAGCGAGGTAGAAGGGCACTTCCTCAAAAGGTACGGATTTAATTAATATTGCGCTTTCCAAATGGACAGGGATTTTTCCGGAAAGAAAGCTTTCATTTCGTGTTAAAAACAGGAATTTGCTTCCAGGTTCAATTTGTTGAAACCGCCCGAATAAATCGAGCATTTGATTTACCATATAGGCAGGCCCTAAAGAACCGGTATATACCCAAAGAAAATCTTCATCAGAAAGGCCCCATTTCCTTCTTATTTTTTGCCTGCACGCTTGATCGGGTTTAAATTTCCCAGGATCCCTGCCATTGCTGACGCAAAAAAATTTTTCTCCGTGTTCAACGCCCATATTGTCTAAATGTAATGCTATTGCTTTTTTGGACCGGGTCAGGACGGCATCTGCCTTTTCCACCATTTTCCTTTCGGTGTCCTTCAGCCATCGGTATTGCAGGCTTTGTTGCTTTAACCCTGCAAAGTCTACCCGCTCCTCTATGGGAAGACCATCAGCATCAAACACCACCTTCAGGTTATTTTCCCATATCCATTGCTGTAACCGGTTGACCATCATGGCTGGCATCGTAGATCTGGGCATCAGCACCTGAATTCCATATTCTTTGGCATGGGCCTTTATTTTGGAAGCACCCATAAGCATGGTTAAATAAGCTCCTAAAGCCGGAACAGGCTTTCTACGCACCTTATGGTGGACATATTTGATACCCTGTTGGCTTGCAATGGACCGGATCCTTTCCACCTCATTTGATCCCGACCAGGAAAATTGCATGACATGAATTGCTATCCCTGTTTCTTTGGTAATTCCCTTAAAAATAGGAAAAAAAAGGTTTTCCAAATAATTGGTTTGATCAGAGTCCCATGTGATGAAAAGAATGGTCATTTTGCTGCCCCTCCCCTGAAAGGAAGGGTGTTCGGTAATCGATCTGTTTGAAAATATATTTATAATTAACGTGAACTAAAGTCCCCCCTAAAGGGGGGATTTAGGGGGGCTGATTATTGTGTTAACATGCAGTAGGATTTAGGGAGGCTACCATCCCCAACATCTGGTCAAAATTCCTTTCCAAGGTATACTTTTCCATGACCAGCTGATGACCCTTTTCTCCAAATGATTTTCTGAGTTTCCAATCCTGGATCAGCTTACTCAAGGCTTCAATCCATTCTTCCTCTGATTGGGCCAGAAAGCCATTGACTCCATGTTGCACCACCTCCTTGTTCATCCCCACAGGAGAAGCGACTACTGGCAGGCCACAGGCCATGTATTGGATCAGCTTATAAGCACATTTCCCTCTTTCCCATGGATCATCAGGAAGGGGCATAATGCCGATATCCATCTTTAGGATGGCAGCGGCTTCCCCTGCTTCGGTCCACGGAATTTTTTCAGTTGGGCCACTGAATTTGACCTGCTTATTTCCGTTGACCTGGACCAGGATGATCTTGAATTTCCTCTGCAGCTGTTCTATTACGGGGAGAATTCCCTCCAGGTACCTTAATGAGCTGGGAGAGCCAATCCATCCGATGGAGACAATTGGTTTATCCTGGTGCATTTTCATTGGGTATCGGTCCGGATCAATTACAGTGGGCAACATGACGATTCTGTTTGATCCGGCAGCCAATGCCCGTTCCTTCAGGTAGACATTGCCTACGGTAACCAATTCGGCCATTTTCATGGTGCGGTCAATTTTATTTGGCAAAAAACGCTTGACCACCGGGTATTTTCCCAGGTCATAGTTATGAAAAACCGCATCATCATAGTCCACTGTATAACCTTTGGTTTTGGCGAGCAACCATTCTGCAAATGCCGGCAAATAGGGAAACAGTTCCTTTTCAACAATCACCTTGTCGTACTTCCCAACAGATAACAGCTGCCAAGCCCTTCGCCAATAGCACTTCAGGACATGAAGTATACCCGGCCTCCTGCCCGCATAGATATCATTCAGGTATTTGTCGGTAAAAAAAGGCCTCACCAATACCCTGTACCCAGCTTTTTCCCATAGTGGCAGGTACTGGTAGGTCCTTAGCCTGCTGCTGGCCCCCATTCTGGTATATTTGGGAAGGAAGAGGATTTTTTTCAATTTTTTAAATCAGGCCTCTGGCAGTGTCTTCTTTTTGCTGTCAATGATTGCTTGCCTTTTTTGGAAAAAACGCTTCCGGTCCATTGCGCGTACATACCTTTGCTTTTTATTGTGCGCAATCAGGTAAAAGCAAAACAATAAAAAATAGATCATCAGCATGTTTTTCATGCGCATGGTAATTCCCAGGTTACTAAGGGCATTCATAAAGGCAATGGTGGTTGGAATAAAAGTCACCATTCCCGCCTTAATAAATAAGGGCATATCACGGATGGCTTCAGGGGTCCAATTTCTGTAAATAAAAAAGCTCAACCAGAGATAGGTAGCATTCTCAAATGAACTCAAAAAAGCCATGATATTATGTGCATCCAAAAACAATGGCCTGAACATAAAGGTGAATAATTTCATTGGCCAGAAATAGGAAGATATATCCACACCAGACCCAACATATGAATTATTAAGATTACTACTGGTGGTTTCAGATTTAGCCATAATTGATTCCAAATCAAAATCCTCCAATTTTAAAAATTCCAGGGTTCCTGCCATCAAATAAACCGTAGCACTAAGGGCTAAGGCACCAAGTATTATTTTATATTGAAACTTTAACCCGCTTCCAAATAAAATAGCTATCCCAGAACCAGCTATCAAAGCCTGACCCATATGGGGCCTTACCATATAAACAAAGAATAATGCAATAACACACTGCCACCATTTTGATTTATAATTCTGAAGGGAAAATAAAAACCATGCTATCGCCCAAAAAGAAATGGAATCTTTACCAACACCGGACGTCCAAAAATGAAGATTAGGAAAGTAAAAAATAGCTGGAAAAAGCGGAATATTTAGAACTGAGTGATTACTGGGAAACAAATGAGCTACCATGACAAAAAGATACCTGATACCTATAAAGCCTAAAAAACCAAAAAGTATATTGCCTGTAATATAATTTAAACCTAATATCCTACTAGGAATATAGGTTATCCATAAAATAAACCTTGTACTTTCACCAAAATAGCTGAACCAGGATATCTCACCCTTGATTAGTACTTGCTGCATATTGAATCTCCAATAACCCAGTGAATCCCCACCGAAATTCAATATATAATAAGTAAAAAATAAACTAAAAAATAAATGGTAAATCAAAAGATAATGTAACTGCCATTCATATTTAAAGGGCAATCCAAACTTTTTTGCCATGCTCGAATTGGTATTGAACAAGGCTAAAAGACCAACTAATATGAATATAATGTCTAACAATTTCCAAATTAGTATTTAAAGATAACTATTCTTGAAAAGAAAAACTCCATTTAAATTTTAAGCGACAAATCTTTTTGAAATTGATCTAAATTAATAATATAATGGAAATTTAGATAGAATATATTTTAAGATTGAATTGAGAAAATTTAATAAGATGATTGAATAATGCCTTTCGATTTAAGCAATTTAAGATAAAGATTTTCGACCTCATGACAATAACGTTTAGCAGTATAATTTTCCATTACTTTTTGGAATCCCGCCTCGCCCATTTTTATTCGAAGTTTTCGATTTTCAAACAATATTTCTAATTTCTTTGCAAGAGAAGATGGGGAATATGGGGGAACTAAAAACCCTGTTACCTCATCCGAAACGATTTCGGGCAGCCCACCAACGGAAGTTGCAATTACTGGCACCCTATTGATCATGGCTTCAGCTGCCACCAATCCAAAGCCTTCCCTGCTCGAAGGAATACAAAATACATCCATTAGTTGATAATATAAATCAGGTTTAGATTGGTAACCTAAAAAAATTACAATTTTTTCAAGATTTAAATTTTTGACTCGCTCTTCTAAAGCTTTCCTGTCCTTACCTTCACCTATTATTAGCAATTTTACATTTGGAACTTTAAGTAGCGAAATTGCTTCAATCAAATCCGAAACCCTTTTGTGATCATCGTATAATCTCCCAACAAAACCAATCACGATATCCTTTTCAGAAATTTTCAGCAATGATTTGGTTTCTTTAATAATTCCTTCCTCAATCGAAATAGGAATAGGAATTCCATTTGAAATCACCTTAATTTTTTTGTAATCAATTTTTGTGATATTTTTTAAATATTCACCAACCTCATAAGATATTGCCTGTACTTTATCTGCAATCCTCGAAAATTGTTTCAATAGCCAATCTGCTTTTTTGGATCTGTTTTGTGGATCAGATGTTTCTTCCAAGATTATTATCGGTACGCATCCCAAAAACCCTCCAATTGTAGCCATAGTCATTCCTTCAAATACAGCACCGTGAATTACGTGAGGATTATATTTTTTGGCAATCGTAACTACTTTCCAAAGTTTCCTGAATTCAAATGGTGATTTAAACGAACCTACTGAAATCAATTCAACCCCCTCATTACTCATAGCCTCTGATATAGGTCCTCCATGCCAGGTACAGATAATTTTATGCTCAAACCTATCTTTATCCAATCCTTTGATTAGTGTCAATAAAGTTTGCTCCACCCCACCCGAAGCGATGGTTTCAACACAATGCAAAACCCTGATTTTCATTTTAATTCCAAGTGATATATTTGAAGAAGATTTGAAATATATGTCTCCATTTTAAACCTTCCGGCTTCTTCTTTTGCTCGTATTCCCATTTCAATTCTTTCTTCTTTCGATAGGTTTAACAATTTTTTCATAGCTTCAAAAATAGCTGCTGTATCTAAAGGATTTATTAAAATCCCTGATTCACTATCTCCTAAAATTTCAGGCCCACCACCTACTTCAGTAACAATAGAAGGTAATCCAATCAACATAGCTTCCGCCAATGAAACTGGAGAGCCCTCACTGAGAGATGGTAAAATAAAAACATCAGACTGTTGCAATAATCCAAAAATATTTTTCTGAAATCCCCAAAATTTTACCTTTCCATCAAGCCCAATCCCAGAAGCTAGTTGAATTAATTCTTCTTTTATTGGACCATCCCCCACAATCCATAATTCCATGAGCTTTTCTCCATCTTCCTTCACCAGAGCTGAAAATGCTGAAATCAATCTATCCAGATTTTTGATTGGCACCAACCTACAGGTTGTAATAAAAACAAATGGCTGTTTCCAGACATTCTGATCCCGATTTATCGGAAGTAGATTCTCTAAAACCTCATTATTCTCAAAGATCTCGGATAATCCATCCTTATCGAAATTAACTATTACATTGGATGCCTGAGCCTTGTTAATAAGTAGACTATCAACTAACCCAACTGGATTATATAGTACCTGTACTATTTTAGGACTTACCTCCTTTAACTCTATAATCCTGTTCCCAACATTTTGGGCAACAACTATAACAGTTGTAGCAAAAGAATAAACAATTCTGAATATATACCGCCAAAAGGAGTGGTGATTGGGCATTCCTATTTCTTCTGCAATTCTACATGGAATTTGAGCCAGAAATCCGGCCAACAACCCATGAAAATTAGCCTCAGATCCTTGACAATGAATTACATAAGGTTTTTCTTTTTTTAAAAAACTCCTGAGTTTCCAAAGTATCCTGATATTTGGAATTCTTGGATTTTGATTCCAGACTTCTACCGAAATTCCTTTGGATTTCAATTCCTCAGTTACCTTCCCTCCTTTCCCTAATACCAAAACTTTTACATCTATCTCTTCAATTTGACTTATTGCCGGAATTGTATTGGCCATCACTTGTTCAACTCCACCAAAATCCAGTTCAGAAACGATACGGATAACTTCCAACTCAGGTGTAGATAAATCTAAAACAAAACTTCATATAATTTCTGAAAAGGATACTTAATTTTCTATTTGAAAACAAATTATGTAAAAATTCAAAGGGAATTCGGTAAAAAACACTTACCAAATATAACCTGAATGGCAATGCTCTCAGAAGATTATTCAAATTCTCTTTGTTTAATTTTTCCCTATACAATGGGAAAAGATTAAAATAAATCCATTTTTCTTTGAACAATTCAAACTGATCTTCTGAAGTAACAGCATGTCCAATCGCATTTGTAAAATATTTTGGATCGATGATTTTGTAAATCAGGGATTCTTCAAATAGATATAATTTGTTTACAGCTCTTTGTTCATCTTCATTTCCATAATATACCATCTTGTTAGAAATATATAATCCGTCTCCAAAGTAAAGGTTGGCTCTAAACCAAACATCTAAATCCTCCCCCATTTTCAATTGTGGATCAAAGCCGGGATTGTTATGAAAAAATGATTTTTTGATGGTGGTGGCAGATGTAAAAAAAAAAGTGTTTTTGATGGCCTTGTTAAAATATTCTTTAAGTAAATAAAAATCTAATCTATCTAATGACTCAAAAGAATTGGACGTATAGCCAGTACCTATGATTCCAACATCAGGAAATTCACAGATTACACTATTTACTGCTTCTAAATATCCTTTATGCCAAAAATCATCCGCATCCAAAAAAGATATATAATTGTATTCAGCATTAGCAATTCCATTATTTCTTGCTATTGATACTCCCTGATTGGCTTGGTGAAATAATTTGATTTTTTCTCCATATTTTTCTGAAACCAATTTTTCACCCCCATCCGTAGAACCATCATTGATGACTATGATTTCATATTCCTTAAAAGTCTGATTCAACACAGAATCAATCGCCCTGCTGATAAATTGGATTTTATTATATAATGGTATGATGATGGAAAACATTGGTTATACCGACATTGCGAGGAGCACTTTGACAAATTCGATTTCTACTAAACATCTTCTTGCGACGAAGCAATCTCTTTAGGTTTTGATTTTTCTTTTTAAAATAAGGAGCCTCCTAACTGAGGAGATTGCTTCGGATTCGGATAGGACATTTGAAATAATAAAAATCAGGTTCGAATCCTCGCAATGACGGAGGCAACCACTGACGCTTTATGCCAGCCACCTCTTCAACCTAAGCGCATTTTTAAAACCAAACAATTTCGAAAGCATTTGAAACTTGGGCCCGCCGATAGCAGTCTTTTGGGGTATACCTAAATTTTTTATACAGACTTCTGCTTCTTTGATCAAATCAGGATATTCTGGAAACACATCATAAATAAACTTCTGGTAAACCTTCTTCAATGCAATCCTGATCCTTTTGGAATCCTCTACCTGAAGGATTCTACATTCATAACAGCGGTAACTCTCCAATAAGGAATACCAAGCTTTTTCGGTTTTTTGTTGACTGACGTTACCTTCATGTAAAGTCCTATAGTATATGACTGAACCAGGATCAAACAATACGCCATTACAATGTGACAACACTCTACAAAAAAACTCCCCATCCTGATTGATGGTCAAGGATTCATTCCAAGGCCCTGCCTTTTCGATCAGACTTCTATGGGTCATCCAAGAAGAATCTGCCATCATTTCCTGATGGTTCCAAGCTCTTAACAACCAATCTATTCCTGAATCAAAATCCTTAAATATGCCATAAGGAACTTTGTTAATTTCGTGAATCGAATCTTTAAAATTCACCCATTCGCAGGATGCTATTATATCCTGAGATTTTTCGGAGAGCAATTGGATTTGTCTTTCAATCTTATCGCTGGACATCAAATCATCTGCATCCAAAAATTGGATATATTCACCTTTTGCAGCTTGAATACCTACATTCGTGGCAACTGAAACTCCTTTATTTTCTTGGTCTAGAAGATTGATCTTGTTTGGATATTTCTTAAGATATTCATTGAGTATTTCAAAAGAACCATCTGTAGAACCATCATCTATCAAAATGATTTCAGTATGGGAGTAGGTCTGCCCCATAGCCGAATCCAAAGTTTCCCGGATATAAGCTGCTTTATTATACACTGGAATTATGATGGATACCAATGGGTCTCGTCTCTCGCTTCTCCCTTCTCGCATTTATCTCTTCGTCTCCCCTCCTGCCACCAAATTAAAATACTCCTTCAATGCTCCCAAATTAACAGCATTACAAACTTTGAATATTGCCCAAGATTCTTGAACAGGAACCGTAAAAAACTTCTTTAATGAAAATCGGTGTCTTTTTAAGATGAAAACCAGTATATGTTTCAGAAAAGCAAAATACTTTCCATTATACTTTCTTGAATATGTCCCACCCAAAATTCTCCTGTATTTACTGACCAATTCAGGAGTATGATATCTGGAAGGATGTTGGACTACCAACTCGGGGCAGTAAACTATTTGATATTTTTGGCTGATTTTTGCGGACAGTTCTGAATCCCCATTGGATTTCAAATTTGAATCAAAACCACCAAATTCATCAATTACTGATTTATATGAAAACCAATTGGCCGTAATGGCATGACCTTCTTTCGCATAAGCCTCAGTGGTAAATCCTGTATATTTCTCGTATATTTCAGCATCAGAAAGGAAATTAGGATTTTTATAAAATAACCCAACTGGACCTGTTAAGACCCCTATTTCCCTTTTGAAATCCTTTTCAAACTGCTCGTACGCTGTCTGAAGCCAACGAAGAGAAGGAAGACAATCAGAATCTGTAAATGCCAACACAACTCCATTCGCTTCCTGTATACCCCTATTTCTGGCAGTATAAGAACCTGGAGTATTTTCATTAATTACTCTTATACTGTTGGAATAGGCAATTATACTTAAATCCAATGATTTTATTTCAGGATCATTATTGACCACAATCACTTCAAAAGCGATCCCAAAATTCCCAGAATGATTGAGTGCTTTTAAACACAAAACTAACCGCTCTAAATCCCTATAAACTGGAATAATGATAGAGAAAAATGGTTTGGATAAATCAGTTTTCATGTAAGATATTCTGATAAACTCCTATTAACCTGTCTCCTATCACCTTGGAATCAAAGTTTTTTTGGACAAATTCCCTTCCTGCCTTTCCCATCTTTCTCCTCAGTTCAGGATTATCTAAAAGCATTTGAATTTTTTCAACAAATCCATCAATGTCTCTTTCACCCACTAAGATACCTGTTTCACCATCTACCATCCCATATTTAATTCCCCCAATATCCGAACAGACCACAGGCAACTCCATAGCCTGTGCCTCCTGTACTACCAATCCCTGCGTATCCCCTGATTGAAAAAAGGGATCAAACAATCCCGGATAAACATAAATGGAGGAAGACTTGAATTCGCTTATAACTTGATCTTGAGAAAGGGCTCCTTTTAAAACGACCGAATCAACAAGGCCATATTCTTTTATTTTATTTTCTATTTTATTCCTCTTCTCTCCATCTCCAATTATGACTAATTCCAAACTTGAATTATTTTTCGAAAGTCTGTAAAAAATATCAATCATGAGCAAACCTCCCTTAAGATGGACAAGCCTTCCTAAAAATATTATTCTTATTTTAATTTTTTCTAGATCTCTTTCATTAGGTTTAAAATATGCTAAATTAAGTCCGACAGGCACCTTTATAATTTTTTTATTTGAAATAATATCCAATAAAAGATTTTTACTGTATTCCGAATTCACCAATAATGCATCGGAATATGTTTCAAAAATCCTATACTCCTTTTTGTAAATTTTCTTTTTGTATGGAAAAATATCATGGCCGTGAAAAGAAACGACGATTTTAGGTTTGTTTAAGAACCCAGCCTTTTTCATTTTGGCTGCAAACACCCCCATTTCCCCAAAATGGGCATGGAGTATATCCAAATCTTCTATACCCTCCAAAAACACATAATTAAAAGCAAACAAAGGCACTACCTTTTTTCCAAATATAGCCTTGATAGCCAAGAATGCTTTTAAAAAACTTACATTCCCAATATGCTTGAGGGCATAATTCAAACCTTCCCATACACTTTTTACCGATTTCGATTTGGGATTGTAAAAATACTGGGTTCTTTCCTGCAGTCCATATTTCATAACCTGTTGGTGGATGATTTTATCAGTGCTAGGATAAATGGAATAGATATAAACCTCATGCCCCCTGTCGAGCAAATCAATGATCTGATTGTCGAGCCAGGTTTGTGATATTCTTGGAAAAGACTCTACCAAAATGCCGATTTTGAGTTTTCTCATGATTTGAATTCTGAAAAAACCTGACACCTGAGCCGTTCAAAATTCCGGATTGTTCTTTTATAGTTTTTGAAAAAAGCCCAAAACTGGCATTGGAGATACTTCAACCTGGATTCATATTTTTTTCCCCATGCTTGATTCCTTTCAATCCGACTACAATGATTCTCTTTATCAATGAAACCTGGTTTTGCCAAAGGAACAATTTCAGGGAAGTTGTGCTGTTGTAGCGGTCAATTTTAATGGATTCTATCAGGGGATAGCTTGAAGCAATAGATTTTGATAACCTCATGTAATATTCCCAAGTCAGCCTGTGAGTTTCAATAAAATGCTTTAATACCAGATTTTCGTTATACCAATACTCATAACCAAACAGCATTACTCCTAACCCAGAAATATAGTCAAGGTTTCGCATCTTAGGATATTTTATGATATTGCCAAGAAAGACACGGATCGCTTTAAAAAATTGATACTTCCGCAACAATTCCTTCTCGCCAATCCAACTATGATTCCAGAGGTGGATTGCAAAAGTATTCTCTGTCAAATAGGGCGTGTAATCCTCCCCTTTTTTTCAAAAGGAAATGGATAGAAATATTCCTCCAGATAAGCAACCACCTCTTCCTTAGGGATATGTGCTACAAAAAAATCAGGTATAATTTCTTGAATGCCAAGGTCAAATACAAGCTTTGCATATTCAGATTTCAGCTTTTTAACCACCGGATTATTTGCCTTAGCTCCAATTATCCCGGCGCTGTACCGACCGGGGGCTTCTTATCCAAGGAAAAAATCGTGGGCTAAAAATGAATCGAAATTTTTGAGAACTAACATATCTAGGTCCATATAGATCCCACCCTTTTTATATAATGCATACAAGCGGCATACATCTACCACAAAGGCGTATTTGCCAAGCTCATAAGCATTTTGTATAGGGAGTCATGTGAACAGCAAAGTTAGATTCATTCCATTCCTTGATTTGGTACTCAGGTAAAAAAATCCTCCAAGATGCTAGGCAATGCAATTGCGTAGGGTTCATCTTCACTTTCCCAAACCAACAATAATGAATAACTTTTGGGTTCAAATTTCTCTAATTTTAAACTAGTGCCATGTCACACCCCGTCATTTCCCCCTATTTGTTTAAATTTAATTTCCTGGGTTTTGGGAAAACTCGAATCGAAGGTTCTATCAAAATCAAAAATGATTCTTCGGCCAAAAAAAACCCCTCCAATAATTCTCCCAGTTATATAGGAGTGGGAATTTAGGTGAAACAAAATTAAACTATAAAGAAATATATTGATACGGTGTTTTAATTTCATTTATGGATCAAATAGGCATTTGAGGGATTCTCATACCAACTGAACATACTGACAAAAGGATAACCTGCAAACAGCATATTATTTTTCTCCACCGATTCCTGATGAGAAACAAGGTCGTATTTTCTTTTTTTGTATTTGAATTCCAGTTTCCGCTGGATCCGATAAGCGTAAAACCAGAAATTCCAGGCCAGTCCAAAGGGTATTATGCCATCATACTTACCGATTTTCGGAAAATAATATTCTTTCAGAACAAAATTGAAAACAGGCATATCGTAATTTTTGTCATCTCCTAAGATCTCAAAGACTTGGGTCATTCTTTCAAACAGTTCCAATACTTTTTCTTTTTTGCCCCCAATAGTGCCGGGATTGAAGACAGGATAATTGAGGAAGCTTATTGGTAAGGATTGATTGAATTTTTTGCTGAATTGTCTCAGAGAAGTCAAAGCCCAAATGCCTTTTCTCCAGACTTTTCTATTACCCCTTCCCACAAACAACTTATCTGGTGAAGATTGGACCAGGGATAAAGGATTTTTATTGATGACCACATCGTTGATATCCGTAGTGAGTACATAGGCTTTCTCCGGAAGAAAGGGGATAAATTCCCTGTAAATAAAAAAACGCTCATCGTTCAGGGACATCCCGCCCAAATGGCACCTGATAAATCTGATTTTTTTAGTTTGGTATTTTTTAATAAATTCAGGAGATAGCCTATCATAAAAGACCATAGCCCAAAGCCCATGCTCTAGTAAAGAATTATACCAGTTTTGGATATAACCGAAGTTGTCCGAATCCTGATATCCTCCCCACACAGGGTCCTTTTTGGAGGAAAAATAGGTGGATAGCACAAAAATTTGTTCTGATTCAGTTGGCAGGATTTGGGTAAATTCTTTTAGGTCTTGGCTTATCCTCATAATCTAAATTATTTTCCTTTATACAACTTGTAAGCAAATCCAAACTTGTCCGCCAGGAAATATTTCATAAAATCCAACAGAAAAGCATCTTTCCAAATGCTTCTTGGGGAAGTTTTACAGCGATTAAAATACTGTTTCAGTGCCATGCTGAAGTTTTTATCATGCAGGTAATCCCGCTCCTGTTTCCAACTATGGTTCCAAAGATGTACTGCGTAAGTTTGTTCTTTAATAAAATTTCTATAATCACGGCCCCTCATCACATAGGGTAAGGGGTAAAAATATTCAGGAGAATAAATAGAAATATCCTGATTTGATTGCAGATTTGCAGTCAGGAATGACGGAATATCCATAGGGGTATTATAATCGAATTTGAGCATGGCGTAATTATCCAATAGACTTTTAATGATGGGACTATTTTTTACTGAACCTATTATTCCTGCACTTATCAGGTCCCTTCGTTCTTTTCCAATGAAAAACTGATGCTGTAACAAATCATCAAAATCTCTTACCACCATCATATCTGTATCCAGGTAAATGCCCCCTTGCTCATAGAGTGCATGCAGACGGCTAACATCAGATACAAATGCATATTTCCTTAAACGATAGGCTGCTTTGGTAAATTCAAATGCATTGACTTCAAAATTATCTTCATTCCAGCGTTTGAAGGTATAATCGGGCAGCCATTTCTCCCAACTTCTTATACAATCCTTTTCCATCTCAGTCATCCGATCCGGTCCAAACCAACAATAGTGGATAAGCTTAGGTATCAAATCAGCTTAGCGGTTTTAAGAATCCTGATGCCAAGAATTTTTGCTCCCTGAAACCTTCCTTTAAACAGATTGTGGATTGTACCGAAATGGAGTAAATCCCAAAATTCGGAAGAATTAAAAGGTAAAAACAAAAGCATGTCATTGAATACATTTCTAAAAAATACAACCACCGGTTCTTCCAATTCTTTTCTATGATTCAAAAAATTTAAAAATATAGTTTTGTAACTTAAATAACTTACCAAATACTTTTGGGGAAAAGATGCACCCCAATAACTTAATGTTTTAGAATCTTCACTCATTCTCCAAAAAATAATAGACTCATGTTTGAAAATAAATTTTGGGTTTGACAATAATATTCTTGTAAAAAATTCAGCTTCTTGACCTTTTAGCAGTTCCTCATCAAATAATTTGTTGAACTTTTCCAAATATGATTTCCTAAATAAAGGTTGGGCTGTTTGGAACCAAAAAACACCCTTAACATAATCAAGGGCCAAATCACTATCTAACCGATCATAGTCCAATTGGCTAAAATCACTTGCCTCTGAAATTTCATTTTTGAATTTTTTCACTCCTCCAATAACAAAATCCTGAGATACCCTAGAATGACCGAAGGCCTCTAATTTTAACTCCAACATCATTTTGTCAGGAATATCATCTGAATCCAGCCAATTGATATATTCTCCTTGTGACAATTCAAATGCATAATTTCTGGCAGCATTTCCTCCTTTTTTCCGGTTTTCTGGCCTTTTAAAAATTTTAATTCTAGTATCAATTAATGCGTATTTCTTCAAAATCTCCCAGGAATTTTCGGTACTGTGGTCGTCCACAATGATACATTCCCAATTTGGGTAAGTCTGTGAAAGTACTGAATCTAAGGTTTGTCTCAAATATGGTGCTTTGTTGTAGTTTGGGATTAGGATGGAAACAAGAGGGTACATTTTACTTACAGTCTTTTGACCTTAATTTGATTATAGATTATTAATTTTTCTGCACAAATAGATCGTTTCTGTTTTATCCAGGCCATATTTAAAAATATTATCAATGGAAAATTTAGAAACAAAATCAATTTCATCCAATATGAAACCTGTCTTTTCTAACCTTCTATTATAATCTCTTCCGTACCATCTAACGTGATCATTTTGCCCAAAAGCTTTTTCTCGTTCTTCAGGAGTAGTAATACTCCAATCTTCATAGGTTGTTTGTCTTGTATAGTCAATTGGAACCTGGAATATGCCAGAACCTTTTTTTGACATGACTCTGTACAATTCACTCATGGCTAGGGTATCATCAGGAATATGTTCAAGAACATGATTACAAAGTATATAATCAAAATAATTATCATCAAAAGGGATATTTGTAATATCAACTTTATATACTTTTATTTTCAAATCAAAGTTATATTTTTCCGGAAATATGTCACAAGGATAATATTCCAAACCAGATATCTTTGAAAAGAAATCAAAAAAGGCTTTTTCAGGAGCGAAATGTAATAATCTTACTGGACGTTCATGTTCAGAAAAAAGATCTGTATTCTCTTTAAGGTATAAGAACAAAAGTCTGTGTCTTTCTAAAGATTCACAATTGTAACAAAAAGCGTTCGACCTTTCTATTAACCCGAAGTTCCCAAAAGTACTAAAAGTAGAATTACAGATTGGACACAACACATTGTCTCCTTTAATTGATTTTTCAAATTCAAGCTTTCGCTTTTCCGCCTTTTGATCTCTGTAATGTTGTAAAATCTTTTTTGGTAATATTTTCTTTATCCATCTTTTCATGGTTGTGAAATAAGTTGATTAATCTTTTTAAAATATTCCTTTTCTGTAAAGTTTCTCTTAATTATCAATTTCCCATTTTCCCCGAATTTTTTTGATAATTCTCTATCACTACATAACTCAACTAATTTATTGGCCATTTCTTCAACATCACCTTCTTCAACAATAAAACCATTTTGCCCATCAATAACTACTTCAGGAATTCCAGCATGGTTTGTACTAATCACTGGCAATCCAGCAGCCATAGTTTCCAATATAGCTACAGGAGTACCCTCCTTATCACCATTTACTGCCTGCTTACTGTGTTGCATAAAGCAAAAAGAATTTGCCATCTCATTTTGAATTTGTTTTGGACTGAGTACACCTGTAAATTCTAAATCTCTAATCTTCAAACTTTCTGTTAAATCCCTACAAACGGATAGTAATGGACCGTCTCCAATAAATTTGAGTTTAAGCTTAGGACATTGCTCTTTGGCTAGTTTATATGCCATCAAAGTTAAATAAGGGGCTTTCTTTTCAACAAATCTTCCAATGGCGAGTATTTGGTTGGAGTTATAATCGGGTTGAATGTTTAAGAAGTCTGAGTTTGGTGCATATACGATCATTTTTAGTTTGGTTTCGGGAGCACCAAGATCAATTAAATCTTGCTTCATAGCATTAGAAGCAACAATAATCCATTTTGCAATTGTAAACATTTCCAAATAGGATTCCTTATATTTAAAAATAATATCGTTGACTGATGCATCAAAACCATGAAAATGAACAATTAAAGGAATCTCAATACTTTTTACAACAGGGAGAATTTTTGCTCCTGATGGACCATAATTGGCAAAAATGAGATCAATCTTTTTTTTCTTTAAATAGTCACTAAAATAAAGTTGATCAAGAGATTTTTTTAATAGCCCCATTCTTCTGAGTGCACTGTGGTATATTTTAGGTTTCCAAAAGTTTGCCAACTCCTTATCTTCTGATTCAAAAGGAAAAAAACCTCCAAAGCAATGAAAAATTTCACCATCTATTCCCTTTTTTAAATTTTGAATAAAAGTTTCCGAATATACTGAATAGGCAGGGGAAGTAAAACATATTTTTAATTTTTCCATGCAACTATACCAATGCTTGTGAACATGTTTTGATCACAAAATGCAGGTTCAACCTTATCTTTTTTATAAAGTCTTAAAATGAAAGGCTTTAATATCACAAATAGAAATTCTTGAACCTTCTTTGAAAACCCCCTTCTTTTTATCCAAAGTGATACCATTTGAGCCATAGAAGCATCCCATCCCCCCAAACAAGTAATTTCTATTTTTGTAAATCCGGATTGCTCGAGTAAATGCTGAACTGCAAATGGAGTATACCTATAAAAATCATATGGGGACTCGTGTGTCGGCCACAAAAATGGCACAGTCATTACCAAAGGAGAATCAGGCTTTAATACCCGGTTAATCTCTTTTAATGTCGAAAGTGGATCCGGACAATGTTCCAGAACCTCAGTTGCAAAACCGGAATCAAATGATTTATCTTTAAATGGCATCTTAATACCATCCCATAAGTAATCAGGCTTAATTCCTATTTTGTATTCAAGGGCTTCATCAATATCAAGCCCAACATAATTTTTAATCTTGGACTTGGCTAATAATTCATTTTTGTAGGGCATTTCTCCACAGCCTATATCCAACAAATCACCATTAAAAACTCCAGATTTAGAAATTAAAAATTGATAAATAGATTTTTTTATATAAAATCGATCAATATTTTCAAATGTGAGTTTTTGAGGATTAAAATCAATCATTTTTTTCAAAAACAATAAAAATATTTCTGCCGTTAACTAGAAATTTTCTGTAAATGGATGAAACTAAATGAAATAATATTTTTGGAAATAATTTTCTCACTGCTTTTAAAAAAAAATACTTTGGGCTTTTATTAGAAAAATTATCCCAAGAATAAAAATCCAAAATATAGTTTAGCTCATAATGTGAAAGAGGCTCATATTGAAGATCATTGACTAAGAAACCAAAATTTGTTCCTACATTTTTTAGAGATTGACCAGTCCATAATCCCATATGATGGGGTGGGAGGTTTAGGGTATGAAACTTATCAAAAACATATAAATAAGGATTGTTATTGGGAACTCCAATGATAAGCTTTCCCTTTTTCTTTAAAAGTTCCCTAGCGTGTGTAAAAAAAGAGGAGACATCTTGGACATGCTCCAAAACCTGAAATAATGCGATAGTGTCGTACTCTCCTTTTTTACAATTAAAGGAAAGAAAATCACAATACCGAACTTCGAATTTTTCATTTTCAGCCCTTAATACCTCCTTACTGTTCAACTCTAAACCCAATGCTGAAACCCCTACTTCTGTTAATCCCCTCAAAAAAATAGAATTTCCTGAACCTACTTCAAGCCATTTTTCTCCAATTTTAGCATGTTTTAACGCAACCTCATGTTCCCATCTCTTATGATAATAATTCCCTTTTTCTTTGCTTAAATTTATATAAAAATTACCATCACCAATAATAGAGAAAGGAAAATAAAACCTATACTTTGTTACCTCACATTCATATATTTCAACAGATTCAATTCCTTTATAATATCCTGTAACATCTACTTTAAAATCATCTTTGTACTTTTCAATTATTCTTAAAGTTGGAATTTTATCTACTAATTTAAATTTAAAATCTTTATGTACTGGATTAATCATGCTATTTTCCAATTTCCTTTTTCAACGTATTTGGCTGCACCAGATTGCCAATAATATTCCCTTAATTCGCCCATTACTTCAACTTTAAAATGACAGATTTCATTAACAGTTTCCAATTTTGTTTTTGAAAATTTATCAGCATAATGCACTTTCAAAAAATACTCCCCTGGATAAAGCCTTAGATTTTCTATTTCAGAAACAATTTTTAATTGGTTAGTCGATAAATCTAAATCGTGTTCTGAACCCAAAAACAATTCATGAAATATTGAATTTTCAAACTCATCAAATACTTGATAGGAAATAGCTGGTATCAAAACATTTTGCGCTAAGCTCACTGTTATTTCAACAGAAAATTTCTCATTGAACCTTTGAATATTATTTGGTTCTGAAGTATTCACAGCAACACTTATAACACCATTGCTTGAATTATTTAAAAAACCAATGGACTTTGATTTTTGCAATCCTAAGTAAGTGGTAATTCCTCTTTCAGTCTTGCCACCAAAAATCATCTGACCATTTTGTAGGATAATTGTACTTCGAGTTAAAGTAGATATTGCTTGGATATTATGGCTCACAAACAATACCGTTCTTCCCTCCTTTTGACTGACATCTTCCATCTTCCCCAAGCACTTTTGTTGAAACTCAAAATCCCCTACAGCTAAGACTTCGTCAATAATCAATATCTCCGGTTCCAAATGGGCGGCTACCGAAAAGCCCAACCTGACCCGCATCCCAGAAGAAAAAAACTTAACAGGGGTATCGATGTATTTCTCTACTCCTGAGAAATCAATGATTTCATCCAGTTTACCGTCAATTTCCTTTTTGGTCATCCCTAGTATGGTGCCGTTCATATAGATATTTTCCCTACCGGTCAATTCGGGATGAAAGCCTGTCCCCACTTCCAACAATGCCGCTACCCGACCATAGAGTTCTATCCGACCGAAAGTGGGTTCTGTGATTTTTGAGAGGATTTTTAATAGCGTGGATTTACCTGCACCGTTTTTACCGATAATCCCCAACACTTCCCCCTGCTTTACCTCAAAACTCACATCCTTCAATGCCCAGTGTATTCCTTCTTCCGCTTCGCTGAATTTTCCAAGATTTTTAATTTTCCTGAAATTATCAATGGGATATTTCAATATATTGACCATCTGCTGGGCAAAGGTATCTGCTTTTTTTTCCTGTAAACCAATGCGGTAGCGCTTGGAGAGGTTTTCTACTTTGATAATCGTATCTGACAAGCTTCTTTTTTTAAACTTAATTTACTCTTCTAAAGGCTGAACCCAAAATTCTCCTTCCAGGTTAGAAACACCCGAATTCTTTACCCTATTCCTAAAATTTAAACCTACCTGTCTCACTTCTTATATCTCATGTCTCACGTTTAATTCACGCTACATCCGCAAACACCTTTTCCATTCGCCTAAAATAAAACAAGCCAAAAATGAAGAATATCACAGCTAATATCGCCCCTGGCCAAATCCATTCCCAGGGCATGGGACGGTCAAGGAACATGGCACGGACACCTTCAATGACCCCTACCATGGGATTGAGAGAATAGACAAACTGCCATTGTTCCGGAACTGCCGTGGTACTATAGACCACAGGTGCCAGATAAAGTAATAACTGCACCACAAACGTCAGGGCATATTTCACATCCCTGTATTGGACAGCCATAGCCGAAAGTACCATGCCAATCCCCAATGAGGCCATCAGAAGTTGTACCAACAACAACGGTAAAAAAACCAGGCTCCATCCCGGCACAACTTTAAAATAGATCAATAAACCCAAAAGTACCACAAAGGATATGGTAAAATCCAGGAGCTTGGAAAAAATGGCAGCCAAAGGCAATATTAACCTGGGAAAATACACTTTGGTAATCATCCCTGCATTGGCTATAAGGCTATTGGCAGATTCGGATAGGGTACCCGAGAAATAGTTCCAAGGCCATAAGGCCAGATATGAAAAAAGAATATATGGCATGCCATCAGAGTCCACATTGGCCAAGCCGCCAAATACTACTGTAAATACCAATGTGGTAAACAAAGGCTGAATGATGGCCCAACCTACACCCAATACAGATTGGGCATACCTTGCTTTGATTCCCCTGACAGTCAGATAATACAGCAGGTCTTTGTATCTCCATAACTCCCCAATATCCACCACCTTCCAGCCTTGGGAAGGTTCTATTACACTGACTTTTAACATTGAATCCCGGACTAAATATTGATATCAGACAATTTCCACAAGGCCATACATTTATCGAAATATATTCCGTGATCATCCAGATTATTCTCATGGATTATTTTGAGGGGCTTAGGAAGGTTAAATGGTTCCTCTTTGAGATTTATTGGCCTCCAACCTCCTGTTTGAATATCACGGTTAACACCTCTTTCTGTATAAGTGGTGGTCAACAAAAACTTTGAACCTGATTTTTTAAAGTTTGACAGCGACTGATGGATATCCTCAAAAGAGAAATGAACCAGACAATCCCTGCAAAATATCAAATCCACCTGAGGCAATCCACCTTCAATGATATTCCCGGTTTGAAAAGCCACTTGGGAATCTTGAGCATATTTGGTATTCAAAGATGCGATCAAATCTTCCACGATATCCATTCCGATATAGGAAATCCCGGTTTTATATAGATTTTTCATCCAGTTAAAGTCTCCGCAAGGTGCATCCAACATACTTTTCACCTCAAGCTCTTTGGTAAGGCTGTTAAGTTTTTTGAGTAAGGTTTTGGTATGCTGTATCTCTGAGCCCCTACCTGATGCACTCTCCTTTGAACCCCAGGTGTTTTTCAAATAAATCATATTAAAAACATCATCGACATCATCAACATCTGAAAAAAAATCCCTGGGGTAATAAAAGTATTCATTGGCGCGGATATCGCCCTTGACTTTACAATAATAATACCTGAGTTTATTTAACATGCTTCAATTTTGTTGTTTTCCATACGGCTATTTGAATTTCCTTCACAAAAAATATATTGGTCATTTACCAAATGCTCGATTGACTTTTACTTTTAGATTACTTGCCCTGACACCAAGATATTTAAGATAGACTTTTAATAATTTACCCGATTTAGGATTTACACTGTTGTTTTTCCGAGAAATGTTAAAATGCTGGCCGATATTATGGGATAAAGGAAGACCAGATGATTTGTTAACGAGGTTCCCCCCGTGTACCACCAGAAGCCACATTTTTGGTTGTTCAATTTCAATAGTATTGATTTCTTCTGAAATGGTCTGATGCTCCAATTTGAAAATAGACATATCAAGATCCGAACTTTTTTGCACCAAGGAGATAAAAGCATTGCTGCTCATTTTCTTCAGGTAATATATTCCTGATTGGGTATCCAAAATAACGCCATTTGAGCAGTTGATGGCACAAGGATATTTGGTTTCCAACTTCAAGGCTTCAGACTGAATTGAAGCAATAAAATACTCCGAAACTGCATCATCACCATCCAATCTTGTAGAAATTACAATATCGTACTGACTTTTCTCCCTCTCCAAAATTTGCAGTACTTCAGCATTCAATTTCTCCCAGTGATCCAAATAGTGAAATGCTATTATGCCTTCAGTATCCTGCGCTGAAATGGTATCCAAAAAATGCTTAGGTGTTCTGGAATCAAAAAATACTACCCATTGAAAATTTTTACAGGATTGATTTTTAACACTTGGATAGCAAAAATCAAAAAACAATTGGATTCTTCCTTCGAGCCATAAATCAGGATCCAATCTGAGATTGTAGGGCACCATTTCGAGGTACTGTACATTGAATCTGGAAAAAAGGAAATGTTTGAGGTTCAACTCTAATTGATTTAGGATTTTTTATTGAGGTTGGATGTCTCGTTGTTATCCCCTTTGTAGATAAAAATCAGGTTATGGTAAAAATGGATGGAAGTGATGTTCAAATCAAAATAAGATTGTTGAAAATCATCATTTTTAAATTCTGAATAGTTCAAGCCATCTACCAATGATTTGAAATAACCCATAATGGATTCGGTGTTGTTTCTGTCTTCCACCTGACCTCCATAATGCTCCCAATAGGAGGTCTGTGTATCTTCTATCACATATATCCCTCCCATTTTAAGTTTTGGAAAGAGATGATGGAAGGTAAAAAGCACATGTTCATTGAGGTGACTTCCATCATCAATGATGATATCCAATATTCCTATTTTTGAACAAATCTTATCAAGGAATTCAGGATCTACCTGGCTTCCCTGATATATCTTTATTCTTGATCCTTCATGGGGTTTTTTGTCATAGATATCAAATGAGAAAATATTGGCCTTTGGAAAGTATCGCTTCCACATACGTAGCGAAGCACCTCCGCTGTAAGGTTTGTTATATCCCCCAACACCTATCTCCAATAGATTAATTTCCTTTTTTCTTAATCCTTTGAAATGGAAATCATAATGAGGTGTGTACCAATGTTCACCCCATTTGTCTGTCCCATAGATTTGGGCCAAAAATGTCAGGTCATCCCTTTTATGAAAAGTCAATAATCGCTTTCCGAAATTCTTGACTTTCCTGATTTGTTTTTTATCCAACTTATTCGAAAAAACAGGTAGAATTTTATCCCTTAGAAATTGGTCTACTTTTTTCAAATTGGATTGCTATTTATGTTTTTGATCAAAAAGTTGAAATTTGTAAGGGTTAAATAGCACTAAATCTTAACCTAATTTTTTTTAAAACTATTTTTTCTTTCTCATTTCCACCCACCAAAAACACCAATGGCAAAACCGGCAGTAAAAAACGGCTGTTCCAATTGATTGTCAATAGGGTTCCGCTTAGGGTATGTATCAGGATAAAACATCCAATAAACAGGTAGGCTGTTGTATCCAAAGGTGATTTTTTTAGGCCCACCACAAACAGGTAATATAAGGGCAAAAGAAAACCCAATAAATAAGTATTGTGCAGGAAAGAATAATAGGGCCTTATGGCCAGAATATAATAAAACAATTTTGTTGAAAATAGCTTGAGGGAGTAAACCGGATTTCCGAAGAACAACAGGACCAGTTGAACCAAAGAAGGATGGTCTTTATCAGGAAGGTAGAGGCTTTCAGGCACTACCATTAACAAACCTTTTGCATAGGCCTGATGGTTTACCTTTTCTGCTCCATATATGATTTCACCATTTTGGTAAGCTTCTACAAAACCAAAAGTGCTGAGCATTTCATTTAACAATAAAAGAAAGCCAACAACAAAAACCATCACTGTCCCCACTTTAAAAGACCATTTATTCATGTTTTTTATCAGGAGATAAACCAGCGGGACCAACACTGCCGCCAATAAAGCAATACCCGTAGGTTTGGTAAGGATGGCCCAACAAATGATCAGGGTCCCAGCCAACATGTTTCTCCAAGAAATTTTTCCCGTATACCATTGGATCAAATAGCAGAGGGCAAAACAATTTAAACTGATGAATAAAGACTCTGCATAAATCCAATAATTCCAAAAAGGCAACAAATAAAAACCCAAAAAAGCAACAGATGCCAACAGGCCAATGGTTTGGTTCCCAAAAAGGCGCTGTCCAGAATAATAAAGACTGATCATGGCAAGAAAAGACAGCAATACCTGAACCAAAACGATAGCCGCCAAGGTATCATAAACACTGGTAATGGCCAGAATAAATAATACATAGCCCAAATACCAAAAATCGTGGGGTTTAAAAAACAATCCAAATTCCCGGATTTCGTCGGCATAAGCCATAAACCGTTCCGTATCATCATCCACAGAAACTCCCAACTTCCAGAAAAAGAAACCGTTGACTAAAACAAATAATAGGGTCAAAAAGAGAATAGGTCTATTCTGAATCCTGTTCAGGGCACCTATTTTCAAATCGATCTTTTTAAAATGCATTTAAAAATT
Source organism: Cyclobacteriaceae bacterium (assembly GCA_040905165.1). Lineage (GTDB taxonomy): Bacteria > Bacteroidota > Bacteroidia > Cytophagales > Cyclobacteriaceae > Cyclobacterium. The sequence continues at coordinate 22,222 of JBBDSA010000044.1, read as the reverse complement.
AAGGGGAAAAATCTTAAGCTGGTGTTTAGTTAATTTATCCCGCCCTGCCCCTCGGTCCCCTGAAGGGGAGGTCAACGCGCGGTGGCGTTGATTTACAGAAAAGGTGTTTTCATTAAAACAATATGCCATTATTCTTCCTAGCTGGATAAACTGTCCAAATAGGCTTGAAAATAACCATTATAGAGCACCATGCACATGGCAGCACCCTTAAACAAAGCCCTTAATTTCCAGGGATAGCCCTCCATGGGGCGGTAACTTTCAAATAAAGCAATTAGTAAGAATACGGCACCCGGTGCAATATAACGGCCCTGTATGCCCCATCCCTGGTGATCCCATCCCAAAACCAAAAGCACCAACAGAAACACCACAAAATAGGCCATTCCAAAACGGGTGTAGGATCGAATCAATTTACTGTCCTGTTTTTTATTATTCCATACCCTTTCAAATCCCCAAATAGCAGCCAGCAGCATGGGAACCAATCCGATGAAAAACAATACCTTTCCGGCCCTGCCCCCAAAGTGTTCCACATCAAAATAGCTGAAATATGCTAAGGTGGCTATTACCCAAAGTCCCAACATCTTCATTCTACCCATCACTTCTCCTTCAATGCCCGCCCCTGTCAATTTGCTGTTCGCCTGGTACTCCAAAAAGGAATAGCTTAAAACAACCATCGAAAAAGCCAATAAAACCCCCAGCCAACGGTTGTCTCTTTCTTCTTTCCAATAATGCCATAACACAAATCCCCCTACAAATAGGCCGACATGACGAAAGGCATACAGACTTACCATGGTCAGAAAAATCGGCAACCAGCTCTTGTTTTCTTTCAGCACCAGGTATAACATCAAAAATCCAAAAGCTATAAAACCGGCCTCCGTCATTGTGCTGAGGAACAAGCCCAAAAAAGTCCCCGTACTGATCAGCGCCAGGTAAAACCCCCAATCTATGGGAAAAGATTTTTTCAGCAATATCAAAATCATTCCAAAAAAGAAGGATTGAAGCACCCTTCCTGCAAAAAAAACATCGCCCTCAAAAAGGAATGAAAAAAGCCCTACCAGAAAAGGAAAACCCATAGGCCAATGCCAATACAATGATGGATCTGCAGTTATGAAATTTTGAATAAAAACACCTTGATATACCTGGCTGGCAATTTCCAGGTACAAATCTGCATCGATGATCATCAAATTCCCCTTATGGACAAAGGGCCTTAAAAATAGGGAGCCTGTAAATAAAACAGCAAAACACCATTCAAAGCCTTTTTCTTTTTCGTAAAACCATCGTTGCAGGCTGGTCATTGATTCTGGAGCGCCTCTTCATAGGTAATTAAGGGGATCCCCTTTAATTCAGCCATTTTAAGTAAGTCTTCCAACCGTCCATAGTTGATCATATACCCCATTTCGTCCCCTATGTCATGGGCATGTAAAAACAAAGCCTTTTTTCCAATAACAGCGGAGTCCAATAGGGCTCCAATTGTACTGGAATCCAGATTTTCCCTATTGTCAATCCCCAAAGAAAAAATCTCTTTCCCTATCTCTCGGGTCAACATTGCAGGTTGAGGGGCCTGAATTTCAGATGCCTGCGCCACATTTCTGGTATGCGAAAAATAGGTTTTAATGATAGGATCCATTAAGGGATTTTTTTCACCAAAAGGATAAGCAAAAACTTCAGGTGCCAAGCCCAGGTTAACTAAACCTTGTTTGTTCGCATGTATTTCCTCCCTCCAATAGCTGAGATAGCCATTATTTTCGATGTATCGATTGGCAGAAACATGTAGCTCACCATGCCCTCCGAAATCATGCCCGGCCTTTATTATCTGTTGCAGCTGATTTTGCTCATACCCTCCCAATTTGGTAACTCCTGTTAGAAAAAAGGTGACCTTAGCCTGGTATTGATCCAGCAAGGGCAAAATGGCTACCCAGGATTCCAGATTTTGGTCATCAAATGATAAACAGAGGAAAGCGCTGTTAACTTCTTTTTTTGATTGACAACCTCCTATCAAAAAGAATAAGAATGGAACAGCAACCAAAAGACGGCAATTTCTTTTTATTACACCCCTGAAGGCACAGTTAAATTTTAGAGGTTTCAATGGATCAATTCAATCTTATAATAATAAATCATATCAGGCCGATGGGTCCATGGCCAAGCATCTCATCCAGCTTTTTCCATCCTTCCGTTGGTACCCGAAAATAGCGGTGCACAAAAGGAATGGCGCCAAAGCTTTCTTTCCATCGGAACAATCCCCAATTAATTTTCTGCCTGTCCTCCTCATTGGAGTGTCCAAAATCAAAATACCGCTTTTCAGGAAATACCTCCTCACAAAGCCAATAGATCAAAAAATCCAGCGCATGCAAAGACCGGCCCTTTTTAGTGGTGGCCAAATATTGGGTATGAACGGAATGCCTGGTGACAAATACGGTGGCCCCTGCCACCAATTCCTCATCCAGATAAATATTAAACTGGCGGATTAAGCCCTTATGATTTTGGGCCAAATAACCAATATCGGCAAGAGAATGTAAAGGAGATGTTTGGTGCCGGTCCCTAAGATTGGGAATCAGCACCTCGTTCCAAAATGCCTTAAAATCCCCCGGTTCCCTGATCACTAATCCCGCCTTTTTTGCCTGATGAATACCGTTCTTCCTACTGGCATGCCTCACTTTCATGGGTAAAGGTATGGCCAGGGACAATTCCATCTTTTCAACTTCGGAATGGGCCAAAAAAAGCAGATAGGAAGTAAGCTCCTGACTGGTGTCGCCATAAAAAGAAGGGGTTTCCTTAAGATGAATATCTTTCATCCCCAAGGATTCAAAATGCCTCAATATCAATCGGTAAATTTCCAGAACCTGGTGAAATGAAAGTTTCTTTTGGTAGATCAATCCGGCATAACCCAAGCCTTTATGGGAATGCACCTGCCCGGCTTCATGATGGGCAGGGAACACCGCAACGGGACGATCTCCCAGAAAAATCAATAAGGAACAATCTTCAAATCCCTCCCCATGATATTCCAGGAAACTCCTCCTATGCATTAAGGTGGCATTGGAGGCCTGATCCAAAACAGCATTCCAGGCAATTTCCAATTGTGCTACAAAAGGTGCCACTTTAAATCCTCTGATCGCTCTTTCTTGCTTAGGTAATTCCAATAATATTAAACTTCTTGAATGATTCACAGTTCGGAGAGGTGATCCGTTAGCCATTTTTTAATCCTTTGGGTCTCCAATGTTGGATGATGGTCTCATTTAATTTTCGGAAACCGGCCTTTTCATAAAAACCCATGGCTTTTACATTGTCTTTTTGGGTGGCAAGGTCCAAGGTTTCCATCCCGCTCTCCCTGGCTGTTTGCATTGCCTTTAAAAGCAATTTCCAACCAATACCCATCCGCTGAAATTGGGGTAAAACCGCAAATAAATCCACATGACAACTGTTCTGAGAGAAGCCAAGGGTAATCAGTCCTGCAATTTCCTTATTTATTCTGGCCAGATGAATCGGTTTTTTTTGCTTTACCACATTAAGCCACCATTGTGTATACAGCTTTTCGTACTCATTGTTGACCATAAAGGGATCCTTATTAAATCTTGAAAATGCCCCACATGTCAAAACCAGGTCCCTGATGGCACTTTGATCGCTTTCATTTAAAACGGTTTCTTCCCATTTACTAATGGATAGGCCTTCAATTTTCCCCATTTTGAAGCAGGGACTTTCTGCCTTTAATAGAGACGCTACTTGAGAAAATTGTTTTTCCCATACCACACGCGTACTGATAGGCTGGCAATGACCCTCTGGAATGGCCCGGGCTTCTCCAAAAACGTAAACCAAATCAAAATTACCGGCCTGGTCAAATAGGGAATTTACATCTGGGTCGGATGCCGATGATTCCCATTTTCCAACCCGATAACCAAACAGCGACGTATCGAAAATTAAAGGCCGGATCATGTTATTTGGTCCACAATAAAAAGTGGGCGGTTTTTTACGCCTTCAAATATTTTACCCACATAAAGTCCGACCAAACCCAAGGTCATCAGGATCATTCCGGACAAAATCCATATGGACACGATCAGACTGGCATATCCCGGAACCAAAATAGACCCGTTGGAATACCGGAATAAAGTAACTAAGGCGAATAAAAAGCCCATGGAGGAAACCATCATTCCAATTTTTATGGTCAACCTGAGGGGTTTATCCGAAAAAGCCATCAAGGCCACCAATCCCAGTTGAAACCTTTTTCTGAAATCGTAATTGGATTTTACTCCTTTTGATGGCGAGTGAGGTACATCATAGGTAGTTTGGCGAAACCCCACCCAACGGACCATGCTGGGAAAATAACGGACATGTTCTCTCATGGCCAAAACCTGCTCAATGACCTGCTTATGATAAATACCAAAATTCCCTACGGCAGGATCATGGTAAATGCCGGTCATGTAGGTCATTACCCCATAAAAACATTTTGAATACATGCGGACCCACCATGTATCTTTTCTTCCAATTCTCCTTGCCAGTACGACCTCATACCCGTACCGGGCTTTGTTCAAAAGCCCAAGGATCGATTCAGGTGCGTCCTGAAGGTCGGCATCCATCACCACTACCCATTCTCCGCTTACATTTTGCAATCCGGCGGTAATGGCCTGGTGCTGACCAAAATTCCTACTCAGTCTAAGTCCTTTGATAAAATTTCTCCCTTTAGCCAACTGTTCAATCTTTTCCCAGGAACGGTCCCTGCTGCGGTCGTCCACCAGGATAATTTCAAAATCAGAACAGATGGTTTGAAGAACAGCTTCCAAGCGCTCCATCAATTCTACCAGAAATCCTTCTGATTCATAAACCGGGATCACCACAGAAATATAAACCATTAGAATTCTTTCCTCCAATTAATGTGACCCACCTGAATTGGGATTCCTGAACTAAATACTTTTAAACAGCGAAAGGAAATGAGCGAGGAATATACCAATGGAAATTATATTCAATTACTGCCAAATGCATTTAACTGGACTGTAAAAACAAAAAATTATGGGGCTAAAGATGGTCCCCCTCTCCCCTTTCACAGCTTCGCCTCCTGAGGCCCAATTCCAATGTTGGAATGATTAACAAATTTAGTCTAAGGAATGGAATTCCCAAATTTAATCTACTTAAATGAATATATTTTATGGGTTGGGTCCTCCCCTTGTGACCTCACATATTGTCCACTATGCGGCTATGGATTCCCAAAGCATTTTAGGTGTCCCAACTATTTCACTCCCTTTCCCCAATGAAGCCTCCCTTGTGAAAGGGCAGTCAGGTTGGCCACCCGGTACAATAGCCTCGCACCCACATTGGCATCCCATTCGTCAGCTGCCGGCCCGGGTGCCACTTCCACAATATCAAATCCAATGATTTCCCTACCGGAGCGCACCACTTTTTTGATCAGGTAAACCAATTGAGCATAACTCAGACCTCCGGGAACAGGGGTACCGGTATGGGGACACAATTGGGGGTCAAGCCCATCAATATCAATGGATAGGTAGACTTTATTCGGCAGAGAGGAAAGAATATCGATACAAATCAGGTCCCAAGAATGTTGGTTAAACAGGGAGGTATTGATTTCTTCCGCTGTAAACAAGGATATGCGCGGGTCTTCTTGGGCCAATCGCCATTCCTGCTCGCAAAAATCCCTGATGCCCACCTGGACCAGGCTTTTTACCTGTGGGATTTTTAGCCAATTATAGGCAATTGAGGCATGAGAATATTCAAAATTTTCATAAGCAGGCCTTAGATCAGCATGGGCATCCACTTGCAGTACCCCAAATTCAGGGTGCTTTTCAGCCATTACCCTGAGCAATCCCAAAGGAGTGCTGTGGTCGCCTCCCAATAAACCCACCGATTTGTTTTTGGCCAGGTAAAATTTTGCCGTCTCATAAACCCACTGGTTCATCTTCTCGCAGGCCTGGTTGATGATGCCAGGCACTGCTGCAAATCTTTCACCTTCCTGGCTTTCGGCGCCCTGCTCCAACCAATGGATATAATTGGCGGCCATCAGCCGGAATTTATGGTTGTCGGATCGGATCGCTTCATTGATGGGTAATAAGGTCACGCCCAATTTCCAGGCATTTGGAATGTCCTCCTGAAACAAATCAACCTGATTGGAAGCGTTCAGGATGGCTTTAGGACCTTCTGCTGTTCCTGAAGCATAGGATACCGTTACCTCCCAAGGAACTGGAATAATGATCATTTCGGAAGTATTTTCATCGAATGGCAACCCAAATAAATTACCTGAAATCCCAATTCCGTTGGGGTCAAAATCATTAATATTTATCATTCCGCTTTTATTGTCCATAATGAGGTTGGTTATTTTGGGTAAAATTGTTTTTTAATAAGAAAAGCCCTGATCCGATTTCATGTAGTTTTATTGCAATATCTCTTCCAAACTTCCCGCGGCTTTTGAAACCTGTTCCCAAGGTACACCGGTAAAATGAATCCGAACCATCATTCCAGGGGAAAGCAGAACATGTTGGTCATTGGTTAGGTAGGTGGCCATGTAACTGATGGTGGGATTATGTCCTACCAACATGACCGTATCAAGGTGATCCGGAAGCGAATTGATCAAGGCCAAAAGCTCGGGGTAGCCTGCCCTATAGATGAGAGGGGACCCCACCAGTTTGCCAGGTTCCAGGAACCGACCCATGATTTCGGCTGTTTGTACACATCTTACAGCTTGACTGTGAATGATTTGATCTACCTTTTGTCCCCTGGTTTTCAGTGAATTGGCCAGTCTTTCTACCCGCCTCTCCCCGGAAGGTGTTAATTTCCTGAATTCATCTTCATGCTGTCCTTTGCGTATCTCTGCCTCACCATGTCTGAGCAACAATAATTCCTTTACCATATGCATTGATTGATATACCAAATGAAAATTAAATATGTCAAAAATCTCCTTCTCAAAAAAATTGCTTCTGAATATTATTTGGAAGAGAATAATATGACATCTATTTTTAGGCCAAAATTAACTGATAAAATCAGGTTCATTTTATTTTTATTGAATAAAGAAGAAACTATGCCAAAGAATTTAGTCATTGTCGAATCCCCCGCAAAAGCCAAAACCATAGAGGGTTACCTCGGGAAAGACTATAAGGTCACTTCCAGTTATGGCCATGTCCGGGATTTGCCCAAAGGTGAAAATGCCATTGACGTAAAAAATAAATTCAAGCCTACCTACGAAGTTAGTCCCGATAAAAAGGAAGTGATCAAGGAATTGAAGAAATTGGTCAAGGAAGCCCAAACCATATTCCTGGCCAGTGATGATGACCGGGAAGGAGAGGCCATATCCTGGCATTTGAAAGAGGTATTGAATTTAAAAGATGAAAACACCAAAAGGATAGTCTTCAGGGAAATCACCAAAACAGCCATCATCAAAGCCCTGGAATCACCCAGAAGTATTGATTTGGACCTGGTGAATGCCCAACAGGCCAGAAGGATTCTCGACCGCCTCGTAGGGTTTGAACTGTCTCCGGTACTCTGGAAAAAAATCAAGGCAGGCCTCTCCGCAGGCAGGGTACAATCTGTTGCCGTCAGGTTTATAGTGGACCGGGAAAGGGAAATCGAAAAATTCAAATCCACTTCTTCTTTCAAAATTACAGCCCTTTTTGATGTGGAAGGAAAAAGCCTTCAGGCCGAACTACCCAAAAAATTTGACACCAAAGAAGAGGCGGAGGAATTTTTAAAAAAATGCCTGGGGGCCAACTTTTCCATTAAATCCCTGGAAACCAAGCCGACCAAGAAAAGCCCGGCCGCCCCGTTTACCACCTCCACGCTTCAGCAGGAAGCCAGCAGGAAACTTTATTTTTCCGTGGCCCAGACCATGAATATTGCCCAAAAACTATATGAGTCCGGAAAGATCACCTACATGCGGACCGATAGTACCAATCTTTCAGAGGACGCACTAAAAAGTGCCGAAAATGAAATCGTAGGGTCTTTTGGCAAAGAATTTCATCAAAAAAGAAAATATACCTCCAAGTCAGAAGGCGCCCAGGAAGCACACGAGGCCATCAGGCCTACGGAATTTTCTGTTACGGAAGCAGGAAATGACAGAAACGAAACCCGACTGTATGAACTGATATGGAAGCGTGCCATTGCTTCCCAAATGGCCGATGCACAGTTGGAAAAAACCAATGTGACGATTGCCATTTCCAATGCCGACCAAACCTTAAGTGCCTCTGGAGAAGTCATTAAATTCCAGGGTTTTCTTAAAGTCTACCTGGAAAGTACAGATGAGGAGGAGGACGAAGAAAACGGCAATAAGGGACTTTTACCCCCATTAAAGGTGGATCAGGAACTTGACCTTAAAGAAATGAAAGGCCGACAGACCTTTACCAGGCCGGCAGCCCGGTATACGGAAGCTTCATTGGTAAAGAAATTGGAAGAAATGGGAATTGGAAGGCCTTCCACTTATGCCCCCACCATTTCTACCATTCAAAAACGAAACTATGTGATCAAGGAGTCGCGGGACGGCTCACCCAGAAATTTTATTGAAATGACCATCCAGGATGGTGAATTTCGGGAAGCTGAAAAAACGGAAACCACAGGAACCGAAAAAAACAAACTGTTCCCTACGAACATTGCCATGGTGGTGAATGATTTTCTGGTAGAGCATTTCCCCAATGTTATCGATTTTTCATTTACCGCTAAAGTGGAAAAAGAATTTGACCATATTGCCCAGGGAAAACAGCCTTGGGAAGACATGATCCAAAATTTCTATGGCAGTTTTCATTCTAAAGTGGAAGAAACCGAAAACATCAAAAGAACGGATGTTAATTCCAGCAAAGAATTGGGCCAGGACCCAAAAAGCGGCAAAAAGGTGATCGCCCGCTTGGGTAAATTTGGTCCTTTGGTCCAAATCGGGGAACAGGAGGATGAAGAAAAGCAGTTTGCCAGTCTTAAGAAAGGTCAATTTATAGAAAGCATTTCCCTGGAAGATGCCCTGGAACTGTTCAAACTGCCCCGGGATGTGGGAATGTTTGAGGATAAAAAAATTGTTGCGGCCATCGGTAGATTTGGTCCCTATTTAAGACACGATGGGAAATTTGTTTCTTTGGGTAAGGAATATGATCCATTATCTGTGACAGAAGAGGTAGCCATCCAGCTTATTACTGATAAAAGGGAGTTGGATGCCAAAAAGCACATCAAATCTTTTGATGAAAATCCTGACCTTCAAATCCTAAATGGAAGATGGGGTCCCTATATCAAGATGGGTAGAAACAATTACAAGATCCCCAAAGACAAGGAAGCGGAAGCCTTAACTTTTGCGGAAACCATGGAAATCATCGAAAGCCAGGGGGATGCCAAAAAAGGAAAAGCCAAGCCGAAGAAAGCAGCGGCTGGGAAAAATAAGACGAAGAAGTGATTATTGAATGAAGATTTATGATTTATGATTTAGGAATGAGGAATGAGGAATGAGGAATAAATTTAATGCAACATATAACGGGAAATATATTTGGGATTAGTAAGACAACTGAGGGCAGGATATTACGCCATTACAGGGCTGGGTACCCTTAACACTTCCTCGTTGAGCGGCTCGGAAGTATAGGGCCGTTTTCCTGGTTTTCACGAAAATCCGTGGCGAATTGTAGCTCCTTTTCAAAGCTGGATATTTTCTATCCCAGGACGAGCACCGTCGGGGCGGGATATCTCAACGAGGGGTGGAGCCCATCGTATACCTTAACATCAAACTGAATAAGCCCTGGAAGGGCGAGATACATTAATTCCAAACGCTAATTCGACCTTCAGGTTTGCCCGGTTATTTCGGATTACCCACGCGCATAAGGGATACCGTTTGAAAACGGCACAGGCTTTTCACCTGTTGGAACAGTCAAATTTTCGACCAATATTCACCATTCAAGGCATACACAGAGGCAATAGCTAATGCGGACTGACTGCTTAAAATTGATAATATTGCAAAAAAAACTTTTCGGTAGGCGGTCAGGAAAGTGGCTCCGACATCCCGCACTTTCGATACTTGGGTCTACCGGATTGCCATGAATACTGCCATAACTGGCTTGCGAAAAAGGAAAAAATATATAAGGTGGATACCCATAGATACAACCTCACTGAACTATTCGGAAATACAATCCGACCAACAAAATGATAAACTTGAAATTTTGTACCAATGTATTAAGGAGCTCAATGAACTGGATAAAGGTATAATCTTGCTTTACCTGGAAAATAAAAGCTATAGTGAAATCGCGGATGCAACCGGATTAAGCGAGACTAATGTTGGAACAAGAATATCCAGAATAAAAGAGAAAATTAAAACAAAAGTCATCAAATCATAAAATTCAAAAAACCATGGAATTAGAAGAACTAAAATCAAAGTGGTTTGAGATGGATAAGCAACTTGAAAAACAAAAGGTACTCACCAGTGAAATAATTCTGAAAACAATAGATTAATCACTGGTTTACAACATTGTACGCGACATCCGGGCTGAATCGAAAAAATTGAGCGTTATTGCCCCTATAACTTTGCGGTGAGCGGATCCGGAACCTTTGGGAATACGTAACCGCAACTCTGCATCGAACTGGCCATTATGGGCAATTTTGGTACGACTGAAATATCAATGAAAGGATAAACAAGATGAACATAGACCATGTATTTATCTTTACAGAAGATTTTCAAACATTTGGGTATTCTTTGAATATAAATGTACAACGACATCGTACCCAAAATGAAGTTTTAATTCAAATTTTTATGATTACATTCGATTTTCATCCCTAAATTGGATGTCAATCCGAATAAGTAACTCATAAAAAACACCATGAAACAAACTATAAGCCCTATTTTATTGCTCGTTATTGTATTTAGCAGTTTTGGTAATACCCTTTCTAAAAGCCGATTGGCCAATCCGTTTATTGGCATGTGGGGTCTGGAAATAGAAGGTGGAGGAGTCGGATGGCTTCATGTCAATGAAGAAAAGGGGTTTCTCGACGCCGAGTTGCTGTGGATTGGTGGAAGTGTATTGCCGGTATCAAATGTTTACCTTGCCGATGAAAACACACTTGTAGTCACCAGAACAAATACCTCCCGGAAGAGTGACGAACGAAGCCATACCATTACCCATACCCTCAGAATAGAAAAAACCGGGGACTCCTTGAAAGGGACCATGACAGGGCCCGGAAGAACCGGCGAATATGTGTCTAATTTTACGGGCAGCCGGATGCCTCCCATGCCAAAAAAACCAGACCTATCAAAAGTCACCTACGGAAAACCCATCGCTTTATTTAATGGCAAGGACCTGACAGGTTGGGAATTGATTAACCCCAAGCAAAGGAACGGCTTTACGGCAAAAAACGGAACCATGGTGAATGATCCCGTGCAGCCTGAAAATGGAGAACATCTATCCTATGGCAATATCCGTACCCAACAGGAATTCGAAGACTTCAATCTTAAACTCGAGGTAAACGTACCTGAGGGAAATAACAGTGGTGTATATCTTCGGGGTATTTATGAAATCCAGGTGGTAGATTCTTATGAAAAACCGTTGGATTCACACAATATGGGGGCTTTATATAGTCGCATTACCCCCAGTATGGCTGCTGAAAAACCAGCGGGTGAATGGCAATCAATGGATTTAACCTTAGTTGATCGCCACATTACCGTAATTTTAAATGGCAAAAAAATTATTGACAATCAGCCAGCCTGGGGGCCAACAGGTGGAGCCATGAGTGCCGATGTACTTGCCCCTGGACCAATATTTCTACAAGGTGATCATGGGAAGGTAATTTATCGGAATATCGTGTTGACACCCGTTAAATGATTAACATCGTTATCGATCATTGAAGTATTATTGTATGCACCAGGCACCTATTACCTGGCACAACTCAATCCTTACACCGCTGAACTTATTCATTTACAGGACATGAATAAAGGATGGCTTAATTATTTAAAAAAACTTCACCGCAATTTACTACTGGGAGTTTTTGGAAGAGAAATTGTGCATTGGGTGACATTATTGGCACTTCTCATGTTGATTTCCGGCTTGGTAAAAGGAAAAGGAGATCTAATTTATTTTAATTAGGGTCGAGCGGTGATCATAAACATATCCTCAATCTGGATGACCGGGAAACTATCGCAGGGAATGGAATTAGCAGGAGTTGTCGAAAGGGTTGGTTCAGGAGTGAAGAGTTTGAACGTTGGAGATGCTGTTTTTGGAGATATTTCGGAATTCGGATTTGGAACCTTTGCAGAATACGTCTGTATCAAGGCAAATGCCTTAATTAAAAAACCCAAAGGATTAGGTTTCGAAGAAGCCACCGCGGTACCCCATGCATTCGCCCTTGCTTTACAAGCGCTTCGAGACATTGGCAAACTAAAATAGGGGCAAAAAATTCTTATCAACGGCGGAGGCGGAGGTGTAGGAACCTTGGCCGTTCAACTGGCTAAACACGATGATTGCAAAGTAACCGGAGTTGATTCAGTGGAGAAACTTGACCAAATGAAATCAATCGGCTTTGATTTTGTCCCCGATTACAAGAAAACCGATTTCACAAAAAGTGGGGAGGCTTACGATTTGATCCTGGACTGTAAAACAAACCAAAATGCCTGGTCTTACCTAAGGGTCTTAAAGCCGAAAGGAATATACGTTACAATAGGAGGCAAACCGACAGGCTTACTTAACATTTTCTTTTTTGGCAAAATAATATCGGGGTTATCTTCAAAAAAACTTCGAATCCTAAGTTTAAAACCAAATCGGGATTTGGAATATTTCCTGGAGCTTTTTAACCAAAATAGAATTAAGGTTAACATTGACGGACCTTCTTCATTCGAAGACATCCCAAGACTCATTCAATACTTCGGCGAAGGAAAACATAACGGTAAAATTGTTATAAGGACAGGACGGTTTGGATGATCGCTACAAAAATTAGTGCTTATTTTTGGCCTGCTGAACCGACAGTGTCGAGACATCCTGACTATTGGTTTCAGGTATCTTTTTAAAAGACGGATCAGCCCTTATGATGGGCCAATCGGGAAAAAGTATGGAGACAGTTTATAATACCCTCTCTAAATTTCTTTAAACAAAAAGGATTAAAGCCATTTATCATTCATCCTTCTACTTTTGTTAAAGGTTACTTGCTATAAGAATGAGGCAACATTAACATCCAACGTTAAACAAATAACATTGGATGTCAATGACAAAGTAGAATTTATTTATTCCCAACAAATTGACACTAGTCATATCATTCCATTAAGAGTTTTCGCTTCAATGGAAAGGAGGCTATCAATCCCGAAATCTGTCGGTTTTATATATTTTCATCTTACCATTATTGTTATCGTACCAAGACTCTACGAAGGTTTCTTTTGGGGTTGTACCCAATGTAACCTCCTCTCTGTCAACCCAACCCGCGTAGCATCCGAAACAGTTAAAATAATATTCTTGAACAACCCGTATATCATGAGCTCCTGCAGGAGGCTGCAGGTTGATGATTTGATTGACGTCTACATCTTCACTCCAATCTTTTGAATAATATGACAGATCAACCGGAATATCAGTGTTGTTATTTGCCCGCTTATACACCAATTGAACTCTTGCCCAACCAGGCCATCTGCTGCTGGTTTTGGTTTGGCCATTCCAGACACGGGCATCATTTTTATACCTGATTCGTTTGTTGTCGATTAATCTGGAGGTACAGTTTTTAGCAGTATATTCTGTAGTGTACCCCATTTTAGCAAAAGTATTGTCTTTGAGGTAACGTATGGTATAGGCAATAGGCACTCCCGGGTTGCTTTTGCTATAAACTGCATTTTCTCCGGTAATAATACTTTGCAACTCTCCAATGTTTGTTGCACTGATTGCTCCCGTTGCAACTGCTGCGTTGCCACCGATGGTAATCGTGGTTATACTGGATTTGGCGAGAATGGATTCATATTTTGCTTTTAATTGACCAGATGCACTCACAATTCCTCCTGCATAGTTAAATGCCGCTTCCAATTCAGCATCCGTAGATTCTTTGGAACTCTCCATGCGAAACATGATGATGCGGCCATAAGACACCGAATGGACATAGGCCGGAGGCGTTGCGGAGGTCAATTTACTTTCAAGTTCTGGTAATAAAACGTCTTTTGCAAAAACGCTAGAAGGCATTTCAGGGGTATCCATAGTAATGGTATAGAATACTTGTTTGAATACCATCATGGCCACTCTTTTTTCTGAGCTGCTGGAATAATCAAATTGTGACGAAACTGCACCACTCGCCCATTCCACATTCAGCCCTACATCAAGGCTCATTTGTTTGGAAGAATAGGAAGTTGTCACCTGATAAGATGAGTTGGCGGCATTTACATAACCTTCTTGATAGGCATTATTATTCCAATGCTCCAGCGCATTGTCTATGCCCGTTTGAACATCCGAATTAGAGGGTTTGTCAATTACAATGGTACCGTTTTCTCCAATACCGGGTAAATCCAAACGCAAGGTGACCGGTGCCCGTTTTATGGTAAGCGGATCTGGAAGGCCATCTAACATACCGCCATTTCCAATCACCAAGGCCCCTGGCCAAATGATACCATTTGTTGGCCTAAGTATCACAACATCTTCAAAATTGGTCGCAAGACTATAGTCCGTTGTTCTACAGGTTAATGCTACCCCTAAATCAGGGGGGCTTGTGCTCGTGTTGTCATCTATTATCTCACGTGACCTGGAGCCTTCATTGATATTTTGGACATTTAACACGTCGTCTGGGTTGTAATTTAAGGCCGCAATGATCGTGTTGGTTTTATCTGTATTCTCCCCAACGCAATCCTTACAGGGTTCTGGTTGTGGATTTGGGTCATCGGTACTACAAGCTAAAAATAGGATACTTACTACGAGCATTAATAATCTTAGCGTGAAAAGCCTGTTTTGTGGTTTCATGATTGATTTGTTTTTTGGTCTACCATTTCTTCTTGTTTTGTCAGACCTTCCCGATATGGGCCTGCAGAACCTCATCGACAAAACCACAAAACATAATTTGCTGGGCTACCAGCCTTACAAACCTAGGCTGTCACTTTTATGAATAAAAATAAGTATGGGGTACAAAGGGGGTACACGCTTAAATATCAACAAAATGAAGCGTCTTCGGAATAGTAAGGGGCTTAAACTACACGGAAATAACGCTGGATTCCAGGGATTCATCAGGAGATAGGCTCATTTTTTTACGTAATCTCTGTCGTGCTTTTTTGATTCCGTCAGCAGAAATATTAAGGATGGTGGCTATTTCCTTAGAGGAGAGATTCATTTTTAAAAGCGCCATTAAGCGAAGTTCATTTTTGGTCACTTCAGGATACCTTTCGGTAACAATTTTACTGAAATCCTTATGCACCTGTTCAAAATACTGAATGAAATTTTCCCAAATCCTATCGTCCTGCTGATCAAAATTGATGGTCTGTATCAGTTTTTGGTATCCCGCTGTTCCTTTTTCTGACGCCTTAAATTCCTTGGCTTTTTGTTTTATTTCTTCGAGAACTTCGTTCTTTTTAGCCAGATGCATGGCATGGGTTGTGAGTTCCTTTTTTTTAAAGGCGAGCTCTGCACCTACTTTTTCTCTCTCCAATTCGTTACGCTTCATTTTTTGGCGAACACCATAAAAACCAAAACCAGATGCCAAAAAAGAAAGTCCCAGACCAGATCCCAATAACCATTTTTGAAGATTGTTCAATTTTTCCCTTTCTTCTAAAAGAGTAATTTCAATTTCCTGTTGAGCAATTTGTCGTTCCTTTTTTTCGGTATCGTAAATGGCCCTAAGTTCTTCAATTTGTTGTGATTTTGTCGTATTGAACATACTATCCTTTAAAGTATAGTAGGACTCCAGGTCTTTAATCGCTGACGAATAGTTGTCTAACTTCTTAAAAGATTCATAACGGTTCTTGTATGCATTCGCGGCCGTTTTAATTTGCCCTGTCGAATCGGAAATGGTGATGGCCTTATTCAAATAGGGCAAAGCGCTCCACGGTTGGTCAAATCGATTGTATACCATCCCCAGGCCATTAAAGGGTGCATTTATTTCTGGAGGGTAGGCCAATTCCCCATACAGCTGAATTGATTTTTCGAAATAATCGATTGCCTCTTTTTTAAGATTTAATTTAAGATTCAACAAGCCCAGGTTATTAGCAGTTAATGCTTGTCTTCCCTTATACTTATTATTCTCTGCAAGGGTCATTGATTTTAGATAATAGGTCCTGGCATTTTCTGGTTCATCCAATTCATCAAAACAAATACCCAAATTATGGAGTGCAAGAATTTCAAAATGGATGTCATTAAATTTCCGGTAAGTTTCCAAAGCCGGAATTAGGTAGGAAGTGGCATTATCATAATTACCTAAATTGATCTCGATTACAGCCAATGAATTTTGTGCATCAGCCACATATAAGGGACCTTTATTTGCTTCATACAACTTTAAAGCAACTAATTCATTTTGCAGGGCCAGTTGATACATACCTTTTTGTACATAAGCGCTTGAGATGGTGTGAAAGGTCCCTCCTATTCCATTGAATGCACTTTCCTTTATATTCACTGTTGTATCTCTATTAATATATAGCGCTACATTTTTATTCAAGAATTCAAAAGCCCTCTCAAAATCATTTTTTCGAATATGAAGCAGTCCGAATTGCTCGTTGTCATTGAGAATCCCTTGAAGATGATTTATGCTTGTATTGATATCAATTGATTTCTGATAATAGATCTCTGCAGAATCCAGTTCATCCTGATAAATATAATATCCTGCCAAACGATGATACCCTTTAGCTTGTCCTTTTGAATAATTAATCCTTTTCGAAAGCCCTATCAGCTCGTTGGCATATCGCTTCGCATGTTCTGGTCTGCTATAAAGTTCATTATGTATGATTGCGTCTAATAGTTCAGCTTTGAGGGTATCATCCTCCTGTTTTTTATAGCGATTGATCAGGCTATCCAATTCACTATTTCCTTGCCCCAAACAAACAAAGCTGGAAACAAAAATCATCGCAAGTAAAGAGAATTTCATACCATATATTTTAGGAGGAATTTTAAAAATAATCTTTTTCCCTTATATTAAACCATTAAGATTTCAAATTTTCACCGAAAAACCATCGATTCATTCAAAAAAGTTCTTTAAAGAAAACCACACAGGATTTAAAATGGTAATTGGCAGAGAATAAATTTGTGCAATTTTGCGCAACTTGCCATGCAAGAAACTACTAGTTGGAAAAAAACCTATCATGCGAATCATCAAATTATCATTGATCACCTTAGGTTTAATTCGGAACAGGCATTGCACCAGTTGGAACGGTTAACTTTTTGAACTATATTCACCAGTCATTGCATACAAAAATGTACAAAATTAGAAACGATCAAAGAATACTTTAGAACCAGACCAGTTCTTAAAGCGTACTTGTTTGGCTCCTATGTAAGAGGACAGGCAGACAATCAAAGCGATTTCGATATTTTGGTTAACCTGGATTATTCCCAAAAATTTGGTTTGGGGTTCGTTCAGATGCAAATTGATCTTGAACGGATGCTGAATACTAAGGTCGATTTGGTTTCTTCAAATAGCTTGTCTAAATATATAAAACCTCTTATTGACAGTGAAAAAAAGCTGATATATGCGCGGTAGTTTGGGACATTATTTTATAGGATATGCCCAATTTTAAGAACAAAGTTATCACAATTATAAATTCTCTTTTAGTAGGCCACAACCGCTAATTGTAATCTGAGCTGGGCCAAATGGCCCAGGTTGAGACTCCTCATTAACAGAAGGAATTCCCCGGAAATAGTTAACCATGCCCTAAGACCGGAAAGCATTCAGTTATTATTTATAAACGATGCCTTCATGGGCCAACGTGAGAAAAAGGGATTGATTAACAATATTTTTAATTAAAGAAATAAACCTTTGGTATGCCGGATCATCTTGAACGCACCCGTTTTTTTAAGGTATTTTTTGTTCTGGCTTCGATCAATACCAGGATACGGAATGGCCAAAACGCTTCGATATGCTATCCCCAAATGAAGGAACATTTCAGCTTCTTTAAAAAACAGCTTTAATAAAATTATTTTTTTTGGTAGATTGCCTTTAAAACTCTTTACGTTAGAAGTAATTGTAACAAGACATCCAAAAAGACAGAAATAGTGAACATTTACAGCAAAAAAGTAAGTGAACTTAACGAAGCTAATTTTCGAAACAAGTACCAAATTGACAGGGTAATTAGTGCTAAAAATTATATTGACAAAAATTATGCGGAAAACTTTAGCCTTGACATGATTGCCAATGCTGTCCATTCTTCTAAATTTCATCTCAACAGAGAATTTAAACGGCTCTATGGAATGACACCTTCAAAATACCTAATAGAAAAACGTATCCAGGAAGCAAAAAAAATATTGACCAACAACGGTACTGTCTCAGACGCCTGCTTTTCTGTTGGTTACGAAAGTTTAAGCACTTTCAGTATTCTGTTTAGACGAATGACAGGAAAAAATGCAGAATCTTTCAAATCAGCAAGAATGAAGAAATGATTATCCCCTCCAATTCCGAATTTTGCTGAAACAAAAATTTTAAAAAGATGAGAATAACAGTAACCAGCGTAATGGTTGACGACCAAAGGAAAGCACTGAAATTCTACACAGAAATTTTAGGATTTCAACTGAAAAGAGATGTCCCACTTGGGGAACACAGTTGGTTGACTGAGGTTTCAAAAGAAGAACCCGACGGGGTAGAACTATTGCTTGAACCGTCAGGTTTTGAGCCTGCAATAGTTTATCGAAAGGCGCTATACGAAGCCGGTATTCCCGCAACAGTTTTTAGTGTAACAGATCTTCCAAAAGAATTTGACCGATTGAAAAATTTAGGGGTTCAGTTTACCAAAGAACCGGAACAAATGGGGACGGTCATTCTGGCAGTCTTTGATGATACCTGCGGTAATACAATACAAATTGCCCAAACATTATGATGGATAAAAAGGAATATGTGAACGGACAAAAAACCTACGAACATGTAGGTGATCACTTACCTACTTTTTTAAAGACGGGAAAATAAAAGCCGAAGGAATTTCTATCCACAACTTTATGCAGGGGGAGTGGAAATTTTATCGGGAAACAGGTCAGTTATGGCAAATTGGAAATTTTAAAGACAATCAGAAACACGGTAAATGGGTTCGTTTTGACAAAAAAGGAAACCTGGAATATGAAGAAACATATTTTGAAGGAAAACTAAAAAAATAAAAATACATAATTTCACTTTTTTATTTGCTTTCCTAGGGCTTATTATTGCTCAGTTCCTCATTGGCCGTTATTTTTTATCCATTAATAAAAGGGGGTTCGCCATATTTTCATTTATTATAGGTGTTGGTATACCGATACTAATAGTTATTTCACAATTAAATCCAACCATAATGGGCTATATACTTTTTGGGACTGGATTCATAACAAATATATGGGTCATTTTGTTGGCTCTAAAGATGCTGGAATTAAATAAAATGCTTTCAAAATAGGAAACATAAAAACCACCCTACTGAATGCCTGGGAGTTTACCAGGAGGACAAGGTTATGTTTTACAATGCGGAACCATGAAGGCCTCTTTTAAGCAATGGAAAACGTAACAAACGAAAAAAATAACTATTCGGAATGGTGTACCCAAATAACAGACATAGCCGGTACTACCGAAGATGAGCTGTACAGTTCAGAGCGCTATGGCAGCTTCGGCTATAACGTCCCAGTGCCATCGGGGATCTATACCCTTAGGCTGCATTTTGCCGAGATCTACTTTGGCGCTACCGGAGGTGCGACAAGCGGTGTTGGAAAGCGGGTTTTCAACGTTACAGGAGAGGGAAAGCCCTTATTGACTGATTTTGATATCTATGCAGAAGTGGGGTCTATGACTGCCCTTGTCAAGGAATTCGAAGTGAGTGTGGCCGATGGAACACTCAACCTGTCTTTTGTCAAAGTGATGGAAAACCCGAAGGTTTCGGCAATAGAGGTATTAAGCACGTCCGGTGTAAACTTAAGAATTGGTGAAAATCAAAATATTTCGGTCGGTGATAGCGTGGCCATATCCGGTTCAACTATTCTCGATCATAAAATCCAGTCCATAACTCCTGAAACTATGGTGCCTATGGAGAACGGGTGTGTGGTGAGTGTTTATCCCAATCCGTTTGAGGACCTAATCAATTTACATTTCCAAAAAGAGGAGCCACAGAATTATAAGATAAGGATTTATGACGTAGCAGGTAAAACTCATTTCCAAGGAACTTTCTCTTCCAAAACAACAGAGAAAAGTATTTATCCGATAAATCTGGCCAACAAATCCTTAGCAACAGGTAGTGTGTATCTAATTTTTATAGAAAGTGAAAATGGAAAATTCATGAAAATATTTAAGATGATAAAAAAATAATATAATTTGAAAGCTGTGCCAAAAAATTAAACGGTTCAGTATAAGTTAAAAAATTACAACAAAATAAGAAGCCGAATGCCCTCATAAAAACTGTTGGGTGTTCGGGTTTATCCTTAAGTTTCCATTTGGTCACCCTGGGCCCTTAAATTGAAATGTTAATGTGTCATTGGCAATGGAGTAATCCTCTATTCTTAAGGAAAGATGACCGTTGGTTTAAGGGCTATAGTATCCCCTGGTGCCTAAAGAAAAGATTTAATGCCTAAAGTATCCACCCCGCCAACTACAAGTTAAACTTTGATTTGAAGTTCTGTGGGTAAAGCCCCGGCCGTTTTTGTGGTTTGTCTGCATGATGTTTTCTATGATATACTTGAACCACTCAAATGGATTGACCTCGTGTTTTGGTACCTCTCTGGTGAATTTATTCCACAAAATAACAGTGATTGGCTATACGATAGAGAATGAATACGCATCATGAAAGTAAAAAACGTTAGTTAACCGAGTAGTCTGACCTAAGCCAAATAATCCAGGTTGAGGATCCTCCCTAACGGGAGCTGCAAAACAATGAGGAATGCGCCAACCGCCAAAACGTTATGCCACAGCCTGAGGCGAAATGTCCTTTCCACTAAGAAAAAATTAAAATTGTATTTATAAATCTTGAAAACTTTTCTGAATTGTTGATTTGATTTCCATTGACTTATCGTAATATTGCAATAATATTTTATAATCGATATGGGAGTAACAAAATCAGACCTTTTTTCAGACCTTAAGAATGACATTGCTATAGCAGCAAAAGCTTTCGCCAATCCGGCACGCGTGGCAATTATTCATTATTTGCTGAAAGCCAATACCTGTATCAATGGGGATTTGGTGCAGGAATTAGGCCTTGCTCAGGCTACCATCAGTCAGCACCTTCGGGAGTTGAAGGATATAGGGATCGTCCAGGGAACCATTGAAGGGTCACGCGTCAGCTACTGAATCAATCCGGTTCGGTGGGCGGAGATCAAAGGACTGTTTAATGAAATTTTTAACCAATTTGAATCACCTTCCCCGGGTGAATGCTGCTAAAAAAAATTTGAAAAACCTTAGTGTAATATTACAATATCAATAAAGATCAAAAATGAAAAAGTCCGTCTTATCCCTAACACTTGCCGTGTTGTTGTTTGCAGGTTGTTCACCAACCAATCAAGAAAAGTCCCAAGGTGATGAAAATACGGAAGCAAAAGTTGCTGCGGCAGCTACTACTGAGGAAACTTCAAAACCTGTAAACAACAATTCAACCATGTATCCAGCATTATCCAATTACATCCAATCAGTAGTGACCGGTATGGAAGTCATACCTCAGGAGCGAAAAAACCAATTGAAAAAACTCGCTTTGTTTGTTCAGACCAAAAAGCAATCCAGTGAACCTGCCAATCTTACCTTCATCTGCACGCACAACAGCAGAAGAAGTCACATGAGCCAAATATGGGCAGCCACAGCAGCAGCTTATTATGGTGTCGAAGCCGGTTTCCATACCTTTTCCGGGGGTACAGAAGCCACCGCCTTTAACCCAAGAGCAGTGGCAGCTATCGAGCGGGCAGGTTTTAAAGTGGATAATCCCGGAGGAAAAAATCCCCAATACAAAGTTACTTACAATGAAAATGGCCAGGTCATGGAGTGCTTCTCTAAGAAGTACGATGACCCTGCTAATGCCAGTGAAAACTTTGCAGCGGTGATGACCTGTTCCGAAGCGGATAAGAATTGTCCTTTCATTCCGGGCGCATCACTCAGAGTACCTATTCCCTACGTGGATCCGAAAGAGGCAGACGGCACAGATCAGGAAGCGGCTACCAATGACGTATTTATAAAACATGCTGATTTTCAATAAGTTGATAGCCTA
>JBBDSA010000043.1:0-6446 GCA_040905165.1 Cyclobacteriaceae bacterium | reverse complement strand
TTTAGCCCGCATATCCTTAACCTTAACCCATCTCAGCCGTCCTTTCCCCCCTGGTTATTTTATTCAGCAGGTCAAACTTGTTTTTGCTTTTGGCTTTCCTGAAGATGTTTTGAATGTGCGTATTGACCGTCCGTTCGGAGATAAAAAGGGTCTGGCCGATGGCTTTGTAATTTAGACCCACCCTTACCAGTTGACAGACTTCAATTTCCCTTTTGGTGAGCCCCAGTTTTTCACACCTTATGATAAATATCTCATCCTCATTTTTGGTTTGTATCAGATTCAAGGTTTCCAGGTCCTTTCTACTCTCTTCGATCATGTTCCGGAAAAACAGGAAGGTAATGATCAGGAAGTTAAGATTTGAGGTGGCTGGATATTCCGATGATGCTGGCTTCTTCTTCTTCTGCTGCTGCTGCTTTCTCCCTTTAATTCTATGCGGTACGAGATAGGAATCAACCGATCAAGAATAACATCACCCTTATGCGATCATTGACAGATTGTCAGCCAGAGCACATAAAATAGAACTCAAAGGAGAGTCTAGGATAAACAAAAAAATAAAGTAAATTTATCATATCCTTTCAATGGTTAGAAAAACTTTTAAAGGTAAGGATCAAGATGTGAGGATAAAAGCATGGTATACTTTGGCGAAGTACACCGCTCCAAACCAAGAAACCCCTTGATAGCAGACACATGATTCAAAGCTGGTTATGTCGACTCATGGGGACGGGGAACGATCAAAATTATTGAAGCATGTAAAAATGCCGGTTACCTGAACCCATTTTAAGAGAGGAACAGGGTGGTTTTCTGAGCAAGATTATCAAAGACCGCTTCACCAAAGAGCAATTGAAGAAGGCCGGATTGAATAAAAGGCAGATTGAAGCTGTTGAGCACGTGAAAAAACAGGGTAATATTACCAATTCTGATTACCAGAATCTTTGTAATGTTTCTGAAAGTACCGCTTTGCGAGACCTTGAAGAATTGAGTGCTAAAGGCATTTTTCATAAGAAGGGTGAGAAAAAAGGCACATACTATGAGTTGAAGGGTGGCGGTTAAATGACGGATATATGGCGGTTATTTGGCGGATAAATAGAATTCAATAGGGACGAAATGGGGTCAATAACATTAAGAGATATCCCGGTACCGACAAAACAAATAACGAAACAGATGAACCTATATTCAGAAAATGAAAAACTGAATTTGTTCAAAAGTCTCTTCAAAGGTAGGGAAGATGTCTTTGCCATACGTTGGGAAAAACCTGCCCGATCCTCTGGCGGAGGGATTAAAAGCGGATACATGCCTGCTTATCATTATGATCCTTACATGTACAGGCTCCATAAAATGAAAGGAGGCACCTTCAAAGACTACAAAGACAAAACCTACCTTCCACTTACTGATCAGCAACTTCTAAAGCATTTCAATGGGAAACAATTAATCGGCATTTATCCATTGCTACAGGACAATACATCCTGGTTAATCGCTGCAGATTTTGATAAAGAGAAATGGGCAGAGGAATGCCGTAAATTTCTCAATATTTGCAAAGAACAAGCTATTCCGGCATATCTGGAACGATCCCGTTCCGGTAAAGGAGGTCACGTCTGGATATTTTTCGAAGAGCCCTATCCTGCCAGTAAAAGTCGTAAGATTTTAATCTCCCTTCTGGAACAGGCAGGTATCTTCTCTGTTTTTGACAAAAGCTCCAGCTTCGACAGACTTTTTCCCAACCAGGATTTCCTGACTGGAGAAAGGTTAGGCAATTTGATCGCATTGCCACTATATAAACCGACTATGGAAGAAGGTAACAGTTGTTTTGTAGATGAACAATTAAAACTATATCAGGATCAATGGGAATTTTTGTCATCTATTCAGAGGGTGTCTGTATCTCATCTTGATACGATCTTTCATTCACTCCAACCGAAGAATGATCAGGTTCCAACCAACATCAATTCCGTTAAGCTGCATATTCAACTTAACAATGTAATTCACCTCAATCGGTCAGGCATGACACCCAAACTGATCAATTTTCTAAAAGAGGAATTAAATTTTGCCAATTCGGAATATTTCATCAAAAAGAAAAGTGGCAGAAATACATGGGGAACCGAGCGGTATTTCCGGTTTATAGAGGAAACCGAGCATGAAATAATTCTTCCGAGAGGATTTATGGGCAGATTGATCCGGTACTGCAAACAGCAAAACATTGATTTCGAATTTCAGGATGAACGAAAGAAGCATGATCCTGTTCTATTCACAACAAATTTCAGCCTGAAGTCACACCAGAAATCCGCAATAGAAGTTGCCTCCCGTAAAGAATTTGGTGTCATTACCGCTCCTCCGGGTTCCGGTAAAACAGTAATCGGGTTGAAGATCATCGCTGAAAAACAGCAACCTGCTTTGATCATTGTACACCGTAAACAATTGCTGGAACAATGGGTTGACCGGATTCAGGCTTTTCTGGGCATATCGAAAAACGAGATTGGTAGGATTGGACAGGGAAAAGCCAAACTAGGTAAAACGATTACCGTAGCAATGATCCAGAGTTTGGGTAGGTATCTGGAAAGACAGGAAACAGATGAATTTGCCCGGTCATTCGGGACTATTATCGTTGACGAATGCCACCATATCCCTGCAGAAACATTCCGAAATACCATTTCAAACTTTTCGTCTTACTACCAATACGGGTTAACTGCAACCCCTTTTCGGAAAGGAAATGATGGCAAAATAATTTTTACCCATTTGGGAGACATCATTGCCGACATTAAACCGCAGGAAATTGAACAATACAAGCAGGCAAGAATAACCGTAAGAGACACCGCTTTAGATATTCCTTTCAATCCGAAAACAGACCTATTCGAAACCTTATCCAAGGTATTGGTTCATGATTCCGCCAGGAACAAGTTGATTCTTGGGGACATTACCGCTGAACTGAATAAAGGAAGAAAGGCTGTTATCATTACAGAAAGAAAAGAGCATATTGATGCGCTTTATCAGTTTCTGAAACAGTCTTTTGAAGTGGTAACACTTAGTGGGGATGATTCGGAAAGCAACCGTAAAGCAAAATGGCAAATACTCAACAGCGGAAATTACCAGGCACTAATTACAACCGGGCAATTTTTCGGAGAAGGAACCGACTTGCAGAATGCTTCTTGCCTTTTCCTTATTTACCCTTTCTCGTTTAAGGGAAAACTGATCCAGTATATTGGTCGAGTTCAGCGATCTGAAATCACTCCGGTTATTTATGATTACAGAGACTGCAAAATTGAATACCTGAATCGGTTATTCCTGAAAAGGAATACCTATTACCGACAGCTTAATCGGCAAGCCACACTGTTTGATGACACAGAGATTTCCAAGACCCCCTTCGGGCAAACATTTACAATTGACAAAAAGATCAAGGTGCTTATTGACCAATTGGATTTTCGTTATGGTGCGATTGCTTTCAATTACGGAGTTTCTGAGATGAAGACGGAACTGGAGTTTGAGATAGAAAATGATGAGGTAAGACCTGAATTTGATGTTTTGAAGCCATACTTCTCCAAAGTATTAAAGTCAAAATACTTAGAAGCTGAAGTTTTTGCGGAGTTTGAAAATAACTTGTTGGTTTCACAAAAAGCGAGTTCGACTGGTCTGGAAAGTATCAACCGAGAGATCATTGAAAGCGTAAAATTCCGATTTATTGAACAGGGAATTCTCGGTAAGCAGTATGTTCCCGAAATGGAAGAAAATTTACTCGGACTAGACAAGCTACAGGAAGAACAAAATGGTAAACCGTTCTATGATTCAGAAGAACAGTTGCTAACCGACCTTTTGAAAAATGAGAAAGTGAAGCATTACAGGCAATTACGGTATCTGGCATCCAGGCATGACGGTACTTCATTAAAACTCAGGTTTGTCTTAAATCCATTCTCATTCGTGTTCCTGCTTCCCGGAACAGAACAATATCATGTTGTTTTAGAAACACTGGACACCGAAGAAGCTACATACATCTGGCATACCCGCCTGCCGGTCGGGCAGGTTGAGAAAAACAGGCAACTGCTTCCACAAAAGCTAAGGACAATTGACAAGGATCTAAATATTATCCGAAACAAAGGCCGACAAATTTTTCTTGAAAAGCAACAGGAAAATTTCAGCCGAATCTTCCATGACTATTCGGACGAAAGAAAAGGATTTGTCATTTGGAAAGATAACTTAGAAGAAAGATTATTATGAAATCGAGAATGACAAAAATTTGCTTCGGAAATCGTCAACGTCCGCTGAACGAATTGAAAAGGCTGTTTTAAGATTGAATCACTATCTTCCGGAAGATGGAAATTCCAGACCCAAATCTTGATACAACTTCCGCACTTTAAACCTCCAACTGATCCTGGCTTCTTGCCAGGATTTGCTCCCCTCAATTATATCAATTCTGTCGTTGGAATGGAAGGGCTTGTTTTTTGAATATTTTCTTTTGTCAAATTCCAATAATAGCTCAGGCCTGGTTTGTGGGCTGATTTCATTGTCCAAGTCAAATATATTCCGGTGGTGAGGTTTATTGTACTTCTTTGATTTTATTTGAAGTAATTCGAATAGCTCTCCAAGAGGGATTTCATCGGTAATGTAATCCAGATCATAAATATCTTTTTTGGCGAAACGGTTGGAGGCACTCATTAACTTTAGCAGTCCAATGTCCGGCTTGGATAAAATTCTCATTCCATCAAATTCATCCGGTCCGGTTAGATATTGAATGTTTTGAAGCAGTTCTATTTTTATGACGGTTTCCGCTTTGGTAATAAATAGTCTTAAAAAAATGAACTGCCCATCCAATTCCATGTTGATCCTGTTTACTATAATATTGTTTGAACCATATAGGCCAGCTACCTCTGTTATGATTTTTTCAAACCCGTCGTTCCCGATAATGTTGTTTGATACAAGATCTATATCATAAGAGACCCGATGGTTGTACAAAAGTGCCAGGTTGGTTCCCCCTGCCAGCATAAAGCTGTATAGGGATGGGAGTTGCTGAAGTTCTTTAATTGTTGAAACCAATAAAGGGTCAACAGCCTTCATTGCTTAAAACGCAAGAAAGTATTCACATCATATCTTTTGGCAACCAACCTGCAGACCTCGTTGCTTATCCTTTCTTTTGTAGTCTTGAGATGTTTTAGGATCTGCTTTCTGGAGTATAGGTTTTCCAGTGTAGCAATATCTGTATCAAATGTTTCCGGTGTGGTTGCAAAGAGGGCTCGTGGAATAATAATATCCTTGTCCCTTTCAAAGTCAAGCGTACTATGGTCCATATCCCAAAATAGATGTTTGGGGAGGACTTTGGCTATGTTGATTTTTTCCTTCACAATACAAAGTTAACGATATTTTATAAAAAAAGGTGCCTACCCGACTGGTGGAAATATACTGACAGCCCCCATGCCCGGTCAAATTCAATTTTCAGATGTTGAAAAAATTTTGTAATTGGAAATTATAACTGCACCACTTTTGGCAAATAAGAATCTGCCATTTATTATTTTCTGGGTTAAATATACTCAACCCATCTCAGCCGTCCTTTCACCCCTGGTAATCTTATTCAGCAGGTCAAATTTATTGTTACTTTTTGCCTTCTTGAAAATATTCTCTACATGCTTGTTGACCGTCCTTTCGGAGATATTGAGGGTCTCACCGATATCTTTGTAATTTAAACCAATCTTTACCAATTGACAGACTTCGATTTCCCTTTTAGTTAGACCCAATTTCTCACACCGGATAATAAAAATTTCATTTTCGTTTTTGGTCTGCATCAGATTTAAGGTTTCCATGTCCTTTCGGCTTTCATCAATCATGTTCCGGAAAAAAAGGAAGGTGATGATAAGGAAGCCGCCATTGGTAAATAGGACCTCTGTAAGCTGGGTTACCTGCAGGTAGGCCAATAAGGGCATCAAGGACCATGGACTGACGGCGATATAGGACAAAATGGCATCAAAGGATGTTTTCCTGTGCCTGTACCTTTGCCGGATGCCCCAAAGTATATTGTACACCATATAAAAAGCATAAATAAACGGAATGATCATGCCCACATAGATGACTGTCATTAAATCCAATCCAAATGGATATAGCACACAGAAAAAGATGATAAAGGGCAGGATGAAAAATATCAACACCCCGTATTTGGCATGAAATTCCAGGTGGGTGATGTTGTATGCCCTGTAAAAATAATAAGGAAAATAAGCCCCCATACAAAAGCCTGTTCCATAGGCGAGAATGTATTGAAGTTGCACGGACATGGCCAGGTTTTCGTCCGGGAATAGCCCTCCGGCAATATTGTATATGATCAGGAGGAAAAGCAGAACCAGGTAATATTTTCTTTGTTGTTTTAAAAATCCGAGTTGCGAGGATTTTTCTCCCTCTTCCCATTCCAAATCTATATGGAAACGGGAGGGGCAAGTTCGTTTTTGGCTGATAAAAACCGGTAGGTTTTTGTCGGACAA
>JBBDSA010000042.1:0-128490 GCA_040905165.1 Cyclobacteriaceae bacterium | reverse complement strand
ATGAGCCGGAAGCTAGAAAATACGTGAATAGGATTCGGCAAAGGGCTGGAATTTCGGAATACCAGGAGCCCATCACCATTGAAGATTACAGGCAGGAACGGAAGGTTGAATTTGCATTCGAAGGTAACCGGTATTGGGATATGAAAAGGTGGAGAATATTTCATGAGGTAGTTTTCAATAGAGACACCTATGGTATCTGGCCAGTATACAACCTGGATAATGACACTTACACTTTTTCCAAAAAAGTATTGCCGGCAGAAAAGTTTACCAGGACCTATACGCCCAATATGTATTACTATAAAATTGCCACAGGGATAATTGAAACCAATTCACTCCTCATTCAAAACCCGGGGTACTAAAACTTTTATTAATCCATAAACGAGAAAATTATGCGTCAAAATATAATAATTTCATTAATAGGACTCTGTGTAATGCTCACTTCCTGTGAATTGGATAATTACGATATTCCTGATAAAATATTAGAGGGAATGGTGGTGGATAAATTGACTGGTGAAACCATTCAAACGAGGCAGCCGGATGGGATTAAAATCCGACTGATGGAAGAAGGGTATACCAATCCTGTCCCTTATGACTTCTGGACCAAGTCTGATGGTACCTTTAAAAATACCAGAATTTTTTCGGCTAAATATTTAGCCTTGACTCTGGAGGGTCCCTTTGAACAATCCAGCGTGGTGGAAGTGGATTTGGATTTAACAAAAAACCAGAATATTACTTTTGAAGTAGAACCTTTTGCGAGATTACTGAATGTAAATATTTCAAAAACGGAGTCAGGTATCAAAGCAACCTATAAAATTTCCCAGACCAATCCTGAGAGGAAAATTATAAGAAGCATGTTGATCTGTGCTGATTCTCCCATTATCCACCAAACTACTACCAATAAATTATCCTCTGAGGAAAATGATTTGGAAATACTGGAAAATGAGAATATTTATGAAATGTCCTTTGAGGATGAGATACCCGATCTGGAAATTGGAAAAACCTATTATGCCCGGGTGGCGGTGTTGACAGAAAACTCCTTGAGTAGGTTTAACTATTCTCCTATTATAGAAATAAAATTCTGAAAAGTTTTTCAAGAACTTGAGGAAAATCAAATAGGAACAAGTTAATCCTCCCAGGATGGGCATTTTAAGAAAATCAGTGATTATCTTAAAATGCCCAATCTGGGAGGATTTTTTTTAAACCTGTCCCTTAATGCGCTTACCAATAATTAACATGATAATCGGCTAATTGGCCAATGCCACCCTTACCTTTACCTTTTTTAATTTCTCCAGATCCACTTTTTCCAACATTTTGTTCACTTTTTCCCGGTGTACTGCCACATAGGTGGCCTGGTCCATGATGGTGATCAAACCGATATCCTCACTGCTAAGGCCTCCTTTTTTGGTCAATAGGCCTACTACATCCCCTTTGCTGATTTTGTCTTTCTTGCCTGCACTGATGTATACACAGACCAAGGAAGATGGAAGGGGTGCCTGAAATCCTTCAGGTAACTCGACCTCCTCCAAATCTTCCCCCAAATAATCTGGTAATGTTTCATCATGGGCCAAAACCAGGTATCCCTGGCCATCAGCATCCATTCGGGCAGTTCTACCATTTCGGTGAATAAATGCATTTTCTTTTGGCGGAAGCTGGTAATGCACCACATGTTTGATTTCAGGTATATCCAGCCCCCTGGAGGCCAGGTCTGTGGCAATCATGAGTTGATGGGTTCCACTTCTGAATTTGATCAGGTTTTTTTCCCGGTCCAATTGTTCCATTCCTCCATGTAATACCACGTGCTCAAAGGCATTGTCTGTCAGCAAGGTACTGATTCGGTTTACTGCTTCCCGGTGATTGCAAAAAACAAGGCAGGCTTCCTGTTCAAACCCCGCAACCAAACGCATCAGCCTATCTGCTTTTTCAACACTACTGGTGCGCAACAGTTTCAGCGTGAGTTTTGAATCCTTCCTGTTTTTTAGATAATTGACCGTAACCAATTTTTTCAGGGGCAAAAAATCGGGCAGCCTATCCAGCTGGGTGGCTGAGGTAAGCAGGTGCTTTTGTTTTCCGCTGAGGTTTTCAAAAATGACCCTTAATTGTTCATGAAATCCAAATTGAAGTGATTTGTCAAATTCATCCAAAACCACCATTTGGATTACCTTGGGATCGAAGGATTTTCTAATAAGATGATCAGAAAGCCTCCCAGGGGTACCAATAATGACAGCAGGAGCATCTCTAAGCCGGTTTTGCTCGGTCTTCATGGAGTGGCCCCCGTAAAAGGTGCTCACTTTAAAGTTTGTTTTCAATGATTTAAAAACCTCTTCGATCTGAATGGCCAATTCCCTGGAAGGTACCACAATTAGGGCCTGCACATTCGGATTGCCTTCCTTAAGTTGGTTAACCAAAGGAATAAGATATGCAAGGGTTTTCCCAGAGCCTGTAGGTGCCAAGAGCATAACATCGTCGGATTGATAAGTTTTATCTATAAAATCCTCCTGCATTTCATTGAAAGCAGCTATTGACAATTGCTTTAAAAACTTTTCGTTGGAAGAAATACTTTGGTCTGACATGGTGGCAAAGGTATGGATATGCGTTGAACATTGGCGTATTACCATTAAATTAAGTTCGGGGCCACTTCCTTGGCCATTCATCTGATCAAAAAAAATCCCGGATTTGGCTCCGGGATGAAATTTAAATTGAAATGAATGTCAAGATTAATTTTCCCTGGTAAGTATTTTAAACTGGTCCATTACTTTATAGGTAGCCCTTGTCAAATCAATATGTATGTTGGGAGAGGCATAATCAAAATAGGCCGAAGTATAACCCTGCCAGATGGTGTTTCCCTTTTTATGATCGATTACTAAAATCACCAGCATTCCATCATTTTGGGTATACTTGACGGCATTGTAATTTTCCCCTTTCTTTTGCCTTTCAATACTGTCAAGAGCAGTTTCCTCGATGATTTCTATTCCTTGTTTTTTCAACCAATAATCAAAATCAGGTTGGTTATAGCCCCTATACCTTACTTCGCTTAAGTATAATTTATGTATGATCAGTAAATCCGGATTATTGTCCCGCATCCGAAAACCCTGTGAACCAAGCCTGGAGGAAATAGTCTTTTCAATTATTCCTGTGAAATCGGCTTCATTTTTTCCTTCCTCTTCTACAAAGCCAAAAGTTTTATACTTTTTGAATGCCCCTTTGTAATTATAATCATATTCTGCAATAAAATCTCTTTGTGACAAGCAGGCAGAGTTGATGATCAGCAAAACAAAGATGAAGTAGTTTAAGTTTTTCATACAATTTTGTTTTGTTAGTAACGGTAAATGTTGAAATATAGTTTATTTTATTGTGAGTTGGTGCGTGAATGGTCCACATTCACTATTTACGATGAAATCATAACATCCAGATCTTATTTAATGTTTAAAATTGGGTGTTTAATAAATCAATTTAATTTTAGTGAATTCTGAGTCTATTTCCAAATTTTGTTGATTTAATAATTCAACTTATATGTTTGAGGCTTAGGATGATAAAGCCTGTTATGAAAAAAGCGGATGGCCAGGAAATAAAATGGGCCTCCTGGTTAGGGATGCCACCTTCCAACCTGTTAATCATTCATCCTTAAACTATAGAGATAACTATAAAAAATGGAGACCAAATAATCAGGTCTGTTCTTCGATGAACTTTCCAAAATCAAGGTATTTTGAATATTTTTCCTTGTAAATAGCGGTGTTTTGAGGATCAGGTTGATATACATTCTCAAAGCCATTGCCCATGGAGGCAATAGCAGAAGCTAAATCGGCATGAATCCCTGAGGCCACAGCAGCATACATGGCAGCACCCAAAGCAGGAGCCTGTTCCGATCGGGCCACTTTAATAGGCATTCCCAAAACATCAGCCATGGTTTGCATTACTAAAGTGGATTTTTTGGCGACCCCTCCCAAAGCGATGACACTTTCAATTAATATCCCTTCATCCTTAAATCTTTCAACAATTCTCTTTGATCCAAAACAAATGGCATCAACCAATGCTTTGAAAACCCGGGGGGCATCTGTACCCATATTTAAGCCTAGGAGCGCGCCTTTAAGGTTCTGGTTGGCATCTGGGGTTCTTCTTCCGTTGATCCAATCCAGAGCAATTACTTCTGTATCCCCCACTTTAATTTTCTCTGCGGCCTCAGATAACTGGCTGATTAAATTCATTTCCAATTCTTCAATCAATTTTTCCTTTTCTATTTCATTCAGGGTGTTGGATTTTAGAAGGGCATTACGGGTGGGCTGCAAAATCAAATTGATGAACCAGGCCAAAACATCTCCAAACCCGGACTGGCCTGCCTCAAGACCGATTTTTCCCGGAATAACGGAACCATCTACCTGTCCGCAAATTCCTTTGACGGTATGATCACCCAGAGATTGGTAATCGGTCACCATGATATCACAGGTGGAGGTTCCCATCACTTTTACCAGGGTATGATCAGCCACTTCCCCGCCTACGGCACCGGCATGGGCATCAAAAGTACCCACTGCGACTACCGTTTCAGTAGATAATCCCAATTTTTCAGCCCATTTTTGGGAAAGTTTACCCGCTGGAATGTCAGAAGTGTAGGTTTTAGTGTATAAACGCTCCTTTAAATTGGATAATTTCGGGTCCAGTTTTTCCAGAAACGTTGGGCTGGGGAGACCTTCCCAGCTTTCATGCCATAATGCCTTGTGCCCTGCCGCACACCTGCTTCTTTTAAATTCAGGAAGATTTTTCCCTCCAATCAGCGTATAAGTTAAAAAATCGCAATGTTCCATCCATGAATAAGCAGCTTCAGCAATTTTCGGATCTTCTCGGACAACATGTAGTATTTTTGCCCAAAACCATTCGGAGGAATAAATCCCTCCTTCATATTTGGTGAAATCTTCTCCTCCCCATGTTCTTGCCAGCTGGTTGATTTCATCTGCTTCTTTGATGGCCGTATGGTCTTTCCACAGGATCACCATGGCATTGGGATTTTCTTCAAACTCAGGCAACAAGGCTAGCGCCTGCCCTTCATGGTTAACAGGAAGCGGTGATGAGCCTGTGGTGTCAATACAAATCCCCCTTATCCTTTCAGGAAGAATGCCACTTTTTTCCACCACTTTCCGGATAGTTGTTGACAAACCTTCCAAATGGTCCAAGGGATGTTGTCGGAATTGGTTATGGTTGGGGTTACAGAATTTTCCCGCTTTCCATCGGGGGTAAGGGTAGACATTACTGGCCAAAGTACGGCCATCTGAGGCATCCACAAGAATTGACCTGACAGAATCCGTTCCGAAATCTACGCCCAATACATATTCATTCATAAATTTTTAAATTGAAATTAGAAAAAATCCCGGAATTTCAAGGTTTTAATGAACGGATGGTTTAATCGTCATCACAGGTAAAACCGTGAAACAAAAACCCCGGAGAAAATACCTGACCAAAAATAGTAACTTTAACCGATCAAAAAAATTATTAAAAAAAAGTTGAATTTTCCTCCTCTGCCTGGTGCCAGGTTTGTACTTCTACGATTTTATTGTCCTCGGTTTTCACTGCCATATGGTAATCAAGCTTAAGCGGTTTAAGATTCCTCTTGTCCAATGCGGAAAAAGTAGTCCAAACCAAGGTCCAATTACCCTTTAAAATTCCCCTGTTTACCACTATGCTTTTGAGGGTTGGTTCTTCAAATGAAATATGTTTCCATTTCTCGTGTTGTGATTTCCACAAATCGAGTTCCTCCTTACTGTTGTTAATGGAATCTGTATTGGTATTGATACATTTAAATGTTGGATGAAGGATTTCTTCCAGGTATTCAAATCCCTGTGATTGAATGGCTTTCAAGAACTTTCGGATTAATTTCTGATCGGAAGCTTCATCAGGGTTCTGGGTTACTGGTGGCGGTTCATTTTCACGGTTTTTGTTTAGCTGTTGCTCATATTGGCAGGAAAATAAATATCCTGGCAAAAAGGCTAGTGCCAAAGAGTTTTGAATGTTGGTCATATTGGTTAAAATTTGATTCAAAAATAAATTAAGCGCCAATAGTCGGGTTCAAAATATGGTTTAATTGGTTGAACTTTTGTTACCTAATGCAAAAATATGGATTAAAAATTCAAAAATACCAATATATTATTTAATTATTTTTTTATAATTCCCATATTTTAGGACAGTTAAGGTTCAACCGGGCCTATCTATTTAAAAAATGAAACTGGCAAACAGCTCTTAACAAAAACTCAAATCAACCCTTGATCAGCTTCAGCTAACCCCCTGCAATCAATGTGTCAGAATTATTAAACACCGTATTTTTTAAAAAATTTATTTTCCGCTTCTGCTGTTCCAATTAGGATGATTTCTGCTTCTTCAGGTAGAATTTCGGTTGGATTTGGATTGACGGTCATTTTTTCAAGGTGCCTGATGGCAATGATGGTGCACCCCGTCTCTTGCCGGATACATGAATCGGCAATCGTCTTTCCTTTCAATTGCTCCGGAACTTGTATTTTGAGCAAATCCAATCCTTCAGCCACCATTAAAATATCACTTTTTTGCAACAGATTATAGATGGCATTTGCCCCCATAGAGGCATATGACATGACAAAATCTGCACCTGCCCTATGCATGGTGTCAAGGTTTCTTTCCAAAGTGGATCGGGTAATGATTTGGATATCAGGTCTTAATTTTCGGCAATATATGGTCAAATAGGCATTGATTTCATCTTCATGGGTGGTGATGATCACACTGGGAGCCTTGTTGATCCCTGCCTGTTCGAGTACTTCTAAATTTGCGGCATCTCCAAAAATATATTTGTCAGATTTTTTTACCCTTTCAGGGATTTTTTCTATAATTCTAAAATCAAGTTTTCGGCTTTCAAGGGCCTTTCCAGTGGCCCGGCCTACCCTTCCTCCACCTATAATTACCAGTGGCTCGGTATGGTGCTTTTTGACGCAATAAAGTGCATTGTAGGCTGCAATTTGGGAACTTGTTCCTGCCAGCACCAACACCGAATTCCCTGTGATTTCGGTGTCCGGTTGGGCGGCCTGGTATTTTCCTCTGATCCAAAAACCCAAAACGCTTACCCCAACATTCTCTCTTAAGCTGGCCTCCCTCAAAGTTAATCCCACCAAAGAAGATCCGCTTACAGTGGCTTCCGCGATGTTTAGGTTTTCAAATTTCCCGATTACCAAAGCCGAAGCATCACCGCCACTGGCCCTCCTGGAAAGGAATATTCCCATCATTTGGCCTAAGCTTAAGACATGGTTACATCCGGCAAATTTAAGGATGTCTTCAGATGCCTCTAAATTACAGGAGGCAATGATGGGAATATTTTCACATACCTCCCTAATGGTAAAAGCCACACTGGTATTGGCCACATCGGTGGAGGTTGTTGCCACCAAGCTGGCTTGGTGGATGTGAAGATTTTTATAGGTAAGGGGATCATCCAAATCTCCCAGCATCACATTGATGTCCATTTCTCTTAATCGGAGCCCTTCTGATAAATCCTTAACCAATAATACATAGGGTATTTCTATCCGCTTAAGCTTTTTAATCAATGCTTCTGATACCGGATCAAAGTGGGTGAGGACCACATGACCCTTCATTTTTTCCGATAATACCTTAGGGACCCTGGACTGTTCCTGGGCCTTCATCCATGGCGAATAGAAAAAATTGATGAAGGTAAATGGGAATAAAACCAAAAGAAAAAGCATGCCGGATAGTAGTACGACCATGGTATACACCCGACCCCAGTCGCTCTCAAAAGTAATGTCACCAAATCCCAACGTGGACATCACCGTAAAAGTCCAGTACAATCCCGTTACCCAGGAAAAATACCGGCCCTCACTGATCATGATCAGATGAAAAGCTACCGTAAAAACAAGGACCATCGCCAACAAAATGAATAAAAACCTGAACAGTAATTTAAGGTTTCTCCTATTGGGTTTATTTTGAAGTAAAAAGGATAATTGAGAGGTTAGAAATTTCATGCATTGAACTGTTGATTCAAGGACATATATACATATTATTTTGACATTTTTCCTTAAACTACCGGACAGATTTTAAAGCAATTTTTTTAATCATTTCATTCCATTCTTATAACTTTACGAAAAAAAATGATTGTTGCGGTAATTTTATTGGTATTGGGATTTGTCCTTTTGGTGGGAGGAGCCGAAAAATTGGTGGAAGCCGCCTCAGGTCTGGCCAGTAATTATGGTATTCCCAATATTGTCATCGGACTTACGGTGGTGGCATTTGGCACTTCGGCACCGGAGCTTGCTGTCAACTTAATGGCTTCCACCAAAGGTTCCTCGGAAATGGTAATGGCCAATGTTTTGGGAAGCAATATTTTCAACGTACTGGCAATACTGGGAATTACGGCTGTGATTTTTCCATTAACGGTAAAAAGCAATACTACCTGGATTGAAATTCCCATGAGTTTTTTAGCTGCCATTTCCGTTTTGGTACTTGCTGCAGACGCTTATTTAAATGCAGCGGAGCAAAATATTATTTCGAGAGGAGACGGGATCATCCTATTACTCTTCTTTTCGGTATTTCTGGTTTATAACATTATGGTTTCCAAAAATCCGGGTTCGGCCACAGAAGAGATCGATATAAAAAGTTATACAACTGGATGGGCATTTTTTTGGATGATTTTGGGATTGGGAGGTTTGGTTTTAGGCGGCAAATTCATAGTTGATAATGCGGTCTACATTGCCCAACAATTTGGTTGGTCGGAAAGATTAATTGGATTAACCATCGTTTCTATTGGTACTTCCCTTCCTGAGCTGGCCACCTCCCTGTCGGCAGTAAGGAAAAAGAAAGTGGACATCGCCATTGGAAATGTGGTGGGGTCCAATATTTTCAATATCTTTTTTATTTTGGGTTTGTCCGCCATAGTACTTCCGGTAGGTGTAAAAAGCGGGAATTTTATGGACATCTTATTGAATTGTGTGGCGGGATTGTTGTTGTTTTTATTTCTTTTTTCAGGAAAGGGGAGAAGTTTGGAACGATGGGAGGGGCTGGTGTTTATCGGCTTATATTTGGCTTATCTGGCCTTGTTGATACTTTTCCCTTAACTGGCCAATGGCGCCGATCATTATTGCTAAGATGTTGGTTTTCATTTTTCTTTTTAAGTTTCAAGTCCGAGTAATAATATGGTAGAAAATCAGAAAATTAATTGTTTTCAAAAAGGAGGAGATTATGATATTATCGCTTTGGTCAAAAAGATAAACCTAAAAATGACCTCTAATAAAATTTTTTGACAAAATCATTCTAAATATTTGTAATATTTGTGTTTAAATAGATACTTACATTAATCTGGGCATTGTAATTGATTAATAAAAGCTTATACCCATTGTTTTTGCATCTGCAGCAAAAATTGATTATATTAAAATCATGATGAAATATCAAATTTCCGATAAAATAAACCATTTTGTCGTCCTTGTTTTTTATTTGGGACTTTTCCTTTGGGTTTTTTCCTGCAAGGAAAAAGAAGGGAAGGAAATGCCTGAAACCATCAGCTACAATTTCCATATTCGTCCTATACTTTCTCAAAATTGTTATGCCTGCCATGGTCCTGATGCCAATCAACGGGAAGCAGGATTAAGGTTTGACCTACAGGACAATGCTTTCGCTGCTCTGAAGGAAAATCCAAATGCCCATGCTCTGGTTCCAGGTAACCCTTCTTCCTCTGTGGCCTATCAACGAATCATTTCATCGGAACCTACCGAAAAGATGCCCCCTCCGGAATCGAACCTTGCCCTCAGCGAACATGAGGTCCGGTTAATCAAAAAATGGATTCAACAAGGAGCAGTCTATGAACCCCACTGGGCATTTTTAGTCCCCGAAAAAAAACCTTTGCCAAAAGTGCGGGAAGAAAATTGGCCTAGAAATGAACTGGATTATTATATCCTGTCTGCCCAGGAAGATGAGGGACTGTCCCCTAATCCCATAGCGGATAAAGAGATGTTTCTGAAAAGACTTTCCTTTGATATTACCGGTTTGCCGCCAGACCTGGATTTGATGGAAAAATTTAATAATAACAGGATTTCGGAAGAAGAAGTGATCGATCAGTTATTGGAGCATAAGGGGTATGGAGAGAAAATGGCCGTTCACTGGATGGATGTGGCAAGATACGCTGATTCGCATGGTTACCAAGACGACTATTATAGAACCCAGTGGCCATGGCGGGATTGGGTAATCCATGCCTTCAACAAAAATATGCCCTACGACCAATTTCTTACCTGGCAACTGGCGGGAGATTTATTGCCCAATGCCACCAAAGAACAAATCCTGGCTACAGGATTTAACCGTAATCATAAAATCACAGAAGAATCCGGGGCTATTGATGAGGAATATAGATCGATGTATGTAATTGACCGTACCAATACCCTTGGTAAGGCAATTTTGGGGGTTACCATAGAATGTGCACAATGCCATGACCACAAATTCGATCCCATTTCGCAAAAAGAATACTTTCAACTATATGCATTTTTCAACAATGTGGCAGAATATGGGATGGAAGAATCTACTCCAGGTTTTTCCAAAAAGAGCCCGGCTAAATTACCCATGCTGGAAATCACGGATTCGGATGTGGAAAATATTTTATCCTTTGTAAACTTTCCTGATTCTGTAACCCATGTAAAGTCGATTATCGGAAAAGTGGACAAAGGGGCGAACCATCTTTCGCTGTTATCAGAATCCGATGTATTGAAGGTTTCGGTAATGGGGGATGCGGACAGCCTAAGGAAAACCTTTATTCTGGAAAGAGGGGATTACGCCTCTCCAGGGAAAGAGGTGCAACATGGTACCCCGGATGCCATTCTCCGCTTTCCGGAGCAATTTCCCAAGAACAGGTTGGGACTTTCCAAATGGCTTTTTGATAAAAACAACCCATTGACAGCCAGGGTTTTTGTCAACAGAATATGGCAGGAAATATTTGGGACAGGCCTGGTCAATACCCCTGGGGATTTTGGGATGCAGGGGGCCTTGCCCAGCCATCCGGAATTGTTGGATTGGTTAGCTGTAGATTTTATGGAAAGTGGTTGGGATATCAAAGCATTAATCAAAAAAATAGTAAGTTCTGCTACCTACCATCAGTCCTCGGCAGTGGATCCAACAAAATTGGAAAAAGATCCTGAAAACCGTTATATTTCAAGGTTTCCACGGTTCCGATTACCCGCTGAGCAAGTCCGGAACCTTGTCCTGGCAAGTAGCGGATTATTGGTTCCTGAAATTGGCGGCCCCAGCGTCAAACCTTATCAGCCGGAGGGTTTGTGGGAATCCGCTGGTTCCGGGCGGGGCAATTTATCGGAGTATGAGCAGGATAGTGGAAAGTCATTATACAGAAGAGGCTTGTACACTTTCATCAAACGGACTGTACCGCCACCTACCATGATCCTTTTCGATGCGAGCAACAGGGATGGTTGTGAAGTGGAACGGGTAAGGACCAATACCCCTTTACAGGCATTGGTGATGATGAATGATCCTACGGTGCTTGAGGCTTCCAGGGTGTTGGCTTCCAGTTTGCTTAAAGATAATTCCCTTGAATCAGATCGGGAAGCAAAAATCTTCAAAGCCTTTAAATTGATCATTGGAAGGACGCCGGATACCCAGGAGTTGGCTATTTTGAAAGGTTATCATGATGACCAACTGAACATTTACAAAGAAAAAGTTGATGTGGCAGGTAAGCTTGTCAATGTAGGGGAATTTCCTTTGGTAAAGTCCCTGCCACTTCCCCAGCTTGCCGCCCTTATGCAGGTGGTACAAACCATTTACAATATGGAAGAGGCTATAACTAAATCCTAAGTAATTGTTAAAAATGAAAAAGTTGATGCTTGTTGAAATATTGAACTCAGTTTCACTACCCATTTTTAAGCTTGGGATGGTCTTTATTGTTGCCTTATCCTTTTCCTGTAATACAGGGATGAAGGAAGGGGATAAAGCTTTACCGGATCAAATCAGTTATAACTTTCATATCAGGCCTATTCTTTCAGATAATTGTTATGCCTGCCATGGACCCGATGCCAATAAACGGGAAGCAGATTTAAGATTGGATATTGAAGAAGAGGCCTTTCAGGCCTTGAAGGAGGACCCTGAGAAGCATGCCCTTGTTTCGGGAAAACCTGGCAAATCCGAAGTTTATCTGAGGATAGTTTCCGAAGACCAAGGGGAAAAAATGCCCCCTCCTGATTCCAAACTTTCATTGGAAGATGACCAGATCAAATTGATTGAAAAATGGATTCGTCAGGGGGCTAAATATGAACCTCACTGGGCCTTTGTCCCTCCCAAAAAATCAAATTTGCCGGGAATAGAACAGACCCAATGGCCCACCAATCCAATTGACTATTTTATTTTGGATAAACAAGAAGAAATGGGATTGGGACCCAATTTGGAAGCGGATAAGGAGATGCTTTTGAGAAGGGTTTCTTTGGATATCACCGGGTTACCGCCAACGTTGGCAATGATGGATAATTTTCTGAATGAAGATGGGTCAGAAGCTTACGAAGCCCTTATTGATTCGTTGTTGGCTGATAAAGCATATGGGGAAAAGATGGCTATCCAATGGATGGATCTGGCGAGGTATGCAGATTCCCATGGGTATCAGGATGATAATTATCGCAGTCAATGGCCCTGGAGAGATTGGGTCATCCATGCCTTTAACAAAAATCTTCCCTATGACCAGTTCATTACCTGGCAGATCGCCGGGGATTTATTGCCAGATGCCACCAAGGAGCAAGTGTTGGCAACAGGCTTTAACCGAAACCACAAAATTACCGAAGAGGGTGGGGTAATTGATGAAGAATACAGGGTGGAATATGTGGTAGACAGGACCAATACCGTCAGTAAGGCCATTTTGGGAATTACGATGGAATGTGCACAGTGTCATGACCATAAATTTGATCCTTTTTCCCAAAAGGAATATTTTCAAATGTTTGCCTTTTTCAATAATGTGAAGGAAGTGGGACATGAATCCAATGTGGGCGGTCCGGAAACCTATGCAAAGCATCCCAAAATTCAAATTACCAATGAAGACATAAATGGGATCCTGTCATTTGTCAACAAGCCGGACACACTGGATTTAATGGTTTCTGTAATGGGTGACATCACTGATACGGCCAGAAGCACTTATGTATTGGAGAGAGGAGCATATGATGCTCCCGGAGATCAGGTATTTCCAGGGACCCCTTCAAATATCCTCCCTTTTGGGCCACAGTTCCCGAAAAACCGTTTAGGCCTGGCCCAATGGTTTTTTGATGAAAGAAACCCATTAACAGCAAGGGTATTCGTCAACCGCATTTGGCTGGAATTTTTTGGAAAGGGCCTGGTAGGTACTGAGGGAGATTTTGGAATGCAGGGCGACTTACCTTCTCATCCTGAACTTTTGGATTGGCTGGCAATGGATT
Organism: Cyclobacteriaceae bacterium; assembly: GCA_040905165.1. Taxonomy (GTDB): domain Bacteria; phylum Bacteroidota; class Bacteroidia; order Cytophagales; family Cyclobacteriaceae; genus Cyclobacterium. Next base: position 115,093 of record JBBDSA010000042.1, on the reverse strand, counting down.
TTATGGAAACGGGCTGGGATATTAAGAGATTGGTAAAATTGATTGTCAGCTCTTCTACCTATAAACAGTCTTCCTCCATCAACTCAGAAAAATTATTAAGTGATCCGGACAACCGGTTTTATACTAGGTCGGATAGACAAAGGCTAAAAGCAGAACTGGTCAAAGACCTGGTGATGGCCAGTAGTGGATTATTGGAAAAGGAAATTGGGGGGCCCAGTGTAAAACCCTATCAGCCTGATGGACTGTGGGAGGCTGCTGCATCCACTGGTGCCAAATTTGGTATTTTGGGAACCTATATACAGGATCATGGCGAAAAGCTTTACCGAAGGGGTTTGTATAGCTTCATCAAAAGAACACTTCCGCCGCCCTCAATGATGATATTTGATGGCAGTAACAGGGATCTTTGTGAAACCAAAAGAGAGGCTACCAATACACCCCTTCAGGCATTGGTGATGATGAATGATCCTATGATTTTAGAAGCTTCCCGTGTGTTTGCGGAAAATCTTTTGAAAACAGAATCTTCCGGAAAGGATAAAATTTACACCGCTTTTAGATCGATTGTAGGTAGGAAACCTGATACCCAGGAAATGGGTATATTGCAGCTACAACACCAAGAAATGTTGACTACTTATAAAGACGCTCCTGATAAGGCTAAGGAGGTCCTGGAAGTTGGAGAGTTTCCCTCTGGAGAAAACCTAAATCCCATAGAGACTGCAGCTTTGATGCAGGTAATTACATTAATTTACAATTTAGAAGAGACAATAACCAGATCATAATCATGGATAAGGAAATCATTAATCACGGACTGAATATCAATCGCAGGCATTTTCTCTCCAAACTAAGTTTGGGACTGGGTAGTGCAGCATTGGGCTCATTACTCATTCCGGATTTATTTAAGGGAGGGGCTGATACCTCTTTGGATGAGCAAATGGCAGGTATTCCCCATTTTGCCCCAAAAGCAAAAAGGGTAATTTATCTTTTCCAAAATGGAGCCCCTTCACAATTGGAATCCTTTGATTTTAAGCCCAAACTCCGGGAATTGTGGGGAGAGGAACTTCCTGATTCTGTCAGGCAGGGTCAACGGCTTACCGGTATGACTGCCAGCCAAACCTCCTTTCCAATGGTAGGTTCCATTTATGATTTTCAGCAATATGGAGAGGCAAGGGCCTGGGTAAGTGATCTTTTTCCCCATACTGCCAAAATAGTGGATGATATTTGTATCATCAAATCCATGCACACCGAAGCCATCAACCATGATCCTGCACTGACTTTTTTTCAAACAGGCGCACAGCAGGGAAACAGGCCGAGTATGGGGGCCTGGTTGAGTTATGGCTTAGGCAGTGAAAACAATAATTTACCGGCTTTCACCGTACTCTTGTCCAAGGGAGATGGAAACGGTCAAGGGGTGTATTCCAAACTTTGGAGCAATGGATTTTTGGAATCGATACACCAAGGCGTGCAGTTTAGCAGTGGAGATGATCCTGTTCTTTACCTAAGCGATCAAGAAGGCCTATCGCGTAACGAGAGAAGAAAAATGTTGGATAAGTTATCAGAATTAAACCAACATTCTTTTGAAAAGTTGGGAGATCCTGAGATCCACGCCAAAGTAGCCCAATATGAAATGGCCTACCGAATGCAGACTGCTGTACCGGAAGCCACTGATTTATCCAAGGAGCCCGATATGATTTTTGATCTATATGGGGAGAACAGCAGAAAACCAGGAACATTTGCCGCTAATTGTTTATTGGCAAGGAAATTATCAGAAAATGGGGTAAGGTTCGTGCAGTTGTACCATCAGGGTTGGGACCAACATGGAAATTTGCCTACCGAAATGGCCGCCCAGGCAAAAGATGTGGATCAGGCATCTGCTGCCTTGATCACTGACCTTAAGCAAAGGGGCTTATTGGATGAAACCTTGGTGATTTGGGGAGGAGAGTTTGGTAGGACCAATTATTCCCAAGGTAAATTAACCAAAGAAAATTACGGAAGAGACCACCATCCAAGATGTTTCAGCATTTGGATGGCCGGGGGGGGGGTAAAACCAGGATTTGTTTATGGAGAAACGGATGAATTCGGTTATAATATTACCAAGGATCCGGTACATGTGCATGATTTTCAGGCCACTGTTCTTCATCAGTTGGGTTTAGATCACGAAAGACTGATTTACAAACATCTGGGAAGGAGGTTCCGACTAACAGATGTGGCAGGTAAAGTGGTTAAAGACATTTTGACATAGGTGAAATAGGAGTCAGCTTTTCAGTTTTTATCTTTAATTATTTTCATTTAAATATTTGTCATTTAATTTAAAATAATCAATCTTTAAATGGGAAATAGTTCATTATTTTCCGTTTTTTGAAATATTTATATGATCACATGAAAGTATTTAAATTTAAAAATGGGGATACCATGCCTGCATTGGGATTGGGCACATGGTTATCCAAACCCAATGAAGTTTATCAAGCAGTTCTTACGGCCATTCAGGCAGGTTATAGACACATTGATTGTGCACATATTTATAAAAATGAAAAGGAAATCGGGGCCGCCCTTCAAAAAGCATTTGGAGAAGGTTGGGTAAAAAGGGAAGATATTTGGATAACTTCCAAGCTTTGGAATGATTCCCATTTAAAGAAAGATGTTCTGCCTGCGCTGAAGATTACCCTGGAAAATCTGCAATTGGATCAATTGGACCTGTATTTGGTACATTGGCCAGTGGCCATTAAGAAAGGGGTTGACTTTCCTTCTCGGTCCAGTGACTTTTTGACTTATCAAGAGGCGCCTTTGGCCGCTACCTGGGATGCCATGGAAAGATTGGTGGACCAGGGATTGACCCGCCACATTGGCGTTTCTAATTTCAATATTGGAAAATTGAAAGAAATTAAGAAAAATGCCCGAATTCATCCCGAGGTCAATCAGGTGGAATTACATCCCTACCTGCCCCAAAATGGGCTTAAAGGCTATTGTGAAAGAGAGGGGATTTTTTTGACCGGATATGGTCCATTAGGTGCGGCTTACCGGGTGGCTAAAGGAGAAGTGAATTTACCCATTTTGTTGGAGGATGATGAAATTGCAAGAATTGCAGCAAAACACCATGCTACCGCTGCCCAGGTTGTCCTGAGCTGGGCCATGGAACGTGGCACCTCAGTGGTCCCTAAATCTGTAAACCCCGCACGGATAAAAGAAAATTTTTCTTCCTTAAATTTAAATTTAGAAAAGGAAGATATGGAAAAGATCAATAGAATGGAGGGACCCTATCGTTACACACCTGGGCCCGCCTGGGTGGCTGAAGGAAGTCCCTATCAACTCGCCGATTTATGGGAAGAATTTACATAATTTCAGGAATTTATTGGTTTAAAAACCAACACGCTTAACAATATTTTATACTTTTAAAACCTACTAATCAATGAGATTCATCAAATTTAATAATGGAGATAAGATGCCTATTTTGGGTCTGGGGACTTGGAAATCAGCACCAGGAGAGGTGTACCAAGCTGTTCTTTGGGCTTTGGAGACCGGTTACCGCCATATTGACTGCGCAGCTGTTTACCAAAATGAAAAAGAAGTCGGGAAGGCCCTGAGTGAAGCATTTGAAAATGGGTTGGTAAAAAGAGAAGAAGTGTTTGTCACCTCCAAACTTTGGAATAATTTTCATGAAGAGGACCAGGTAGAGAAAGGCTTAATGCAATCGATGCAAGATCTTCAACTGGATTATTTGGACCTTTATCTGATCCATTGGCCTGTTGCGGTAAAGCGTCAGGTGTTGTTCCCGGAAAAAGAATCGGACTTTTTAACCTATAAGGAAGCCCCATTATCCGGGACATGGAAGGGAATGGAATCAGTAAAGCAAAAAGGTTTGACCAAACATATAGGTGTTTCCAATTTCAATTCCTCAAAACTTAAAGAGGTCATGGAAAAGGCACAGGTTAAACCGGAACTGAATCAAATTGAAAGCCATCCCTTTCTTCCACAGGAAAATCTGGTAATGTTCTGCAAAGAAAATGGCATTGCCCTCACCGCCTATTCCCCATTGGGATCTGCTGATCGGCCAAAAGGGAGAAAAAAGCAGGATGAACCTGCCTTGATGGAAAATACAATGATCAAGGAAATTGCCCAAAAACATGAGGTGACCCCAGCTCAGGTTTTGATTGCATGGTCAATTCAGCGTGATATTGCCGTTATACCCAAATCAGTCAATAAAGATCGGATCAAGCAAAATTTTGAAGCCATATTGGTTAAATTGGATGATACTGATAAGCAACAGATACAAAATATCGCCATCCAATACCGGTATATCGATGGAACTTTTTTTACGGATATTCCCGGAAGCCCTTATCAGCTATCCGATATTTGGGAATAAATGGAAGGGAATGATGGAAGTCGATATCCAAGGTGTAAAAATTTGAGATAGAAGGTAGATTAAATTTTCCTTAACATGGTTGAACCATTTTAAAAGAATAATAGAAGGGTGGATTTTTTGAATTGGGGAAAACAATGCAACATATTTTAGCTAATTTTCGGGTTGAAAACTGATAAATACTGATTTATCGGTTGTTGAAAAGAGTAGTAAAGAAGGCACATAATTTACCCATCCATGAAATCAATACATATCCTGCTGGTAGAAGACAATGAAGGAGATATTTTTTTGACCACAGAAGCGCTGGAGGAAAGTAAAATCATCAATAGAATAAGTGTGGCAAAAGATGGTCAGGAGGCTTTGGATTTTGTTTTTCGGAAAAAGGAGTTTGTCGATGCCTCCCGTCCCGACCTCATTTTATTGGATGTCAATTTGCCCAAGAAAAGTGGTCATGAAGTATTAATAGAAATAAAAAATCATCCGGAATTCAAAAAAATTCCAATTATTATGCTCACGACTTCATCCTCGCAACGGGACATTGAATTATCCTATGAAAACCATGCGAATTGTTATATAACAAAACCTGTGGAAGTAGAAGATTTTTTGGAGGCCGTGAATTCCATTGAGCATTTTTGGATCAATATTGTCAGCCTGCCCAATTGCTAAAGGCCAAATTCCGGATTAAAATTTTCCGGTCAAACCAATAGCCCACTAATCCGGAAAAAAATCCGGCCTTTTTTTGTTTATCTTGCTCAATTGGGCTACAATTCCTAATTTTAAAAAGAGGCATGGGCCTTGCTGGAAAGAGTGTACAAGAAAATTTAACATTCAACTTAAAAAACCGATTTTATGGATAAACACCAAGAATATAGTTTATTTGATGATGTATGCCGGGTAGTCGACCGCGCATCCAGCCATATGGATATTCATCCGGGGCTGCTGGAACAGATCAAACTGTGCAATAGCGTTTATAAATTCAATTTTCCATTAAAAGCCAATGATGGAACCTACCAGGTAATTGAAGGGTACAGGGTTCAACATTCACACCATAAACTTCCGGTAAAAGGGGGGATCAGGTTCAGCAGTTTTGTAAATGAGGAAGAAGTAAAAGGATTGGCTGCTCTGATGACCTATAAATGTGCCTTGGTAAACATCCCTTATGGAGGGGCCAAAGGCGGTGTCACCATAGATCCCACCAAATACACCGTAGACCAATTGGAGAGAATTACCAGGAGGTATACCTCAGAATTGATCAAGAAAAAATTTATTGGCCCTGCCATTGACGTTCCCGCTCCGGACTATGGGACGGGAAGTAGGGAGATGGCCTGGATTGTAGATACTTTTGAAGCCTTTAACCCTGAAGTAATCAATGCCAAAGGCTGTGTTACAGGTAAGCCATTATCACAGCATGGCATAGATGGAAGGACAGAAGCCACGGGTATGGGTGTTTTCATTGGAATCCGTGAAGCGGTTAGTGTGAAGGAGGACATGGAGGTGTTGGGAATAAAGACCGGTATAAAGGGAAAAAAAATCATCATCCAGGGCTTAGGTAATGTGGGGTATTATTCTGCCAAATTTTTGGAAGAAGCAGGAGCTAAAATCATAGGTATTGCAGAGTATAATGGAGGCATATGGAATGAAAACGGAATTGATGTCGACAGGATTAAAGATTATCAGTTAAAAAATAAGGGTTTTGAAGGTTATGATAAAGGTGAATTCATTCAGGATTCAAATGTTTTATTGACCTATCCCTGTGATATTCTTGTCCCCGCCGCTTTGGAGAACCAGATAACAGTGGCCAATGCCCATCAGGTGAAGGCAAAGATCATCGCCGAAGCGGCCAATGGGCCTGTGACTCAAGATGCCGAAAAAATATTGTTGGAAAAAAACATCATGATCATTCCCGATATGTACTTGAATGCCGGTGGGGTTACGGTATCTTATTTTGAATGGTTAAAGAATCTTTCCCGGGTTTCATTTGGAAAACTTGAAAAACGATATGACATGAAAAAGTACGATGTATTGTTGGAAAGTATTGAAAAAGCTACGGGTGATTCCTTCAGTGAGGAACAAAAAGAGTTGATCATAAGGGGTGCCAGTGAAAGGGATTTGGTCAATTCAGGATTGGAAGAAACCATGGTAACAGCCTATCACCATATGAATGGGGTAAGGAAAGAAAAAAACTTAAAAAGTTTAAGAACAGCTGGTTTCATTGTAGCTTTGGATAGGATAGCCATTTCTTACATGGACCTGGGAATATTTCCATAAAGCTGTTGCATCAAACTGATGAATAAAAGACAATTTCTAAAAAAAACATCCCTGCTTTGGGGAGCAAATCTATTGACCCCCCTCGTTTCCTGTGATTCCAATGTGAAAAATTCCCCTAGGCTCAATTGGGCGGGTAACCTGGAATACAGTACCCAAAAACTGGATGCTCCATGTGATAGGGATAACCTGAGGCAAATGGTCAAAGGACATGATCGGATAAAAGCCTTGGGAACGAGGCATTCCTTTAACAGGATTGCAGACAGTAAATTCAGGCAATTGTCTTTACATCAGATGAGCGAGGATATGGTGATCTCGGGGGATAGCCTCACCGTCCGTTTGGCAGGAGGGGTACCCTATGGGATATTGGCCATAAAATTACAGGAAGCCGGGTTTGCTTTGCACAACCTTGCTTCCTTACCTCATATATCGGTAGCAGGAGCCTGTGCTACCGGTACGCATGGATCAGGAGATCAGAATGGTAACCTTTCTACCGCAGTAAATGCTATGGATTTAGTGACGGCTGATGGAGAGGTGGTCCAACTTTCTAAGGAAGACAGCGATTTTAGGGGAGCAGTTTTAGGTTTGGGGGCTTTGGGGATTGTTACTGCGATCACTTTAAATATCCAATCTACTTATACTGTTCAACAGCATGTCTATGAAAACCTACCTTTGTTACAGTTACAGGATCATTTTGAAGAAATATTTTCAAGTGGATACAGTGTGAGTTTATTCACAGATTGGCAAAATCGGAGAATCAATCAACTGTGGATTAAAAGAAGGGACAAGGAGGATGATAAAATTCGGGAAATAAATGAATCCTTCTTTGGTGCTACCTTGGCAAAAAATCACTTACATCCCATTAAGGAAATTTCACCGGCAAACTGTACGGAACAGATGGGAATATCGGGTCCCTGGCATGAGCGCCTGCCTCACTTCAAAATGGAATTTACACCAAGCAGTGGAGAAGAATTGCAATCCGAATATTTTGTACCAAGACAGCATGCTGTAGATGCCATTACGGCTCTTTATGCGATGGGAGACGAAATATTTCCCCACCTCTTCATTTCAGAAATCCGATCCATCCAATCCGATGATCTTTGGTTGAGTCCTGCCTATGGAAGGGAAAGCATCGCTTTGCATTTTACCTGGAAACCCGATTGGGAAAATGTGAGAAAACTGCTCCCTAAAATTGAAAAAACCTTGAATGTATTTGGATTGAGGCCCCATTGGGGAAAACTCTTCACATTATCTCATTCCCATCTAAAAAAGCAATATGAAAGAATGGATGATTTCATTGCGCTAATGAATAAGTATGATCCTAAGGGGAAATTCCAAAATGAGTTTTTGGAAACCAATATCTTAGGGAAATCGTAAGCCGGGCTGTTTAAACCAAAAAATGCCCCCTCATTTATGGTGCCGGATTTTCACTTTCTTCCCTTAACTGGGTCAATACACTTGCCAATTTATCCTGATCGTCTTTATAGGGAGAAAGGTCAAAGATTTCCACTTTTCGGAAATCGATCGGATGACTTTCACTCTGTAATGAGATATAACCTTCGGAAATCAATTGACCGTCTATTTTTTCATTGGGATCATGGTTAGAAACATTTCCTCCACCCATCTGAGGCTGGTAATATGTCAAAACCGTATCACCCTCCACTATATGGTGAATGACCGAATCCCCTAATACCAAAAAATCGGCGGTTACCCATTGGTCACCATGGTAGGTTTTTGAAGACGAATTAAGGCAATGGGAAGTAAATAATTCATTGTCAATAACAACATTGGTACCCGGAGTGCAGAGGTTACTTGTGGTTCTCCGATTTTCTCCATCACCCCCCAGCAACTGACCTTCAATCGATATGGGAAAATCCTGGTCTTTTGTCATGCTTTGAGGCGATTGCCCATGAAGCATGACACCAGAATTCCTTAAGGCCCAACCTTCGCCCTCAGGAGCCTGCTCGCCAACAAATCGATATTCTACACGGTAGAGATAATAGCTGAAGGGTTCATTATAGAAGATATGTCCGTATTGTCTGTCAAAGGATTCATAGCCGTCATACCTGACTTTTATCATCCCATCCTCTACCCGAAAGGTATTGGCATAATTTTCATCCAATTCGTGTTTCGAAATTTTAATATGCCAATTGCTGAGGTCCTTTCCGTTGAACAGGCTTCTCCATTCCGATTGAATATCCACTTCTGAATCATGGCTGCCGGATGAGGAACACGAAATTAATAGACCTAAAATGAGGTGTAGGAAAATCAGTCGCTGTAACATATGAGTGAATTTTAAAGTCAGATTCCAATGATGAAGTCACGAATCTACATCCATTTTTGGGGCATTTCAAATTCTAAAGGAGGTAATGCAATAAAAATAGTGGAAAACTTCCATTTCCAAAACCCTATTTTTTTGATTATGGGTAATATTGTTTATTTTTCAAGATGGATAGAAACCGAAGACATTTTATTAAAAAAAGCACTGCTGCCACATTGGGCCTGGCTGGTATCTCTATTTTGCCTTCAGTGGTAATGGGAAGACAGTTGGGGCATACGGCACCCAGTGACAAGGTCAATTTGGCTTGTTGCGGAATAGGAAACCGGGGAGGAAGTATTACGCAATCACTACATGCTACCGGCCTGGCTAATATAGTGGCCTTTTGTGATGTAGATATGGGCGCACCCCATACCCTGGAAGTTTTGAAACAATTTCCCGATGTGCCCCGCTTTCAGGATTTCAGGGAAATGTTTGATAAAATGGGAAAGGAAATTGATGCTGTAAGTGTAGGAACGCCGGATTTTTCCCATTTTCCCATCACCATGTTAGCCATGTCTATGGGCAAACATGTGTATGTCGAAAAACCCATGGCAAGGACTTTTCAGGAAGTAGAATTGATGATGCAGGGGGCCAAAAAACACAAGGTAGCCACTCAAATGGGTAATCAGGGACATTCTGAAGGCAACTATTTTCAATTTAAAGCTTGGAAAGAAGCTGAAATCATCAAAGATGTGACCGAAATTACCGCCCATATGAATGGAAGAAGGCGTTGGCATGGTTGGGATACGAATATTTCCAAATTTCCTAAAGGCGAACCTGTTCCCGAAACTTTGGATTGGGATACCTGGTTATCAGCAGCTGAACACCATGACTACCACCATGATTTTATCAATGGACAATGGCGGTGCTGGTATGATTTTGGAATGGGGGCTTTAGGTGACTGGGGAGCCCATATTATGGACACCGCTCATGAGTTTTTAGAGCTGGGTTTACCATATGAGGTAGATCCCATCAAATTGGAAGGACACAACTCTTTTTTCTTTCCGATGTCATCCACTTTAGCTTTCAAATTTCCCAAAAGAGGCAAAATGCCTCCGCTTACCATTACCTGGTATGATGGCATGAACAACATTCCTCCTGTTCCTGCAGGCTATGGTGTATCCGAACTGGACCCAAATATTCCACCACCAAGTGATGGAAAACTGCGACCTGCCAAATTAAATCCGGGAAAAATTATTTATGGAAAGGAATTGACTTTCAAAGGAGGCTCTCATGGCAGTACCCTTTCCATTATTCCTGAAGATAGGGCTAAAGACATGGCTTCACAATTGCCGATGGTGGAAGAAAGCCCCTCCAATCATTTTAAAAATTTCCTTTTAGCTTGTAAAGGAGAGGAAAAATGCCGTTCCTCTTTTGATATCGCCGGACCGCTTAGCCAGGTTTTTAACCTGGGTGTATTGGCACAGCAACTCAATACCAAATTGGCCTTTGATCGGAAAAAGAAACGAATTACCAACAATAAAATTGCCAATGCGTTGTTGGTAGGCACTCCACCCCGGAAGGGTTGGGAAGAATATTATAAAATGGTTTAATCAGCTAACAGGTTCAGGTGGACTATTTTAAGAAAAGTGCACCTGGGATTTTCCATCTTTACCTAATATCTAAAAACAATATGGTAATCATTCAGGAAAAGTAGTTTTCATAAAAAAAGGGGTGTTTTCACAGCCCTTTTTTATGGTTGAATCTTAAATTGATGCCCTATTCTTTTTCCTGAACATCGCCTTTTACTTCATTCATAATTTTTTCCAGATCTTTCAATGCCAGGTTTTCATCTTTTGCAAAGAAAGAGGTCAGTTTGGCAAAGGACCCTCCAAAATATCCGGTCAAAAGATTTTTTATCGTAAAACTTCGGTAATCATCTTTGGAAACAATCGGATAGTATTCGTGGGATTTGCCATAAGCTTTGTGTTTTACAAAACCTTTTCTTTCCAAAATCCTGATGATAGTGGAAACCGTGTTGTAAGCGGGCTTGGGTGATTTCATTTTTTCCAGGACATCCTTGACAAATCCTTTCTCGATATCCCACAGAATCTGCATGATCTGCTCTTCGGCTCTTGTTAATTCTCTCATATATAGTTAAGTAGGTGATTTTTCATGAACTTAACCATTTAGTTTTATTTTTGCAAAAAAATCAGGAAAAAATATGTTTTTTTTGATTAAAAATATAGCCTTACAGCCCCAATACCGCAGGTTAATTTAATTTTTAAGTGGCTAGAACCATCATTGTATTTTTAATTTTATGATTCCGGTAGCATGCAAAATTTTCACGATGGGGTAGGTAGGGTCAAATTCATACCATTTAACTGCAAAATTAGGTCTTGTGGGTAAGCGGTGGTGATTATTTTGAAAAAGCTCTCCCAGCATTAGAAAATCCAGGAATAGGGAGTTTTTTGAATGATCATTATTGTCAAAATTGGCATATCCATATTTATGGCCACTCCAGTTGACGATGGCTCCATGCATCGGCCCCATCATAAAATGGACAGGGAGCAGGAAATACATCCACCAATGGGTGCCGGCGAGTTCAAACATGCTGATACTCAACACATAAATTAATACATACAGCAATCCCCAACCCAATCTGATGGCCATGGTATCTGCCAAACGGTCAAATTTATTCCAATCCGGCACATTTTTCGAAAACCTGCCCTCTGGTCTGATTTTAAAACTAAAGTATTCATTGTATATTTTTTTTGTTTTCCACATCATCGTAAATAGGTTCTCTGTATGATGAGGGCTATGGGGATCTTTGGGGGTATCACTGTAAGCGTGATGCATGCGATGCAAAATGGCATAGGCCCTGGGTGAAAGGTAAGAGCTGCCCTGGCAAATCCAAGTGAAAAGATAGAAGAACCGCTCCCAAAACCTGCTCATCTCGAACATTTGGTGGGCCGCATACCGGTGTAGAAAAAAGCTTTGGCAAAACAAAGAAAAATACCAGTGTAAAAGAAATAGAACGATTAGGATCACTTGTTTGTAGTTTTGAAAATTTAAACAAAATTAATGCCTTATTTTTTAATTCATCCATTTTAAGACTTCTTTTTTATTAAAGGTGAATAATTCATCATTTTGTTCCCACTTAATTTCATTTACTGAAATACATATTTTGGCCTATGTTTTATTATTTAGAGATAATAATTTACTTTTGAATGAAATAATATCCCCAGAATGAATCCGAATTTTAGAAGAGAAGGGCATCATCCCGGTCATCCACTTTTTACCCCCAGGGAAGAATTGATTTTTAATGAGACGGTACTATGGGAAGATTTCAAAGCAGGAAGTGAGTCGGCATTTATTAAAATTTACGAATCATTTTTTGATATATTGTTGAATTATGGATGTCAATTGACAGGAGATAGGGGACTCACCAAAGACTCGATCCAGGATTTATTTATCGAAATAAGGCAAAAACGGGAAAAATTGGGCAAAACGGATTCGATCAAATTTTATCTGATGAAAAGCCTTAAAAGGAAGTTGGTCAAACAGCTTAATAAAAACAATCGTTTTCAATCCTTATCCCAGTCAGGGAATATTTTTGAGATCACGTTTTCACATGAAAAAATGTTGATTGATAAACAGATACAGGAGGAGCAATCAAAAAGGCTCAATGAGGCTTTAAAATTATTGTCAGGAAGGAAGAAAGAAGTGCTATATTATTTTTATTTTGAAGGGCTTGATTATGAACAGATCAGGGAACTGATGGATTTTTCCCATATCAAATCGGTCAGGAATTTGGTATATAAAGCCGTAAAAATCCTAAAAAATGCTTTGCAATAAATATTTTTTTCAATAAAAAACAGAATAATATATTATAAAATACTATTTTAAACAATTATTTATTTTTTTATTGAAAAAGTTGATGTCATTTTCAAGATTGGGGTCTTTATAAGTTGAATCCAAAAATAATGAAAAAGGAGCATCAATTATACTCATTTTTAGCTGATCCCGAATTTGTAAAATGGGTGAATGAAACCAATAAGGAATTGGATACCTATTGGGAAAATTGGTTGGCGGCTCATCCGGAAAGAACGGAAGAAGTCAAAAAGGCAAGAGAACTATTATTGGGTTTAGAAATCAATCCCATAAAAGTTAAAGAAGAAGAAAAGAAATCCATTCTGCAAAATATATTGGCAGCTGAAAAAAGGAATGGAAGATTTGAAAGAGGGTATCCTATTGCGGATCGCAAATATTTTGCCCAAAAGTTCAGTTTTTGGTTCATCATGGACCAATGGATGAAAATTGCTGCCATATTGATATTGACGGCTCTTTTTTCCATATTATACAATGACATAATATTCGAAAAGGAGGCCCCTGCTCAACCTGTCGAAACTCCCGTAGAGTACATCACCAAAATCACTAAGGATGGCGAAAAGCTCAATTTTCAATTGCCTGACGGTACAGTGGTATGGTTAAATTCCAGAAGTGAATTGACATTTCCCGTACAATTTGACTCGCTTGAAAGGTTGATAAGCCTGAAAGGTGAGGCGTTTTTTGAGGTTCGCCATGATAGTTTAAGAACATTTAAGGTGTTTTCAGGAAATCTGACTACCGAGGCTATGGGCACCTCATTTAACATCAATCAAATTGACAATGAAAAATTGTGCATTTCATTGGTTACGGGTAGTGTAAAGATCAATGGCGTTGAGCCCGGAGAGGTGTTTTATTTAGAACCTGGCTTAGAGCTTTTTTATACGGTAAACACCAAAAACACCCTTTTACGGAAATTTTCTTTAAAAGAAAAAATAGGCTGGAAGGATGGTGTATTACAGTTTTCTAATGCCGGATTCCAAGAGGTAATCTATCAGCTTGAGCGATGGTATGGGGTAAATATTTCCGTATCGGGAGCACCATCCGAAAATTGGCAACTGTCAGGAATTTACGATAACCAAAATTTGGACCTGGTCTTGGATCGCATGGCCTTTATAGAATCATTTCAATATTTCATCAAAGACAAAAAAGTTCAATTAAAATTTTAATGATATGAGAAAATAAAATCCAATTAATTAGGAAGGGAAAACGAATTTCCCTTCGAGAACAAAAATGGTCCGGGATGGATAGACATTGGGGAATGGCACCATCACCGAACCAGGCTTAATGTATGTTTCAATAAACCTTTCTAAAATTATGAAATTTAAATTACAAAAGACAATTTATATGTTGTCACGGTACTTTCTATATGGATTTTCCCTTCAATTGCTGTTCCTGAACTTTGTGGTGGCAGTGAATGTAAACGCCCAGTTTAAAACCATCGACAAAGTATGGGTAACAATGGATAGGGAAGAAATGACGCTGGGACAATTTTTTTCAAAAATTGAAGCGGGCACTCCTTTCACATTTTCTTTTGATAAAAGGGACATCGACCGACAAATCATGGTGAACCTGTCCACTTCTTCTGCAACGGTAGAAGGGATGTTGAAAGAAATTGCCGTCCAGGCTTCGCTGAAATTCAGGCAAGTGAATAAGCAGATTGATGTCAGTAAAGTTGTTCAGCCAGAGGTGATTATGGCAGTTGAACAGCTTGTGAGTGGTATCGTACGGGATGAAGCGGGAGAGCCGCTACCTGGTGCGACGGTTTCCATAGAGGGATCCACCACTGGAACCGTAACCGACCTTGACGGTTCTTTTTCAATTAATGTTGCTGAAGGTTCTGTTCTGGTTTTCTCTTATATCGGTTATGAAACCCAAAGGATAGAAGTTGGAAACCAAACAGAATTCAATATCGTCATGTCCATGGATGAATCCTCCCTGGAGGAGGTAGTGGTGATTGGCTATGGAACCACCAAAAATAGTGACCTTACCGGGGCTGTTTCATCCGTAAAAGCTGAGGAATTGACCGCCTATCCAGCCATTGACGCGGTTCAGGCGCTTCAGGGCAGGGCAGCAGGAGTTCAGATTCAGGCCAATAACGGAGCTCCGGGTGCCAGTCTTAAAGTAAGGATCCGAGGAGGTACTTCCATCAATGCCAGCAGTGATCCTATTTTTGTTGTGGATGGGTTTGTAGGTGCTGCCATGCCACCTCCGGAAGATATTGCCTCCATTGAAGTACTAAAAGATGCTTCTGCCACTGCCATATATGGTTCACGGGGAGCCAATGGGGTAATCATGGTGACCACAAAAAGAGGTACTTCAGGGCCTGCTAAAATTGAATTTAATTCCTCCTATTCCATGCAAAATGAAATCAATAGGCTGGACTTGCTCAATGCAGACCAGTTTATAGATTATATAAATGAAGCCAGGCCAAACATTCAACCAGCCGGAGGCGATACAGATTGGCAGGATCAAATTTTTAGGACGGGAGGTATACAAAACTATCAATTGTCAATTTCAGGAGGTAATGAAGACATTAATTACTACGTTTCGGGAGCTTATTTTGACCAGGAAGGCGTAATTATCAATTCCAATTATAACCGGTTCTCCCTTACTAGTAACCTGGATGTGAAGGCTACTGATAAGCTTAAGTTTGGCCTGAATTTGTTTATGCGAAGAAGCAACAGCGATGGCGTAAGGATGCAGGAAGGATCAGGTGGATTGACTCCAGGGGTAGTAGCCTCCGCTTTTAAATTCGAACCTGATCAACCCCTTTACCGGGAGGATGGCACCTTCACCGTTGCCCGTCTGAATGACCCGCATGATAATCCCTATGCAGTTGCTACTCAGCTGGTTGATGAAAATGTCAACGATCGCATACAGGGAAACCTATCTGCTGAATATGACTTTACCGAGAATTTAAAATTCAAGACCACATTTGGAGCCTACGGTTGCCAATGATAACCTGACCTGGGAAACCACAGCCCAACTTAATATCGGTACGGATATGGGATTTTGGGATGACAGGATGACCTTTTCCGCAGAATATTACCGAATGGTGACCTCTGACCTTTTATTTGCGGTACAATTGCCACTATATTCAGGTTATACGAACCAATTGAGAAATATTGGAGAGGTAGAAAATAAAGGTTTCGAAATTACTTTGGGTTCCAGGAACCTGGTTGGTGCTTTTCAGTGGGACATGGATGTCAATTTTTCCAGAAACCAGAACAAGGTGCTCTCCTTACCTGATGGTAACGAAATCCAGTATGGTTCCGGTCCCGGACACATGGTTGGTTTAGGTACTACCCAAGTATTGAGGGAAGGATATCCTGTAGGCAGCTTTTTTGGTTGGCAATATGAAGGGGTTTATCAGGAAGGGGATGATTTTATTCCCGGTGGAGGATTCGAACAAACTGCCGGGGGCGAAAAGTTTGCAGATATCAGTGGGGATGGAATGCTTAACAGCGATGACAGAGAAATTATCGGAGATCCCAACCCTGACTTTATTTGGGGCTGGAATCATGATTTCAGATTCAGAAATTTTGATCTGAACATTTTCTTTCAGGGTTCCTATGGAAACGACATTCTTAGCTACACCCTCATGGAGTTGAATCTTATGTCCGGAATAAACAATGCAACCACAGCAGCTCTTGACCGATGGACGCCCAGCAATACCCAAACTGATATACCCAGGGCTTTTAATGGCAGGACAAGAAGAGTGTCAACAAGGTGGATTTATGACGGTACTTTCAGTCGTCTGAAAAATGTTTCTTTGGGTTATAATTTTCCCAGATCTATTTTGGATAGATTGGGAATCAACCGGTTGAGAATTTATGCCAGTGCCCAGAACATATTGACTTTCACGCAATACGAGGGCTATGACCCCGAGGTCAATTACCAGACTGGAGGAGCCACCAATGGTAACAGAAACCTCGGTTTGGATTACGGAAGTTATCCCAACCCTAAAAGTTACACATTTGGACTTAATGTAGGATTTTAAAAAAGACAATCATGAAAAATAAGATATATAAATCCATGATATTGGCCTTTACCTGTTTATTTGCGGGTTGTGCCGATTTGGAAGAGAAGCCAATAGGGCTTTTAGCCCCAGAAAGTTTATTCAACACAGCCAGAGATGTAGAAACTGCCATTTTTGGGGCCTATGGTTGGATTGCATCAGAAAGGTTGTATGGAAGACAATTTGTTACCGCCCTTATGCTCCGGGGAGATATGGTGGATATTGGAGATAGGGGAACCCCTGCCGAAAGGCAGCAGGTAAACGATTTCAATATGGATGACAATAATGGGATGGTCAGGTCTTTTTGGCCCTATTGGTACCAAGTGATCAGCGCTTCAAATGCCGCCATTTCAGGAGCAGAAAGCCTGGAACTTGAGGAAGCCACCAACAATCGTTTGGTGGCAGAGGCACGCTTTGTGCGGGCTTTTAGTTATTTTCATCTTGTTCGGGTATTTGGTGACATCCCTTATATCGATTATTTTATCAATGATCCGGAATCAGTCAAAGACATTTCAAAAACCCCTGCATCCGAAGTCTACCAGGGAATACTGGCAGACTTGGAATTTGCCAAAGAGTGGTTACCCGATACTCAACCCTCTGACGTAAGATCAAGGCCTACAAAAGGTACGGCTGCCTCCTTCCTGGCATCGGTACACCTTACCCTTGCCAATTATCCAAATGCTTATGAGGAAGCTAAATGGGTAATAGATAACAAGGATAGATTTGGGTATGAACTGGAACCTGATTATCAAAACCTTTTCAGGGCAGAAATGGCAGGCAGTATCCGGGAGCATATTTTCTCTTTGGATTTTTTAGGCCAACAAAACGGAGGGGGTGGTGCCAACGACGATATCATGCCCCCTATGACAGGAATAAGGGGTGCCGACCAGTTGGGATGGAGTGTATGTGTCCCCTCTATGACCGTTTACAATACCTGGGATGACCGGGATTATCGAAAATCGGTAAGTTTTGAGCCAGAAGCCATGGTTGGAGGTGTTTTGACTCCTTATACGGAATATGCCAATACCCAAAGACCCCATATAGCCAAATATCGTCGGTTTCCTGGTAACAGCAATGCTGAGGGCAGGTATTCCGATCACAACTATGCCGCCATGCGTTATGCCGAAGTCTTATTGATTGCTGCTGAGGCTTCTGCCGAAGTTATTAATGGCTCAACTCCGGAATCCATTGGCTATGTCAATGAAATTAGGGAAAGGGCAAGAAATGCTGGCGGGAAAATGAACAGTTTCCCTGAAGATATTCAAACAGGTTTGGGAAAAGATGAATTTGTGGATCTGATACTCGATGAAAGGCGGTTGGAGCTCTCATTTGAATACAAACGATGGTATGATATCAAAAGGAGAAGATTAGGTGAGCAGGTTTTTAACGGACCGGATAGTTTGGAACCGCACCCAAATTTTGATCCTTCAAGGGATTATCTGATGCCTTTACCCAGATTGGAACTGGATGTAAATCCGAATCTGGCTCCTCAGAATCCGGGATATTGAGTTAAGGTTAAACAATTTGAATCCATATAAAAGGCAGCAGGAATTATACCTGTTGCCTTTTGTTTTTCAAGTGGCATTTTCATGTTTTGGTCATATTTATTGGCCTACTAAGACCTTCATACCATGGGGTTTTATCCATAAATATGGTCTCCGATCCAGACCCAGAATTCCGGATTTCCCTGAAAGGGGCGAAATATAAGGGTTTGATAGGTCTTCCCTTGAACCTGATTGACATGCCTATTTGAGCGGGATCTGCAATAAATTAGAATGCCAGGGCATAAAAGTAGGGGGATATACCGGTCCTGTCCACATCTTTTTGAAATTCATTATTCCGCCCTTCAGGGCTTTGCCGAAGTGATATTGCTCACTCACAGGGCTGCTCCCTGTGGTGGGATATTATGCCCCTCCAGGGCTGGGACAACTACATCCAATTTCTTACAGAATCGCCTTTTGGCCAACAGGTAGGAGGGGCCAAAAGGTATGGGATGATTTATGCCAATCAATATACAGGGAATTCCTTCTGTAAACCTGAAAAATTATCAATCATGGACCATTGTTTTTCTTCGATCTGGAATCGGGAAAGGGGGCTTAATGTTCCATATAACAAATAGCTCATGGCAGCACTGAATTTATTTTCTTCGGGATCTCCCCAATTTTTGGACGGATCATCCATGGCAGGTATGTCCACAGGAAACCCATCAAAATATTCAGCTTTTCCTTTGGCATTGGCAATGGCGAAGGTAATGGGTACCAATTCAATATCATTGTCCGACAATACTTCATTAAATTGGGAAAGGGGGAAAGAACCAACTGGTTTTCCGTAAGTTTTTTCACCTATCAATATTACCTCCACATAAGGTTCGAGGCAATTGATAAGCAATTCACTGGCGGAAGCAGAACCTCTTGAAGTAATGAAAACAATACGTACCAACTCAATGTTTCCGGTTTTTTCAAAACGCATTTCATCATTAAAACTGGATTTTTCCTTGTTGTATGCATTGGTATACATCAATTCCCCGGAGGCGATACTGGGTACCAGCGCATTCATGATTTGTTCCGCCACATCTACAGATCCCCCACCATTGTACCGCAAATCAATGATCAGTTCCTCAATTCCTGCTTCCTCGAAATAAGCCAAGGCTTGTTCCACCTCTAAACTATTTGTCGGTCCGGAATCGGTGGCTGCTTTAAAACTGTTATAAACCCAATATCCGATATTCGTTTCCTCCACCTTGATTACATCTTTGTGCAAAACTGAGTTGGCCTGGTATTCAGCTTTGGTGTTTGTCCTGGTGGTGGTGGTTCCATCGGGAAGTTTAAAGGTAAAGGAATTGGTGATGCCGGGTTGGGTAGGCCCCAACTGAAAATTGAAACCATTGGCAGACCTGTAACTTTCAATAGGTTGATCATTGATACCAATTATTTCCCAACCTCGTTGCCATCCGTCTTTCCCGGCAGGCGAATCCTCATAAACAAAGGTGATGTACACTTTCTCATCAGGACCTAAACCAAATCCTATCCCATGCCCTGCATTTTGACCGGTAAATGCCTTAGAGAAGGCTTCTTTGGTGGTCAAATAGGACCACCGATCATAATCCTGGTACAAAAGGTCCAAAAGCAAATCATCATTGTTGCCATATCGGCCTACATCGATGGATAAAGGAAGTTGATCGTTCCAATAATACCATTCCTGCATGCTTTCAAAAATAGCTTCCTTGATTTTTTTCTCCCGAATGGATACCGGCTCTTCTGTTGGGAAGCAGGCACTCAAACCTCCTGCCACCAACAACATAACGCAAAAAAACAGAACTGATTTATAATTCATTTTCGCTTAGATTCTGGATTTCTAATATTCTTACCGAATTATTAACGGAATTACTTCCATTTTAGATACCTCCATCCTAAACATTTACTGATGTTAAAATAATTCCAGTAATGGTGGATAGCATTAAAATTAAAATCTTCATTTTCTAAAACCTCTTGCCGCTTTCTGTTGTTTAACCTATAAATTGATTGAAGTAAAGAAATAAAAGATGGAGGAGAAAGAAAAAATTCAACCTGACTTAAGAAACACAATAATAGAAACATATATCGCACAGGTGCTGGAAAATGGAAAGGATCCGGCCTCTGTGTATAAGTTTGCTGAAAATCTCCAAATTCAGGAGGCGACGTTTTATGATTATTTTAACTCTTTTGAA
Source organism: Cyclobacteriaceae bacterium (assembly GCA_040905165.1). Classification (GTDB taxonomy): domain Bacteria; phylum Bacteroidota; class Bacteroidia; order Cytophagales; family Cyclobacteriaceae; genus Cyclobacterium. The sequence continues at coordinate 94,602 of JBBDSA010000042.1, read as the reverse complement.
GGGATAAAGAAATCTGTTTGGGAAATGATATTTGATAAAACGGTGGCGGATCTGGAATCCCAGGAAGTTTTTAAGAATTATAATTCCAGGGAAAAGTTACTGGGATTCTTTTTTACCTGGATAGAGGAATTGAAAAAGAAAAGAAGTTATCTTTTGGCAGTTTATCGTAACCAATCTTTAAATGACTCCAAGCTATCAAGAGAGATGAAGGGTTTTAAGGAGAAATTCAAGAATTTTGTCGGTGAAATCATTTTGGAAGGAAAGGAAACCGATGAAATTGCGGAGCGACCTTATCTTTCCGACAAGTATGATGAAGCCATCTGGATGCAGGTGTTTTTTATATTTAAGTATTGGTTGAAGGATGATTCCAAGGGATTTGAAAAAACAGATGCCGCCATTGAAAAGTCGGTAAACCTTGCTTTTGATCTGATGGGTAAAAGTGCTTTCGATTCCTTTGTGGATTTTGCCAAATTCCTATACCAATCTAAATAAACATGTCAGAAAAATTAAAAGAGCAGGAAAGTATCCCTGTATCAAAAGTACAACGTGCGGCCAAATTTATCAGTACCGGAGCCAGGGTTGGAGGGAATTATATGAAGCATTATGCCAAAAAGGTGGTCAACCCCTCGCTGTCAAAAGATGATTTGCACAAAAGTAATGCTACAGACATTTACGACTCCTTGAGTGAATTGAAAGGAAGTGCTTTAAAAGTGGCGCAAATGATGGCGATGGACAAGAATTTGCTTCCCAGAGCTTATCAGGATAAATTCATCATGGCGCAGTACAGCGCACCACCCCTGTCCTATCCTTTGGTGGTTAAAACTTTTAAAGAGCATTTCAATGCTTCCCCGGAAGTTTTGTTTGATTCATTCACACCTTCCGCTGTGAATGCGGCATCTATTGGGCAAGTGCACCAGGCAAAAAAAGATGGGAAATTATATGCCGTAAAGATCCAATATCCTGGTGTAGCTTCCAGTGTGCGCTCAGATTTAAGGTTGGTGAAGCCCTTTGCAATCAGGTTACTCAACATGAATGAAAAGGAATTAGACCATTATATGGAGGAAGTGCAGGAAAGGCTCTTGGAAGAAACTGATTATAAATTAGAGGTGCAAAGAAGTAGGGAAATTTCTCAGGCATGTAGGCATATTGCAGATCTGACTTTTCCCCGATATTATGAAAAACTAAGCGGTCCAAGGGTCATTACCATGGATTGGATGGCGGGATTGCATTTAAGGGAATGGTTAGAAACAGAACCTGATCAAATTTCCAGAAACAGGATAGGGCAAGCCATGTGGGATTTTTATCACTACCAGGTGCATGTCCTAAAACAGGTGCATGCTGATCCTCATCCGGGCAATTTTATCATTCAAGATGACAATCAGTTGGCCGTGATAGATTTTGGCTGTGTGAAGGTGATTCCGGAAGAATTTTATACCGGGTATTTTTCTCTGATTAAAAAGGAACTTTTGATCAAAGAGGAGGAATTGGATCAGATATTTTCAGATTTGGAATTCATTTCAGATAAAGACAGTGAAACAGAAAAGCCCTATTTCAAAAATACCTTTAAGGAAATGATTTCCCTATTGGGAAAACCCTTCCATGTTGATCAATTTGACTTTGCTGATAACAGTTATTTTCAACAGATTTTTCAATTGGGAGATAGGATTTCCAATGATAAAATGTTTAGAAAATCCAAGCAGGCCAGGGGATCCAGGCACGGTTTGTACATCAACAGAACCTATTTTGGTTTGTATAACCTGCTTAATCAAATGGGGGCTACCGTGGACACGACCAAACCCGAATGGTTAAAATAGAAGGTGATTTTGAAGCAAAAATGATTTTTTTATTCCGGGATGGATTTTTTGCCTTTCACCTGATTATTGTGGACGATTGGAATTTTTTTTAGGAAATTTATTCCAACACCTTCATTGCTTTGATGATCAGTTGATAAGGTAAGGTGGGATCCGCAGCCTGGTTAACTGTGCCGGTAAAAAAAAGTTTTTTTTCTTCATGATAAAAGGCAAATGCACCGGATGTACCGGGATGTCCGGTCAATACAATTTTTTTACCTAAAGGCATCCAACTCCAGGGTTTCCTAAATTGGGCCAAACCTAAACCATAATACAATCCTTTTCCCAAAGGATTCCAGGTCTTTAAATCATGGATATCTTCCTCTTGAAACAAATGGCCATGAAAAAATGCTTTTAAAAACACCATATTATCATGCGCCGTACTCACCATTCCACCAACGGGTCCAAAGGAGGTCATCGCTTTAGGTATCCAGATTGGATGTTCCCCAACATAAAAAGGTGAAGGGGTCCGGTCTTTTGTGTCATTGTAAACGTAAGTTTGGGAAAGGGCCAAGGGTTGGATATGAAAATTATCAATCACTTTCTCCAATGGTTGTGCACAAACGGTTTCGATTAATTTTCCCAGTAGCTGAAAATTGGTATCCGCATAGTATATTTTGTTTTTATTGCCGGGTATAAATTGGGGTTTTAATCCCTTTATCCCTTTTACAAGGTCTTCAAATGACCAACTTTGATCAATGCCTGAAAACAATTCCTGCTTTAAGGTACTTTCTCCCCCCTTGGCAATCTGGAAGTAGTCCGGTAATCCCGAACGGTGGGATAGCAAGTCCCGGATACTGATTTGATTTGAATAATCTTTTTTTCTGATTACCAGCAAATCCCTCCATAAAGCCTCTGGCAAATAATGAGAGATGGGATCTTCTAACCGGAGCATACCCCTTAGCCTTAGTTTCATCGTCAACGCAGTAAGGTGCAATTTTGCTACACTGGTAAGAAAATAGGGCTGCTTTACGGTTAGATTTCCAGCAGCACCGGCCCAAATTATAGGATTCATTTGGTCGTTATGAACGGATAAAATGATCCCATGAACCATTTTACGGTCCACAAAATGCTCAATTAACGACTGTAAGCGATCTGCGATTTGGTTTTGTGCTTTTAAATTGGACATGAAATGATGGAAAGGGTTAAAACATGAATATACAAATTACCCTTTACCTTCCCATTGAATTCCACTGACATTTTTTGGATATATTTATCCAAATTCCGCAGCGCATTCATTACCCGGCTGACATTTCCATTTAGGTTGGATTTCTTTCGATAATGGATGTTTTTTTCATGACGAATGTCTATTTTTCGCTTTGTTTGATGAAATCATTTGTAATGAGGTTAATTTAACCATTTGTTGGAATCCACACTAATTTGAATCACCAAACCGGGATCTTTAAATCAATACATGATGACCTGATGAAAAAAAGATATTGGATAACCATTGGGATATTGCTTGTCCTATTGATTACCTATTTTTTAGGGCCTCGAACGCCGGTTCCAGTCTATTCCAATGAATTGCCGGAAATGCCAACCAATTTGGCTGAATTGGATAAGCATATTCGTGTTCAGGAGAGAAAGGAACCCGTGAGAAAAAATAATCAAGCAAGGATTATTTGGCACCATGGTGGCCCTGAGGTGACCGAATACAGTATTGTTTACCTACATGGATTTGCCGGAAGTTACAGGGATGGCTTTCCGGTAAATGTCCAGATTGCTGATTCCCTTAATGCCAATATTTTTCTTTCCCGATTGGCGGGACATGGTCTGGAGCCGCCTGCATTTTTAATGGATTTTACCCCCACTACTGCTTGGGAGTCTGCGCTTGAGGCGCTTAAGATCGGCAAAATCATCGGAAAGAAAGTGATCATCATGAGCACTTCAACAGGTGGGACCCTTGCATTGAAATTGGCTCAGACTTTTCCGGAATCTGTTTTTGCCCTAATCAATCTTTCCCCTAATATCAAAGACAATTTGAAAGCAGCATTCCTATTGAATTCGCCCTGGGGACATGAGATCACTCAGCTTTTCTTTGGCGATTATCGGGAGATCGAACATGAATCAGAGATCGCAGCCCAATATTGGGATACCGTTTATACCTCCAGGGCATTGGTAGATCTTCAGGTTTTGGTCAGCACCACCATGAAGGAGGAAACGTTTAAACAAGTACAATGCCCTGTCCTTACGCTTTATTATTATGAGAATTTTATGGAAAAGGACCAACATGTGGAGGTTAATATGTATCCTGAAATCCATCGGCTATTTTCCACTCCGGATTCCCTTAACCGCCTGGTCCAACTCAAAACACCAAAAACGCATTTTATTGGGAGTGATATCAAATCCAAAGATATCGAAGTGGTCAAGCGGGAAATACTTGGATTTATAAGGAATCAACTTCAAATATTGAAATAAATTTTATTTTTTATTGGATTAATTTTAATTTATTTTCTTGATATCTTATTCCAATAAATACATCTTGATCATTAAATTTTAATACTATGAAAAAGGGACTGATAAAAATGGTGAGGTTCGGTTATGGGGCCAAAGGTGTGGTCTATGCGATTCAATTCAAAATTAAAGCGGATTGGGTTTTTTATCAGTGGCTTACTATACCTCAGTTTGGCAGGCGCAGCCATGATCCGGGTTATTGGAGCCCTATCAGGCAGTGGGTCGGGAGGAGGGAGTTCCGATAAGGCTCAAAATGCGGATTTTTTGGCCACCACACCAGGCTTGGTAATCCTTGGCATCGCCGGGGTAATCATTATCATCATCGGTGCAGTCCGCATTTACAAGGCCTATAAGGAAAAATTTACCCAAAAATTTAACCTGGAATCCTTAAAGGAAGAAAAGCGGAGAAAATGCATTAAAAGTACCGCAAAATTGGGATTGACAGCTAGAGGCTTGTTGTTTTTTGTAATTGGATTTTTTTTCCTTAAAGCAGCAATTAGTGCGGACCTGGAGGAAATAAAGACTACTTCTGAAGTCTTTGCCTTTATCCATCAATCTTCCTATGGGGCTTGGATGTTGGGATTTGTAGGCCTTGGACTTATTGCCTATGCCCTTTACATGTTTCTGATGCCGAAATACAGGAAATTCCAAACCTAGTTTTGACATTTAATATTTTTTATGTTTATTTCCCCGTATGTTATTAAAAGGTATTGACTGGCTGATATTAGGGGCTTTTTTTTTGGTTTCATTGGGGATAGGAATTTACAGTTCACGTAAATCCTCCAAAAACATCAATGAATTTTTTAAGGCCGGAGGAAATTTGCCATGGTGGATTTTGGGTACCTCGATGGTAGCCACCACTTTTTCTACCGATACCCCGAATCTGGTAACAGACATTGTCAGAAAAAGCGGTATATCTGGAAATTGGATCTGGTGGAGTTTTCTGCTTACCGGTATGTTGACTGTTTTTTTCTTTGCCAAATTATGGAAAAGGTCAGGCGTATTGACTGATATTGAGTTTTATGAATTGCGGTATAGTGGTAAAGCGGCCTCTTTTTTAAGGGGATTTAGGGCTATTTACCTGGGCATTTTTTTTAATGTGGTCATCATTGCCAGTGTTTCCTTGGCAGCCATTAAAATCGGAGGCGTGCTTTTGGGTATTAGTCCATTGACCACCTTATTGGTTGCAGGGGTGGTTACCGTGATTTATAGTTCGCTGGGAGGATTAAGAGGAGTGGTTTTTACGGATTTTATTCAGTTTATCCTTTCTATGGCAGGGGCCATAGCAGCCGCATGGGTTGCTGTTAACCATCCCGATGTCGGGGGATGGGATAAGCTGATTGCGCATGAGGCGGTTAGAGGAAAATTATCCCTGATGCCGGATATGGACAATAAGCAGCTTTTCCTTACCATTTTTTTGATACCTCTTTTTATTCAGTGGTGGTCTGTATGGTATCCTGGATCCGAACCGGGCGGGGGAGGATTTGTGGTACAGCGGATGCTGGCAGCAAAAGATGAAAAAAACGCTTTTTCTTCTGTCATGTTTTTTACCATTGTTCATTATGCCATTAGGCCCTGGCCATGGATGATAGTGGCCTTATGTTCTATCATTGTGTTTCCGGACCTGGAAGCCCTACAGGTTGCTTTTCCGGAAACCAGTGCCCATATAGTTCAAGATGATATGGCTTATCCTGCCATGCTTTCTTTTTTACCGGTAGGCCTAATGGGCTTGGTGGTTACTTCTTTGGCGGCAGCTTACATGTCCACCCTATCCACCATGTTAAATTTGGGGGCTTCTTATGTAGTCAACGATTTTTACCTTCGCTTTATCAACCCCGGAAGCTCCCAAAGAAACCTGGTCACTGTGGGCAGGATCGCCACCGTGATTATCATGCTGGCAGGTGGCTTTATTGCACTTCAACTTGAAAATGCCTTACAATCCTTTGGAATTTTGCTGCAAATAGGGGCAGGTACAGGCCTGATTTATATCCTTAGGTGGTATTGGTGGAGGATCAATGCGGCCAGTGAAATAGTGGCGATGGGGGTTTCTTTTTTAATTGCCCTGTATTTTGGATTAGTTCATAACAGGATTTTTGAGGATTGGGAATCCTGGCAGGAATTGATTGTAGGTATTGGGATTACCACTTTGAGTTGGGTATTGACTGCTTTCCTGACCCGGCCAACAGACGATGAGGTGTTAAAAAACTTTGTCATGAAAACCAGGGTACCGGGAAGGGGCTGGGAAAGGGTGAGAAAACTTTTGCCTCCAGAAAAAGAAAGGCAGTCTTCCCAATCATTATTTGATTTTCAGGCAGCTGTCCTGGCCTTCGGTTTGGGGGTGATTGGGGTTTATGGGTTTTTGTTTGGGATAGGTAAGCTATTTTTTGGAGAACCTATGGTGGGCGGATTACTCTTGGGGCTCAGTTTATTGTCTTTTATGGGACTCTACAGTTTGCGTTCCAGATTTTGAAGGAAAGGATTTCAAAACCGCAAACTTTCCAATTCATCATATGACCTGATGGTATCCTCCTGGTATTGAAGGGACCATCCCATGGCATGTGTAAGGATATAGATTTTGGATAATTCACCCAACAATTGGGTTTTGGCCTTCTCCTTTAAATCAGATTGGTCAATTTTTTTCTCGATCAATTGGGTTACCCGATTCTTGATCTTGTTGTAATCATCCGCCCCAAATTTATTCAAATAATCCTGGCTGACGTCATAATATTCCAGGTCAGGGTAAATATTGACTTCCGGTTCCGGGATATTAATGATTTGTACTACTTTATTCGCTTCATCAATTTGGGTCCTGATCTGCCTCAGATCGTAATTGATGGTTACTTTGGCATTGATGATGACCAGTGCTTTTTTTTGAGCAGAAAAAATATCCAAATAGTTTTTTTTGGTATTCTGGTAGCTCAAAACCTGTGAAAAATGCCCTTCGGTTACAATCAACTTCCCCACTTGTTGAATTTGTTGTTGGATAAGAGCTGTATTCATGGTGATTTCCTGCTCTTGGTCATTGTGGTAGACACAATATTGGACGATACCTACTATGATTAAAGTGATGATAATGCCTGCCAGAAATCGATACATATTTTATCAGATGGTGAAATGGGGATCAAAATTAAAAACTGAATATTAAGCAACATGAAGGGTTATATTCCGATCAGGAGTTTAAATTAATGGTATTGTACCCAATTGTTGGAATTTGTGAAAATTCTCACTATTTAAGCGTTCCCTTAATGGGAGATTAAAATTTAAAACGTTTCAAATAAGGGATAGTTTAGATATATTGAGATACGAAATCAATTGACATCAAAAAACAATAAACCCAGTAATAAAGATATGCAAAATTTTCCATGGTTTAAATTTTACCCGGAATCGGTGCCTCATGAAATCGATGAAAATGCATTCAGTTCTGTCGTTGATCTTTTTGAAGAGAGCATTGAAAAGTATGGCGATTTGGTGGCCTATGAATGTATGGGCAAAACCATCTCCTTTAATGAACTGGATCAATTGACAAAGAAGTTTGCGGCATTTTTGCAAAATGAACTCCAAATGGTAAAAGGAGACCGGCTGGGCATACAAATGCCTAATTTGCTCCAATATCCGGTGGTCATGTTTGGGGCACTTCGGGCAGGATTGATTGTGGTCAATACCAATCCTTTGTATACTTCCTCTGAAATGAAGCACCAATACTCCGATTCGGGCGTGAAAACCATTGTGATTTTGGCCAATTTTGCCCATAATCTGGAAAAGATCCTTCCGGATTTGCCTGTTGAAAATGTGATCGTTACAGAGATAGGGGATTTGCTGGGAGGACTTAAGGGGGGCATTGTCAACCTTGTGGTGAAGTACATCAAGAAGATGGTACCCCATTATTCCCTTCCCGGGTCCATCACTTTTAAGACCTGTATTTCGAAGGGAAATGCTTCGGAATTTAAAAGAATCCGGCTTAAAAAAGAAGACAACGCCTACCTTCAATATACCGGTGGAACGACAGGCGTTTCCAAGGGGGCAGAATTAAGTCACGGAAACATTGTGGCCAATATGCAACAAATTTCTGCCTGGATGAGGCCTAAATTAAAAGAAAGAGAAGAAACGGTCATTACCGCCTTGCCCTTATACCATATCTTTGCGTTAACAGTGAATTGTCTGGCCATGCTTAAAATCGGAGCCCATAATGTGTTGATCACTAATCCAAGAGACATGCCTGCCTTTTGTAAGGAATTAAAAAAACATCCATTCAGTGTTTTTACGGGTGTCAATACCTTATTTAATGGACTGCTAAACCAGGAATCCTTTCGTGCACTGGACTTTAGTTCCTTGAAAATTGCGGTAGGGGGCGGTATGGCAGTTCAAAAAGCCGTAGCACAAAAATGGGAAAAAGTCACCGGAACACCTTTGGCGGAAGGTTATGGTCTGACCGAAACCTCTCCTGTAGTTTCCTGTAATCCCATAGATGGAACGGAAAGACTGGGCACCATAGGCGTGCCATTACCGAATACCGAAGTTAAAATTGTGGATGAAGAGGGCAATGAATTAGCTACTGGTGAAAGGGGAGAGCTCTATGTGAAGGGTCCGCAGGTCATGAAGGGATATTGGAACAAACCGGAAGAGACGAAAAATGCATTTTTGGATGGATGGTTTAAAACCGGAGACATTGCCGTAATGGGTGAGGATGGATTTCTAAAGATCGTGGACAGAAAAAAAGAAATGATCCTGGTCTCTGGTTTCAATGTCTATCCCAACGAGGTGGAGGATGCTTTGGCCGCGCATGATAAAGTTTTGGAGGTTGGAGTAATTGGAATTCCTGATGAAAAATCCACGGAAAGGGTAATAGCCTATGTGGTCAGCACGGATCAATCGGTTACCGCGGAAGAAATAATAGAATTTTCCAGGGAAAACCTCACCAGTTATAAAGTGCCCAAAGAAATTTATTTTGTAGAGGAATTGCCTAAATCAAATGTGGGGAAAATATTGAGACGATTGATTAAAGAAAGTCATGAAAAAAACAGGAACAAATAATTGTCATCATTGAGATGGAGGGAGGGTTTAAATAAACTGTGCAGGGTTTCTTCCTTCCAAGTATCCTTAATTTGGAGGACCGCGTGTTCTTCAGCGATCTTGCTTTCTGAAAAATGATTTCCATGTAAATGCCAAAGGCAGGCAAGGAAATTTCCCTGCCTGCCTATATTTGGAAACTATCCTTTACCCTTAAACTTTTGGTAATTCGAATCCTTCTCTGTAGGACTTGGATACAAACTGATTGGCAGGTTCAAAATTAGTGACCTTCATATTCTCTCCATCCCAAAGCAATTTGAGATCTCTGCCAGGATAATTAAATCCTTTGCCATCAGCGGTAGGCTCTCTGTAATCATAGCTTCTTATGGCAAGATTTCCCATCAGGACCGATTCTGTCAATGGGCCGGCAATGGAAAAGGGTGAACTGAGTTCATGGTATTCCTTACTGCCATGCCCTGCAATACAGGCGTTGACCCATTGGGCATAATGACCTCCGATGGCCCCTTCTACTCTGGGTAGGGTAGCCGGTACATTAATGCTGTCATTGATGGAAGTGGGGAGTAATTTGGGGTCAATACCGTAAGTGGAGCACATGATTTTCCCTCTGGTTCCTTCTATGATCACACCATTGCCTCCGTCGCCCATCTGTTCATTGGGCCCCAACTCCTCAGGTCTGGTAGGTTTGATCCCACCATCCATCCAGTGAAACTCCAATCCTTGTCCGCTGGATTGCTTGAACCTTAAGGTTACATGCGAAGAAGGAGGGCAACTTTTTGGAAAGTAACCCCTGTCCATTGCTCCGATATAGACCGTTCCTATGCTACATTCTGCTTCTGTCGGATAGCCCAAATCCAGGGTCCTGAATGCAGGTTCCATAATATGACAGGCCATATCCCCCAATGCGCCGGTTCCAAATTCCCACCATCCACGCCAGTTGAATGGATGAAGGTTTTCAACATAACCCATCTCCGAGGCAGGACCTAACCAAAGGTTCCAATCCAGGTTTTTTGGTGCTTTTTTATTGGATTCTCCCGGCCATGGCACTCCCTGAGGCCAAACAGGTCGGTTGGTCCAGCAATAAACATTCGTGGCCTCACCGATGAGACCTGCAGCGTACCATTCGCGCATTTGTCTTACTCCGTCACCAGAGGCACCCTGGTTGCCCATTTGGGTGACCAGCTTGTACTTTTCTGCTGCTTTGGTAAGGATCCTGGCTTCTTCAATGGTGTGGGTCAGGGGTTTCTGCACGTAGACATGCTTACCCATTTGCATAGCTTCCAGGGTTTGTATCGCGTGGTTGTGGTCAGGGGTAGAAACAGACACCGCATCGATGTTGTTGCCTTCCTTTTCCAACATTACCCTGAAATCATTGTAAAATTTGGCTTTGGGGTAATCTTTAATGCTTCGTTCTGCCCTTTCGGGGTCCACATCACAAAGGGCAACAATTTCCGCATTGCCACTTTCATAAAAGCTTTTAATGTCACTGTACCCTTTTCCTCCGGCACCTATACCTGCGATCCTCAGTTTATCGCTGGGAGCTTTGAATCCCGGTCCGCCTAGGACATGTCTTGGTACGATATAAAATCCTGCAAGGGCGGTAGCCGATGATTTCAGGAACCCTCTTCTTGAATTGTTTTCTTCTGATATATTGATTTTCTTCATTATAAATTATTTTAGGAATATTGGGCTAAAATTAAATAAAACCTGCTTAACATTTTAATATTTACCGGGAATATATACGCGATGGAAAAATGGACCGATGAATGGTTGGCTTTATTTAGAAAATAGGTAAACGTCTGCATGAAATTTACCGTTTACCGGACTTTTTTTTAGGGGGAGGGTTTGGAATTCGGTAATCATCCTGGATTTCTTCACTGTATTGGTAACAGACGGGAGAAGAATTTTCAATCGGTTCTGGTTGATCTGGTTTCCGGTTTTTTGTTTTTCCCATAGTTTTTTACCAGGCATTTGCATGGTAGCAGATGCTGAAAGTTAATCGGATTTTTTCCAAATGGCAAGAAATTCGTTGATTTTGGTTCCAATTTGGGCAGGGTTCTTTTGGATGATGGCATGCCCCAAACTGACCAATCCGGTGATGGTAAGGATGAGTTGCTGGATATTTTGGAACCTAGAGATGGAATTTTCCATTTCTTTTCCAATATTTTTTAATTCTTCCAAAGCACCGGCTGTTTCCTCCTTCACCAAAAGGGTGGACATTACCTTCATTTCAGCCGCAATTTCCAATAAGTCCTTGGCATCACTTCGGAGCTGTTGGTAAGCCCCTTCGTTGAGCGGGTTGAGTTTTCTATGTTGCACGGCAAAATCATTGATCAATTGGGCGGTGGTCAGGTATTGATTGCCGATTTGACTTAATAAAACAGCATTGAGTTCCTTTTCCATTTCATGGTTTCAATTGGTTAAAAGCAACATTGAGGCGCTGCAAATCAAGCGAATAACTACTCAACCAGTTTTTAAGGTCTGATTTGGAATACTTTAAATCGGATTCGGCCAGTTTCTGGTGGCCTTCCGCCAATTTAAGGATTATAAAGGCCATGGTTTGTAAGCGAAGTTGGATTTTCTCTCTTTCCCTCAATTTTTTATAATACGCTTGTACCATCAAGCCTTTTTCATAATCACTGGTATTGGTACTGAATGAAAGATCGGAAAAATAGCCATACCAATTTTCCTGAAGAATAGCTACCAAATCTTCCAAGTTGTCCGATAAAATAAAAACCAGCTTTTCCGAAATTACCTGAATCTCAGGATTGGCCTGCTGGATGTAAAGACTGACTTTCTTCTTTCTGAAATTGCCAGTGCCGGCGTTTAGGAATATCTCTCCCAATTTTTGAAAGGCACTTACCTCCTCCGATGATAATTCTACTTTCCCAAATGCTCCACTGTTTAGGGTCTCAGCAGCAGATCCCAGGTCATATCGGGTCAATTGATGATCTGTCAATCGTTCTAAGCCGTCCCAATAAACATATAAGGACTCATAAAGCTGACGGGTGATGCTGTCAGCCATAAGATAGGGTTCACAGGGGCATTCAGGATTTCTTGTGATTTCAAATTTTTTTATCTGCCAAAAATGACAATTTTCATGGCAGCTGGTATTGAAACTGTATTCCAGGTTTTCAAATTGACCTAGGCTATTGTTGGCCACAGCGGAAAATTCATTGACTTCCTTTAGGTTGGTGCATGAAGGGAAAATCATGACCACAATCACGAATATGGATAAGCACCTGGCTAGCATGAGATAAATATAGGTGATTGGGTTTATTTGTCCTTTTCCTTGATCCTGGGGTGGAGTTCCACTTTATGGCTTTTGGTTTTTTTCCTCATCCGCATATTGACAATTTCTACAGCCAGGGAAAAGAATACCGCAAAATAGATATACCCTTTGGGCACCTCAAAATGCAGGCCTTCCACCAGTAACATAAAACCGATCAGCATCAGGAAAGATAGAGCCAGGATCTGAAGTGTTGGATGTTTATTGATGAATCTACTGATTGAACCGGCAAATATCATCATAATGATGATGGATATGATCACGGCAATGATCATAATGATGACTTCTTTCACCAATCCCACGGCAGTGAGTATACTGTCAAAAGAGAAGATGATGTCTAAAAAGATAATCTGGAAAATCACGCTGCTGAAACTTTTGGCAGAATTGGCTTTGACCTCTTCGGGAGTGCCTTCCATCTTGTGGTGAATTTCCAAGGTGGATTTGAATAAAAGAAACAGCCCCCCGAAAAACAAGATCAGATCTCTTCCGCTTAAATCAAATCCGGCCACGCTAATCAGAGGTTGGGTAAATTTTATGATGTAGGAAATACCCAAGAGCAATAAAATCCTGAAAACTAGGGCTAAACTCAATCCTAACCTCCTTGCTTTTGCTTGTTGGTTCTCCGGAAGTTTGTTGGACACGATGGATATAAAGATAATATTGTCCACCCCTAAAACGATTTCCAAAAAGGTAAGCGTCAATAGGGCAATCCATGTTTCTGTTTGAAGAAATATTTCCATGCTAAAGTAAATTGTCCTACTAATTTGAACTTTTTTTTTATTGAATGGAAATTTATTAAAAAATTATTTTTGGTGAAAATAACTCTTTTTCAAGATCTCGTGGAGGGTTTAGCGCAGAAATATTTTTTCAAAACACCGTCATAGGTACGCTCTTTTAATATTTTAAAACCCGCATTTTCCAATAGGCCTTTCATGATCCAGTCAAAAGTAGAATATTCTTCTTTGAAGTGAATAATGGTGTCTTCTCTTAAAAAGTCCCCTCCTCTTTTGCCTTGACGGTCAATAAAATCATGAATGGAAGTTTCGGGTTGATGGTCAGGAATAATTACATCATAAAGATAGAACCTACCATCAGGTTTTAATACCTGGTATATCTTCTCCAGGGCTTTGCTTTTCCAATAATCCGGTAAATGATGAAGAGAAAGGGAACTGATCACCCCATGGACATGATTTTCCGGTAATTCGAAGTGGAGGTAGCCGCTATGGATAAATTCGATGTGGTTTACCTGTTCTTTTTTAGCCTTTTTTTCAGCTAAAGATAACATGGGCAGGGAAATGTCCAATGCATAAACATGATGACAGTATTTGGCAAAATGAAGGGCAAAATTGCCGGTTCCACAGCCTATATCCAGCAAGACGGATGTTTTATCCGGTTGTATCCAGTTTTCAACTTCCCGGATTTCCTGGGCAATGTCTCTGAAATCATCATGGGAGGGATCATAAATTTCCACTTCCTCAAGTGAAGCATAGTCTTTTCCTGTTTGCTGAAATTCATCATAAAGCCAATTTTTTGCAAATTCATTCATAAGTTGATCCGATATTGTTGGTGGATTTAAGTTAATTTCTCGAAAATAATAATTTCTCTGGTGTTTTAATAATCGAATTAATGAGCTTCCAGAGATAGGCAGCAAACGTAGAGACTACATCTACGACCTGATAAGCGGAAAGGTCAATGCCGTAATCTACCAGAGAGAAAAGAAAAAACTTTCTTTATGGCTGTCCATATGGGGGAAACGTTTTTTGTTTACCTTCCGTTAGGTACGGAAAAATACCATCGATGAAAGATTGGAACAACTGGAAAAAGCCAATGCCTGTCCCAAAAATCTGTCCGAGAGGAAATTAAAAAACGGTTCAACTTTTAGGTTTGGAATTTTCAGTACGCTAATCATATTTGTGTACCGAAAAAATAATAAAACAGGAAATCGGGATAAGGATGAAAAATGTTACCTTTACAAGAGACATTAATGCCAAATCTATGAATATGCAAGCAACAAAATTGGAGCTGATGCAATTACTGCTGGATACAGAGGATGAAAGCGTGCTGTTTCAGCTTAAAGAAGTTTTTGAGAGGGAGAATGCACGGGAAGCCATGATCCGTAAGGACATGTTGGAAAGTTCAGAAAGAGCCAATGAGGATATAGAAGCTTACAGGGTGCATACACCAAAGGAAGTTGAAAAACTTCTAGAGAAGCGATTTGGTAAATGAAGGTAATTATCACTGAGGAAGCCTGGCAAAGGCTGGAAAAAGAACTTGACTTTTTAATACAAGTTCGTCAATTGCCCGAAGCCAAAGCATTGTCGCTAGGTATAAAACTGTTAAGAAAGGCGGAAAGCTTATCGGATCTGCCTTACAGAGGACAGGAAGAACCTTATCTCAAAACCTTAAAACAAGGGCATAAAAGGTTGGTAGAGGGGGACTTTAAGATCATTTACCGAATCGTAAACGATATGGTATTTGTTACAAATTTTTTTAACACCCGTCGTGACCCGGAATGGATGAAAGGATAAAAAGGTGATGGGATAAACATACATACACTTCCTTGCTTTTTGCTTATTCCCACCGGATGGGGACTATTAATAGTACCATTAAATGGATATAATGGAAGGAACTAACTATCTTTCGGCATTTAATTTTGTGAGAAATGAATAACATGAATTTTTAAGCAGTGGGTATTTTTTATATTTATGATTAAATTTAAATTCTAATATGATACCACAAAGAGTTTTTATCTGGCGATTTGTAAATAGGCAGATCTTAGGTCAAATTTGAACTTTCCTTACAAGGAATGAAAACCTCAAAATTTATATGAATTCAAAAAAAAGAATTGCCATTATAGGAATAGGAGGGGTAGGGGGATTTATCGGCGCCAAGCTGCTCCTTAGTCCCCAGACTGAACCGGTTGAAATCACCTTTTTCGCCAGAGGGAATACTTTTAAAAAAATTCAGGAAAAAGGATTGGTTTTTGAATCCGAAGGAAAAACGGATGTGGTCCATCCCCACCATTTATATGCAAAACCCCAAGGAACATACGATGTGGTCATCATCGCTACAAAATCTTTTTCCCTGGAATCGGCAACCAAGGAATATGCAGGCATTATTGGCAAGCATACTTCGGTATTACCCCTTCAGAATATGGTCAATGCGGCTGAGCTGATTAAGGGCATTACACCGGATGCTATTGTCCTGGATGGTTGTATTTACCTGATTTCCAATTTGATAAAACCAGGTCATATCAAACACCTGGGAGGACCGGGAAAAATCATTACCTCCATTTCCCCTGAAAAAAACCATGAATGGTTTTACAGGTATATGAACCAGGCAGGTATACCGATCGAGAGCAGGGCAGATGCCTTGCAGGAAATCTGGAAGAAATTTTTGTTTATTTCCACCTTGGGCACCTTCACTGCTGCTTGTGACCTCAGCTTTGGGGATGTCATAAAAGATCCACAGCTGACCCAAACCTGGATTCAGCTAATGGAAGAATTGGCGCTTTTGGCCCAATCAGAAGGATTTGCGCTTGGAGCTGCGGATATTGACCATTTCCTGAGCTTTATCCGGGATTTCCCGGAAGCCGCCAAATCCTCCTTTCAGTTGGATGTTGAAAATGGGAGAAAAGGAGAAAAGGAGTTTCTGGTGGATTTTGTGATCCAACGATCTCAGGAGAAAGGCCTTGACGCCAAAACTTATCAGAAAATGGACTTGCTGATCAATCGAAGGCTGCTCGGATGATTGATTGATGATTTAATGGTTTGATGGTTTGATATTGTCTCGTCCCGTCCTTGGGAGGAGCACTTAAAAGTTTGGTTTTTACAAGAGCCTTATGTGCGACGAAGCAATCTCTTTAGATTTTGACTTTTCATTTTAATAGCAAGAGACTCTTACCTGGGGGGATTGCTTCGGATTCGGAAGGGTTATTTGAAATATTAAAAACCTGGTTCGTGATCAATGCGGAGGGCAAGGTATTGGCACCTGGATTTATCGATACCTATTTATCATATTTTTTCACCGGAGCCTTCCATCCAAGTCCAATAAAACACCCTAAGAACCGGTGTTTAAAAAAAGATTACAAATTACCAAGTTGCTTGTTAAGTAGCATTCTGTAGTGGTATTTTAAAAAATACCTCTATTTTTGCAGCAAGTGAATTAAAATTTCCATTAACAAATATTTACGATATGTTAAAATCGTGCTTTAAATTAAAAGCAACTCATGGGTTGACCGGTATTTTTACTGTTCTAATTGTGGTGGGCAGTTTTGGTCAGGCGACTTATACTTTTCAAAACATGGATGGTTTTGAAAAACCCGGCAAAACCTGGGATATAGCAGGAGATGTTCAGGCTGACCTTGAAGAAGCGGGGGTTTTGACCAGTACCAAAGGTACTGGTATCCTGGTGAATATACCTACTGAGAAAAACAAGGGAGAGGATCTTTTCACCACCGAAAAATTTGGGGATATGGATCTTGAAGTAGAATACCTAGTGGCAAAGGGATCCAATTCCGGGATTTATTTACAGGGGATGTATGAAATCCAAATTCTGGACAGCTGGGGAGTGGCCAATCCCCGGGCGGGAGACAATGGGGGCATTTATGAACGTTGGGATGAATCCAGACCCGATGGAGAAAAAGGGTACCAAGGTTATGCCCCTAGACAAAATTCAGGCAAAGCACCCGGTTTATGGCAAAAATTGGAGATTTCTTTTCAGTCTCCCCGGTTTGATGAACAAGGAAATAAAATACAGAATGCCAGAATGATATCCGTAATTTTAAATGGAGTAACCATCCACGAGAATGTAGAACTTTTTGGTCCTACAAGAGGGGCCATGGCGGAAAAGGAAATGGCCGTCGGACCCTTAAGGATTCAGGGTGATCACGGGGCAGTGGCCTTCAGGAATCTTATCATTACTCCCTTTGATACTCCATCTCCTCAATTGAAAGAAATAGGCTACGAGGTTTATCAGGGTAGGTTTGAAGAAGAGCCGGATTTTACAAAACTGGAACCCTTTCAAAGCGGAGAACAGGAAGTACTTTCATCCAATATCAGAACTGGGAGCGGACCATTTTTGATCCGTTATCAGGGAATATTGGAAACCTTTGCGGAGGGGAATCATGACCTGGAACTATTGACTTCAGGTGGATCAGGTCTTCTAAGGATGGATGGGAAAGATGTTCTTCCTATGGAAATGGGTAGAAAAACCGGAACGGTCAACCTGGATGAGGGTAATCATGAGTTTGAAATATTGTATGCTAAAATACAGGATTGGGCAGCCCCGGGGCTTTCTTTATCCATAGAGGGACCTGGGTTAAGGGAAACCCAATTAACCAATATTAACAGCACTTTCGGAAGACCTACCGACCCGATTTTGGTAGATCCCAAAGAAAGACCGGTATTAAGAAGTTTTATGGATTTACCGGAACTACCCAGGGTAACCCATGCAGTATCCGTAGGTTCTGAAGACAATGTCCACTACACCTACGATATGGATTATGGGAATTTGATCCAGGTATGGAGAGGGGAATTTTTGAATGCAACCCCGATGTGGAACAGTCGGGGAGATGGATCTTCCAGACCGCTGGGGTCTGTAACCCGGTTCGGAAAGCCCTCCTTTACCATAGCTAAATTATCTGATCCGAATGGTTCCTGGATAGCGGATAGTACGGGGACCCATTTTCAACCGAAAGGGTATAAGGTCCAATCCGAAGATCATCATTTGGCCTTTATTTATAAGGCATTTGGAGCTACCGTTGAAGATGATTTGGAGATCCTTGGAAACGGTCAGGGAATCAAAAGAAGCATAGGAGTAAAAAACGATCAGGAAGGGATGTTTCTAAGGTTGGCAGTAGATGGCAAGATCAAGGACTTGGGTGAAGGACTTTACCTGATTGGAGATAAATCCTACTATATAAAGATAGAAAACAGCGGAAGTGGGGACCCGATTCTGAGAAATAGTCAGGGTGAAAGGGAATTGTTGGTTCCTGCAGCCGGAGAAATTGTTTATTCCCTTTTGTTTTAAATCATGAGAAACGCAAAAAAAATGAATAAAGCAAACTATACATCACGGTTAATTTTTGGACTGGTGTTGGTTATTTCTTTGAATTTCCAGGCCAGATCGCAGGAATCACCCATGGAGGAAGATTACTTCAAAATCATGAAGGTGAGTACCCCTGAGGGTATTTTATTGGAAGTGGGCGGATTGACGGTCATGCCCAATGGAAATTTAGGGGTGGCTACAAGGAGGGGAGAAATCTATATCGTTGAAAACCCCACCGGTCAAAGTCCCTATTTTAGAAAATTCGCTTCCGGATTGCATGAAATATTAGGGCTTAAATACCATAATGGGGCCTTTTACTGTGCGCAAAGAGGGGAGCTCACCAGATTGGAAGACACCAACCTGGATGGAAAAGCAGATTGGTACGAAACTGTTTATAACTGGCCGGTTTCTGGTCATTATCATGAATACAGTTATGGACCTGTCATTGACGAGGAAGGAAACTTTTTTGTTTCTGGTAACGTCGCATTCGGAAATGAAGAATGGTGGCGGGGAGAAAGCCGGGTACCTTACAGAGGTTGGATCATGAAAATAAGTCCCGATGGAAAAATGGAGCCTTGGGCCACCGGAATGCGGTCGCCTGCCGGGTTGGCTTTTATAGATGGTAAATTATTTTATGCCGAAAACCAGGGAGATTACATGGCCACCGGTGGATTGTGGCACATTAGGAAAGGAACTTTTGCAGGGCATCCGGCAGGGTTGACCTGGACAGGTCTGGAAGGCTCTCCATTAAATCTCAGCACGGAAGATTTTAATGCGGTAATTGATCCCAGGAAAGTCAAAAATGACCAGGGAAGGTACATCAAACCGGAGAATGTGGAAAATGAGGAATACATTACCATGTATGAAGCCAAAAAAAGTATCCCCGCCCTTACCTTGCCGGCTGTATGGTTTCCCTATGGCATTCATGGAATATCCACATCTGAGCCCATCAAGATTCCAGAAGGTCATTTTGGTCCATTTGCCGGACAGTTGCTGGTAGGAGATCAGGGCCAAAGCAAAATAATGCGGGTCATGTTGGAAGAAGTAAAAGGTGAACTACAGGGTGCCGCCATTGATTTTAGAAGCAATTTTAGGTCCGGTGTGTTAAGGATGGCCTGGGGGAACGATGGCTCTCTATTTGTGGGTGAGACCAACAGGGGCTGGGGATCAGCCGGGGATGCCAATGAGGGATTGGAACGCCTGGTATGGAATGGTGAAGCCCCCTTTGAAATGAGAAATGTGAAAGCCATGCCTGATGGGTTTGAGATTACTTTTACCAAACCTGTAGACCGGAAGTCAGCAGAAGACATTGCCTCCTATTCCGTGCAGACATTTATATATAAATACCACCCGGTCTATGGTAGCCCACCGGTGGATAATGAACTGGCTACTATCAAAGGGGTGCAGGTTTCTGACGATGGCATGAAGGCCAGAATTAAAGTGGATGGTCTGAAACAGTATTATATTCACCATATTAACCTTCATGGTTTGAGGGAGAGGGATAATTTTTATTCACTTGTACATCCCTCCGTTTATTATACATTGAATAATATTCCAGGGGGGCAGGCTTTGGATATGTCTGAAATCAGCACTTATAATTCATCGGAAAATATAAAGGAAAGCAAACCCCAAAATGTCAGTCCCAAATCCTTGGCACAGGCTTCATCCACTGCAAATGCCGAAAATGTTGGAGAGATCAAGGAAGAAGTGATCAAGCCCTTGCTCGCGAAGCATACCTGTATCGCCTGTCATAACAGGGACACCAAACAAGTGGGCCCATCCTATTCGGAAGTGGCTAAAAGAAATTATACTCCCGAACAGATTGTTCAGCTTATCCATACGCCTAAGCCTGAGAACTGGCCCGAATATCCCACTCCTATGCCACCGATGCCACATGTACCCAAGGAAGATGCCCTTAAGATTGCTCAATGGATCAATACCCTGAAATAAAGAAAATTAAATCCATTCAAAGAAAAACAGCCCAATTTTTGGGCTGTTTTTTTTAACGATGGGTATTGATTTTAATTCAAATCCTCAACAATGTCATTTGTATTGATGAATAAATATATATTTGCATTTTTATTTAAGCCATAAGTTTTAATGCCAAAATTAATCAGAATCACTACCGTTCCTTTATCTTTAAAGCTTTTGCTGAAAGATCAGATGAAATTTATGGCCAATGCCGGATTTGATGTGGTGATGGTCAGTGCTGAAGGGAAAGAATGGTCCGATGTTTTAAAAAATGAAACCTGTCATCATGAAATTATTCCATTTACCAGGAAAATTACTCCTTTTCATGATATTTATTGTATTTGGAAGCTGATACAGCTTTTTAAAAAGGAAAAACCGGATGTGGTTCATACCCATACTCCCAAAGCCGGACTGTTGGGAATGATCGCAGCGAAGTTTTGCGGTGTGAAAGTAAGAATTCATACCATTGCAGGTCTACCTTATACCCTTTCCTCCAGGAATAAAAAAAAAATATTGATATTTTTTGAAAAGTTGACCTATCGGTTGGCGCATGAAGTTTGGCCGAACGCCAGATCGTTAAGGGATTTTATTATATCCGAAAAGCTGGTTCCTCCGGAAAAAATCAAAGTATTGGGTGCCGGGTCTTCCAATGGCGTAGATTTAAACGTTTTCAATCGAAATAACCTTCAGGAAAATCATTTGGTCGCTGCTGCGATGCGGATTTTACCGGGCGAGGAAGAGTTTATCATGTTGACCATCGGTCGCCTGGTAAAAGATAAGGGCATAGAAGACCTGGTGGATGCCTATCTGGAATCCAAAATTGTCAACCAATCCAAATTGGTATTATTGGGGGATTTCGAACAGGAACTCAATCCATTGGATCGAAAAACCATTAATAAAATCAAAGATCATCCGCGGATCATCCATGTGCCATGGACAGATCATGTGGCACATTATCTGGCTTTATCCGATGTGTTGATTCATCCTTCTCACAGAGAAGGTTTCCCAAATGTGATATTGGAGGCAGGGGCCATGTGTTGTCCGGTTATCTGTTCGGATATCCCGGGAAACAGGGAATTGGCTCAATTGAAAAAGACGGCCCTGGTTTATCCGGTGGGTCAGGTGGCAGCCATGAAGGAAGCGATGGAATTTGCTTATGTGAAAAGGGAAGCCATGCAGGGATATGCAGAAAATCTCTATCAGGTGGTTTCACAGCAATTCGATAGAAAAGCCCATCATCAGGTAATTTTGAATGAATATTATCGCCTGTTGGACAAAGAATAATGCATAATAAATATAAAATCGCCAATTATTTCCTAAGCGGCCATATTTGGTTAATTTTGATCCCAATCAATAGTTTTTTTTAAGATGGAGAAATTCATTGCGGTGTGGTTTATAATAATGGCAGCAACTTCCTGTATCAGCAACAAAAGGATCAATTATCTTCAGAATTTGGAGGGCAATGAGCCCATTGCCCTGGATGAATTCATACCTTATGCCGAGGTGGATTATGAGTACATTTTACAACCATTTGATATTATCGATATTGATTACGCGTCTTCTGATGGGGATTTGTTAAAGGCATTTGAGTACCAGGGTGCCAACAGTATCCGGTCCGGTGGGGGAGGTATGGGAGGTTCCTCGGATATTTTTTACTTTTCCGGATACAGCCTGGACAAAGACGGATTTGTACGAATGCCGGTTTTGGGAAAAATCAAATTGTCCGGTTTGACTGAAGAAGAAGCCAGAATAAAAGTTCAGGATGAGATCAGCCAATTTTTTAAGGATGATGTGGATGTCAGGTTAAGAATCGGCGGCATCCGGTTTACTACCTTAGGTGAATTTCGAAATGTCGGCACAAAAATGATATTAAAAAACCGGGCTACCATATTTGATGCACTTGCCCTCTCAGGGGAATCGAATATCCTTGCCAAAAAAAATGAATTGTTTTTAATCAGGCAATATGATAAGGGAATTAAAATCCACCAGATCAATTTAAATGACCGTCAACTTTTGGCTTCTCCGTTTTATTTTATCCAACCCAATGACATCCTTTATTTACAGCCCATGCAAATCAGACAGATAGGATCAGGAGAAAACCTATCTGCCTCCCTCCAATTGGGTGTTTCCATCATCACGGCATTATTATTTATATATGGCCTATCCTCAGGTGGTTTTTAGCTATGGACAATTTAGATCTTTCAAAATTCGAAGAGCAGGAAAAACCCATAGACATCAAGTACTATATTATCAAGTACTCCAGGTATTGGCCTTTGTATGCCTTCTGCATTGCCGTTGGATTAATTGGAATGTTTCTGTTTCACCGTTATTCGGTAGAGCGCTTTGAGGTAAAGGGGAGTGTAATGGTCAAAAGAAATGCCTCCCCTGAAGTCAGGATATTGGACAGGTCCAATATTTTTTCAGGGAGTGAGAATCTTACCAATGACATCCTGCTTTTTACCTCAAATAATTTAGCCGAAGAGGCACTTAAAAATCTGCATTTTGATGTAAGTTACTTTGCCTCCACCAATATTAAGGAAATTGAACTATACAAAACCAGTCCCATTTTAATTGACGTGGACTGGGATTTCCCTCAAATTGAACACAGAAAAATCCGCATAAAAATTCTGTCGGACTCTACTTTCCAAATGTACAGCGGGGAAAACAATTTTTGGGCCCCTTTTTTCATGAGTAATCAATATGTGGAAGAGGACATGGATATTTTCGGTAAAGTATTTCAGTTTGGAGAGGAAATAAAGGGGCAAAGGGCAAAATTTACCGTTCATTTGGTTCATTTTCCGAAGTTGACAAAAGATTTCGAATTTATGTTCAATCCCCCACTCACCCTGATTGAGAGGTATTCCAAATCCGTCCAGGTGAGACCCCTGATCAATTATGGATCGGTGTTGGAAGTGAGCATGGTCACTAAAATAGAAGATAAAGGCAGTGATTATGTAAATGCCCTAATGGATGCTTTTTTGGAATATGACCTTAAAGAAAAAAACCGGATTTCCGAAAATGCCTTGAAATTTATTGACGAACAATTATTCATCGTAGAGGATTCTTTGAATTCGGTGGAAAGGAGAATGCAGCGGTTCAAGGTGGACAATAAAATGTTGGATGTCAATGCAGAGTTTGGGGGTGTATTGGCCAGCATACAAAACCTGGAAGAAAATATCCAGGCTATAGATTTCGAGCTCTCCTATTATAACTCACTAAGGAATTATCTTTTGGAAAAATCCAATTCCTTTGAGGATATCATTGCCCCTTCTATTATTGGAATTTCGGATGGACTTTTAAACCAATTGATTCAAAGTTTGGCGGAAATATCCTTGGAAAGAAGGAAATTGCTATCTGTGGTAGAAGTTACCCATCCCGATGTTTCGGTTCTGGACCAACAAATTGAAAGGCTAAGGGAAAATATTTTTGAGAATATTCAAAATCTGATTAGAAATACAGAGGAAAAAAGACTGGAAACCGAAGAAAAACTGCGGTCCTTTGACAGAAAATTTTCCAATTTGCCCGAGGCAGAATCAAGTTATTCCAATATCTTCAGGGAATTCAAACTCAGAGAGAACCTATACACTTACCTGTTGGAAAAAAGGGCGGAGGCCGGTATTGCCAAAGCATCCAATGTATCTGATAACAGCGTTGTGGATTACGCCAAAAATGGAGTGCTCATTTTTCCCAAAAAATCCCAGAATTATCTATATGCTATCGGGTTTGGCTTTTTTATTCCTTTTGGATTTTTATTGGCTTTTCATTACCTCAATAACCGGATCATGGACCAGATCCAGTTGAAAAACATATTGAAAATCCCCTTATTGGGCACCATTGGATACAGTGAAAAAGAAACCAACCTATTGGTAGCAGAACACCCCAGGGCACGTACTTCAGAATCTTTCCGTTCCTTAAGGTCGGCACTTTTTTACGTAGCCAGCGAAAAAAAATGTAAAAATATATTGGTAACTTCCAGTATTTCAGGGGAAGGAAAAACTTTTATCAGCATTAATCTGGCTTCTGCAATGGCTTTGAGTGGTAAGCGGACCTGTATTATTGGCCTGGATCTGAGAAAGCCCAAATTGTCCAAGTACCTGGATGTTTCCAATAAACGCGGATTGTCAACCTTTTTAATAGATAAACATGGGGGAGAAGAAATCATCTTGCCTACCAAGTTTGAGAACCTGTATGTAGTTCCCTCAGGGCCTTTACCCCCAAATCCATCTGAGCTTTTGCTAAAAGAAAAGATGAAGACCTTTATGGAACAGCTTGAAAAGCAGTTTGACATCATTGTGATGGACTGTCCTCCTGTAGGCCTTGTATCAGAAACCATGGACCTTTTAAGGTTTTCCGATGTGAACCTTTACATTGTAAGGTATGATTTCACCCATAAGAATCACCTTTTGATGATCAATGACCTGTATGCCAGTGATCAGATAAGAAATTTTTATGCTATTTTTAATGGATTAAGAAGTGGAGGGGACACTTACGACTTTGGGGGATACAATTACGGTTATGGGTATAACTATTCTTATATGAAGAAAAACAGGTACGGCGGGGGCTATTATGAAGAGGAAACACCTACTAAGACCAACTGGATGAAAAAGATTCTATCCAAATTCAGGGCCTAGGATTTGGCCGGTGACCTAAAGTACGGAAACGAAAAAAAATGAATATGAAATGAAAAAATCGATTTTAATAACAGGAGGTGCGGGGTTTATTGGTTCCCATGTGGTAAGACTTTTTGTAAAAAAATACCCGGATTACAGAATTGTAAACCTGGATGGTTTAACCTATGCTGGAAATCTTGAAAATTTGACCGACATTGAACAGGCGCCCAACTATAAGTTTGCAAAGGTAAACATCAATGATGAGACACGGCTTGCTCAGGTATTCAATGATTACCAAATAACAGATGTCATCCACCTGGCAGCAGAATCACATGTGGACAGGTCCATATCTGACCCAATGGCATTTGTAAAGACCAATGTGGTGGGAACCGTGAATTTATTGAAAGCTGCCAATAACCATTGGAAGGATAAGGAAAATCATTTGTTTTATCATATTTCTACAGATGAAGTATATGGTTCCTTAGACCATGGGGGATATTTCACCGAAGACACCCCTTATGACCCCCAATCGCCTTATTCGGCGTCCAAAGCCTCTTCTGATCATTTCGTTAGGGCATATGCCAATACTTATGCCCTGAAAACTGTAATCTCAAATTGTTCCAATAACTATGGTCCCAATCAATTCCCGGAAAAACTGATTCCACTCTGCATTCATAACATCAAAGAAAGAAAGCCCTTACCGGTGTATGGAAAAGGAGAAAATGTCAGGGACTGGTTATACGTGAAAGATCATGCCAGGGCCATTGACCTGGTTTTTCATAAGGGAAGGACTGGTGAGACCTATAATATCGGAGGTTTTAACGAATGGAAAAATATTGATATCGTAAAGCTCTTATGTGTCATCATGGACACAAAACTAAAAAGGGAAAAAGGGGAATCTGCCAAGCTGATTACTTTTGTGAAGGACAGGGCCGGACATGACCTGAGGTATGCCATTGATGCCAATAAAATCAAAAATGAATTGGGATGGGAACCCAGCCTGACCTTCGAAATCGGTATAGAGAAAACAGTAGACTGGTTCCTGAGCAATGAGGAATGGCTGAACAGAGTCACTTCAGGAGATTATCAAAAATATTACGAAGAGCATTACGATTAATCCGATAAAGCATGCAACAATACCATCAACTGCTTCAACATATTCTGGATAATGGTGTACAAAAGGGTGACAGGACAGGGACGGGTACCCTTAGTGTTTTTGGATACCAGATGCGATTTGATCTTCAAAAGGGATTTCCATTGGTCACTACAAAAAAATGCCACACCAGATCCATCATTCATGAGCTGCTCTGGTTTTTAAAGGGGGAGACCAATATCGGGTACCTGAAGGAAAACAAGGTGTCCATATGGGATGAGTGGGCAGATGAAAAGGGGGACCTGGGTCCTGTCTATGGCTACCAATGGCGCCATTGGCCGGATGGAAATGGTGGTGAAATTGACCAGATTGAACAGCTGATTCATCAGATCAAAACCAATCCCAACTCAAGGAGATTGATTGTAAGTGCCTGGAATGTGGCCAATGTGGATGATATGGCCTTACCTCCGTGCCACTTACTTTTTCAGTTCTATGTGGCAGATGGGAAATTATCCTGTCAGCTTTATCAGAGAAGTGCTGATGTATTCCTGGGCGTACCTTTTAACATTGCCTCTTATGCCCTGCTTTTGGCCATGGTGGCCCAGGTTTGTGACTTAAAGCCCGGTGAATTCATACATACCTTTGGGGATGCTCATCTTTACAATAACCACCTGGAACAGGCAAAACTTCAATTAAGTAGGGAATTGAGGCCCTTGCCACAGCTGGAAATCAATCCCGCCATAAAGGATATCTTTGAATTTAAATATGAGGATTTTAAAATTAATAATTATGATCCCCATCCCCATATTAAAGCGGCTGTATCCGTTTAATTACAATTATGGGTTTAAGGCGAATAGTTGTTCAATTTCCGGAATTTCACCACCTTCATAGGTGGATTTGCCTATTTGTTGGATATAACTGATCCCGGTAATATTGCTGGTGAAAACTTTCTCTGCCCTTTCCAACATTTCAGGCCGGAATTTACCTTCCTTAACCACTAATCTTTTTTCATTAAAATAATGGAGTATTTGTTGTCGGGACACCCCTGCAATACAGGAAGTTTCCAAAGAAGGAGTATACAATACCCCGTCAATAACCCAATATATATTTGAGGCACCGGTCTCGGAAATAAAGCCTTCATCATCCAAAAGGATAACCTCATCCATACCCTTTTCCTCCCGTTCTATATTGGCCATCACATAGGGTAATCCATTTAATGTTTTACAGTTGGCCCATGGGGATTTTGGAATGGAAACGGAAGAACTGATATAAGCTTTGTTTTTGATTTTTGAAGTGAATTGGAATGGTGATACCATTAAAATTTCCTCACATCCATGGGCCAAGGGGGTATATTTTCCAAGGCCGGACCGGAAGATATTCCACCTTATCCTAAGCAGCGTTTCATTTTTATATATTTCGGCTACCCAGGCCGTGATTTCACGGGCTGAGGAAAGATTTTCAGGAATTATTTTCAAGGTTTTCAAACCTAGAAATGCCCTTTTCCAATGGTCCGTTTCAAATCGGATGCTACCATTTACATACAACATGGTTTCAAAAACCCCATCCCCGAACAAAATAGCCCGGTTTAAGTTATTTGATGGAATGGGCCGGAAGGAATGGCCTTCTTTGCTAAAATATTGTTCCATAATCGTACACTTAACTGTCCGAAAATGAGCTATTTTTGATTTGTTTCGGAACGATCAACGTTAAAATTAATTAAAAATGTTACGATAGGGTTACTTTTACCGAAATAAGGTCGTAAAATTGTGTGAAAGCTGGCTTTTAGCATCATATTTGGCAATAAATAGAGCATCCATTTATCTCCAATATTTAGAAAACCAATTTAATGGTTCCAACACTACTTTGATTGAATTTTACCATGATAAAAGAAGTTTATTTTTTATTGTTTTTAATTCCATTTTCATTGAGCAGTAAAGTGGCTTCACAAACCACAGATGGGTCTAAGCTAACTTTAGAAAGGACGGTGGAAATTGCTTTGGAAAATAATCTGAACCTGAAAAGAAGTGAGTTGAACTTATTGAGTTCTGAAGCAGATTTAATGGAAGCCAGGGGTCAGTTTTTGCCTTCATTTTCCATGGGACTCTCAACAGGTTTTCGATGGGGAAGGTCCATTAACCCGGTAACCAATTTTTTTGAAAGCAGAAGAATCGGTAACGTAAATGTACAGGCAAGTGGTAGTTTGCCTTTATATGCTGGGGGGCAGGTTAGAAACAGCATCAAACAAAGTGAATTGGCCTTAGAGGCCAACCGCAAACTGGTGGAAGCTTCAAGGAATGATATTTCCCTGAATGCCATAAATTTATTTATCAATGTGGCTTTTGCGCGGGAACAATTGAATATTGCCAATTCCCAATTGACGACCAGTAAGGATCAATTGGAAAGAACCCGGAAATTGGTGTTGGCGGGATCCCTGCCCAGAGCGGATGAATTGGACCTGGAAGCACAGAATGCCACAAACGAACTGGAAGTGATCAATGCGGAAAATAACCTGAGGATAGCAAGGTTAAACCTTTCACAAGCCCTGCAATTGTCCTTTACGGATGAATTTGACATCATCATCCCGGAAGTGGAGGTGGATGGGTTGGAAATAGACCTTCGGGGGGTGGAGCATATTTATGGAGTAGCTACTGGGCTTCAGCCGCAAATCAGGGCTGCGGAACTGGGTGTGGAAATTGCCGAATTTGGCATTCGTATCGCCAAGGCTGGTTTTTCTCCCAGATTATCCCTGAGTGCAAATGTTTTTTCCAATTATGTTGACCAATCCGCATTTGGGACATCAGACCCTTTATTGAGACAATTTGAAAATAATTTGTCCCAGGCAGCAAATTTGGGCATTAATATTCCGGTTTTTTCAAATTTCCGAAACACGGCACAGGTGCAGCGGGCCAGGATTCAAAAAAACCTGCAGATGGTGGAGGAAATTGAGACAAGGAATTTATTGAGACAGGACATTGAATCTGCCTATACTTCGGCCTATGCCGCAAAACAATCTTATAGAAGCTCCATGTTAAGGGTATCGGCCTTGGAAGAAGCTTTTAGGATGGCCCAACAAAGATTTGAATTAGGAGCCATCAATGCAGTGGATTTTCAAGTTGCCCAAAATAATCTATTTAATGCCCAAGCAGACCTTGTTACCGCCAAATACCAATATGTGTTCAGTGTAAAAGTGCTGGACTTTTACCTCGGAAAACCTTTATCTCTTTAATATTTATTTAAAATGGCCAGGAAGAAATCAAATAAATGGATATATATCTTATTGGGAGTAGTCGTAGTTTTGGTAATTCTGCTGCTAATCGGAAGGTCCCAAGGTTGGGTTGGCGGGGAGAAAGAATTGGAGGTAGAAACCGGAACGGTGGGTTATGAAAAAATTGTGGAGAAAGTGAGTGCATCGGGGGTGGTGCAGCCTGAAACCGAAATTACCCTTAGTCCCGATGTGGCAGGGGAGATTATAGAACTCAATGTGATCGAAGGAGATTCTGTGAAAGTCAACCAGCTTTTGGTAAAAATACGGCCTGATAATTTTATTTCAGCATTGGACAGGGCGCAGGCCAACCTTAACCAACAAATGGCCAACCTGGCTCAATCCCGCGCAGCATTAAAAAGA
The DNA here is from genome assembly GCA_040905165.1 of Cyclobacteriaceae bacterium. Lineage (GTDB taxonomy): Bacteria > Bacteroidota > Bacteroidia > Cytophagales > Cyclobacteriaceae > Cyclobacterium. The sequence goes on along the minus strand of JBBDSA010000042.1, from coordinate 64,637 downwards.
TCAGAAGCTCAATTTACGCGCGCCCAATTGGCTTATGACAGGAACCAAAAACTTTATGAAGACAAAGTCATTTCTGATTCCGATTTTGAGCAGGCAAAAGCAGATTTCCTGACGGCAGAAAATGACCTTGAAGCTGCCAAGCAGACTGTGGTGGCTTCCGAATTTGTGATTAAAAGTGCGCAGGCCTCCGTAGAGGAAGCGTCAGAAAATCTAAGGTTGACCAATGTTTATTCCCCCTCTGATGGCATTGTTTCCAAATTATTGGTGGAGCAGGGGGAAAGGGTGGTAGGGACTGCCCAAATGGCCGGAACCGAAATGATGAGGATAGCAGACCTGAATAATATGGAAGTCCAGGTGAATGTCAATGAAAATGATATCGTGCGGATTAGTTTGAATGATACGAGCCTCATCGATGTAGATTCGTATGCCTTCAGCGGTAAAAAGTTTACCGGGGTGGTTACTTCAATTGCCAATTCAGCCAATGAAAAAGCCAACACCGATGCCGTCACTGAATTTGAAGTTAAAATTCGGATTCTTAATGATTCTTATGAAAGTTTGATTTCACCGGAAAATCCTTTTCCCTTTAGGCCAGGGATGACGGCCAGTGTAGAGGTAATTACCGATACAAAAGAAAATGTGTTGGCCGTTCCCCTGGCTGCAGTTACTACCCGGGCGTCTGAAACCATTGAAAGTGGCAGTGGCATTCCCAGGATGAAAGAGCTGGTATTTTTAAAGGAAGGAAACACCGCCAAAATGGTGGAGGTGGAAACCGGTATTTCGGATTTTGAAAATATTCAAATTTTAAAGGGCCTCAAAGAGGGCCAGGAAGTGATCACCGGTCCTTATTTTGTGGTCAGCAAAGAATTGGAAGACAGCATAAAAGTAAAAGTCACCGTTCCCCAGCCTGAAAATTAAATTGAAAAAAATAGGGAGGTGAAGCCCTTTTAGAGATGCATTAAAGTCTTAATAGCTACATTTTTGAAAATTTAACGGAAATAAAAAGAAAGAAGCCCCTTAACCTTTTTAAAACATATATTTCCCAATTATTTTATATTTTTATTAAAAAACTACCTTATTTAGTTATATTTTCATTTTTTGGAAAATGGAGCTTAATGTTAAAATATATCCTAAAATTTTTTTGTATAGGCATTTTTATTTAATCTTAAAGATTCAAAAAAATGAACAAAGGAAAAATTTTGATTTAAGTGGCGCAATGATAAGATTTTAAAGTTGAATTTGTTGTGTATTCTTAGGTTTATAGTTAAAAATTTTTCCTTTTTCAAAGCTTTATCACCCAAATTGAAATGAATACTGTGAATAATCCCAAATCGCCTATGTAAAAATACCTTAAGTCTGTAATTAACTTCAATAATTAACCATTACATTAATTAAACCCAAAATTTATTATGAAAAGAAAATTACTGATCTGCCGGCTGATGATTTCCAAATCATCAGTAGCGGCAACCTTGTTCTTCTTGCTGAGTACTGGTCTGGTGGCTTCGCAAAACAAACTGGACGGAACGCTCAAGAACATCGTAAAAGACCTGCCTGTACTGGCATCGAATACGAATCTTACATCTGCTGGGCTTAACGCCCCTTTTGATGTAACGGTAACCGGAACCGTCACCGACGGAAATGGAGAACCCATTCCAGGGGCAACCGTCTCGGTTCCTGGCACCTCTATAGGTACCGCCACTGATATTGACGGAAAATACAGCATTACCATTCCGGATGATGCTTCCCTGGTATTTTCCTTTATTGGCTTTGAAAGTCAGACCATTGAAGTAAACAACCAGTCTACGATAGATGTAGCGCTTGTGGAGAGCACCCAGGCCCTGGATGAAGTCGTAGTTGTAGGTTATGGTACACAAAAGAAAAAGGACCTTACCGGTGCCGTGGTGAACGTGCAGGCAGAAGAGGTGATGAAGTACAAACCGACCAGTGTTTCGGAAATACTACGGACTACCGTTCCAGGTTTGAGTGTGGGGTATGCTACCAATGCAAGAAATGTCCCGGATTTTAACGTCAGGGGAGACAATTCCATGAAAGCAGACTTGGATGGAGATGGAGATAGGGAGGAAGAAAGGGCCGCAAACCGACCTTTGATTGTGTTGGATGGGGTGATTTTCCAGGGAGATCTGGCGGAAATCAACCCGAACACCATCGAAAGTGTGGATGTTCTGAAAGACGCCAGTGCGGCAGCCGTATACGGTTCCCAGGCTACCAACGGGGTAGTGATCTTCACCACCAAAAAAGGGGATTTTGGGAAACCACAAATCACCTTTAGTTCAAGAGCCGGAATAATTACCGGAGCCAGAAGACAGGAAACCTACCGGGGAGAAGAAGTCCTGGGGTGGCTGACTGACATGAACGAAACGATCACCAATTCAATCACAGAACCATGGACCCGATTCAGGGAATATAACAGCATTGACCCTCAGTATCAGGATGACTGGCTGGCAGCAAACGGTATTCCAGGTGAAACGGATCCGGAAGCCATTCGAATGGCCCGGGCAAACAATTTTGGATTCTGGGACATCGAATTGGAGAATTACCGAAACGGGGTTACCTATGACTGGCAGGACTTTTTGTTCCACACCGGTGTACGGCAGGATTACGATGTCAGTGTTTCCGGAAGAAACGAGCGCGTTTCCTACTATTATGCCCTGGGCTACAGCGACCGGGAATCGGTGCGCAAGGGCGAATCCTTTAAAACCGTTACCTCCCGATTGAACCTGGACGTCAACCTGGCCGAGTTTCTGACCATTGGTACCAACACCCAATTTACCTTTCAGGATGAGGGGCAACAACCTATTGGCAATGACGGATACCGGGTGTATTCACCCTACGATCAGCCTTGGAAGAATGGGGAACCCCGAATCAGGGGAAACCTGAACGATCAGGCTGCTGGTTCCAATATTAGCAATCCTTATCAGGAACCTTCCTGGAACACCCGAAGCCACACCCGCTTCATGATCAACCCAACACTTTACGCAAACGTAACACTTCCTTATGGATTCAGCTTGCGTACAGATTACACGCCCCGGTTTGATATCCGGAAAAGGTTTGATTTTGATGCCAGAGGAAATCCTCAACAAGCGGTGGATGAAGCAGAAAGAAGGTACAACGATTCATTTAGCTGGCAATCCAATACCATCCTGAACTGGGATAAGGCTTTTGGTGAACACCGGTTAAACTTTACCGGTCTTTACAATGCAGAAAAAAATAAAAATTGGGAAACCAGGGCCATTACCAGGAATTTCTCACCAACTGCCGGTTTGGGTTATCATGCCGTTCAATTGGGATTGAACCCCACCATGTCTTCCTACGATGAGGTGAATTCCAGAACAGGTTTGATGGGTAGAATTAACTATGGCTATGGAGACAGGTATAATTTTTCTGCTTCCATTAGAAGGGATGGGTTTTCCCGATTTGGCATAAATAACCTGCTAGGTAACTTCCCATCCGTTTCGGCAGCCTGGACCATTACCAATGAGGATTTCATGCCAGAAGGGGGAGCACTTAGCTATTTGAAATTCCGATTGAGTTATGGAGTCAATGGTAACAGCAGTGGGTTAGAGGACTACAATGCTTATTACCAAATGAGCAGCGAGCTATACCTGAATTATGATGGGGGCTATTTTGCTGCTCCTTACACGGAGATTACCCGAATCGGAAATCCCATGCTTTCCTGGGAAAGAACAGCTTCCTTTAACATGGGATTTGATTATGGATTATTTAACGATCGGATAAGTGGATCGCTGGACATGTACCAGTCGGAGACCAGGGATTTGTTACTCGACCAGAAATTACCCGATTTGACCGGTTTTGAATCGGTAAAGACCAACGTAGGTAATTTGCAAAATATGGGATTTGACCTGGGTATACGATCCATCAATGTTTCCAGAGCTGACTTTGTATGGACCAGTAATTTTAATGTGACTTATTCCATAAACAAAATCACCACCTTAGGTAATGACGCGATTCCGATGACAGACGGGCAAGGTAATACCGTGGTTAGAGAACCCGATGACCTGCAAAATGGCTGGTTTATTGGTGAAAACAAGGACATTATCTGGGACTGGGACCTGAATGGAGTCTATCAGGAGAGTGAAGCCGACGCAGCTGCGGAGTACGGATTATACCCAGGAGATTTCCGTTTTGTGGATCAGGATGACGATGGCGACATCGATATTGACGACAAGGTTTTTCTTGGCCTGAGGCAAAACCCCTGGTACATTACCTTCCGAAATGATTTTGAGTGGAAAGGATTTGATATGGGCTTAGTATTTCTTGGGAAATTTGGCTGGAAAGGCGGTACCGATGAGCCCTTCAATAATTCCCAGCAGTACATTAAAAATCACAACTGGTATACGATTCCTTACTGGACGCCTCTCAACGGACAAAATGATTTTGCCCGTATCAACTCCATCAACCTGGGAGGAGGAGAGGTATGGTTTAACCGGTCTTACATACGTTTGCAAAACGTTTCTGTAGGTTACAGTTTTCCTTCCGCAATTTTGGAAAGGTTGAAGGCTACCCGACTACGGTTGGCATTGAATATTGAGAATGCTGCAGTATTTACCCCTTGGGAAAGAAGCCTTGGAGACCCTGAGTCTTCCCGGGAAATGCCAAGAACGTATTCCTTAAGTTTGGATTTCACTTTCTAAACGGGGGTTTGAGGAAAATAATTGTTAATCAGAAACGAATCTAAAATGAAAAATATCAATAAAATTAAAGGAATAGGACTATCAATGCTTCTTCTGGCATCCTTTTCCTGTTCGGAGGACTTTTTGGAAGAAAAACCACTTTCCTTCCTGAGTCCGGAAAATACCTTTGGGGACGCCGCAGGATTACAAACCGCCCTGGATGCATCTTTGCAGGGTGTGATGTCCCAATGGAACGGTGATACCCGGGAACTGATGTTCAACAGCAATATGAGCGATGCATCTGTAGTATCTGCTACCGATAAGCCCGATGCCTTTGTGGATTTGCGCACCTATGCCACGCCCACCAATTCACGGAACAACGATGCAGGGCGTGCCCGTTCCTTTTATGCGGATAATTACAACCACATCAAAAAAGCCAATACGGTAATCGACTACATCGATTTCCCGGAATGGCCTGATGGTGTAAACGATGCGGAAAGAAATCACTTGCTGGGATCTGCCTATTTCCTGCGTGCCTTTTTCTACATGCAACTTACCATGGATTTCGGTAATGTGGCTTTTCCATTGAATGTGGTTTCAGAAGCCCGCAGGGACTTTAAGGCTTTTAATATGCAGGGTATCTGGGACCAGATGATTGTGGACCTGGAATATGCGGTACAGCATGTAAAACCCAAAAGCCAATTACCCATAGGACAGGCACCCAAGGATGCAGTCAGGATTCTTTTGGCAAAATATTACATGTTGAACGAACGCTTTGCGGATGCGGAGCAAGTCATGGATGATGTAATAAGCGGAGGTGAATCTCAATTATTTACCGATGCTATGATCCCTTCAGGAGTTACGGAAGTGGAAGTAGCCAACACCAATAATCCAAATACCGGTAACCCACTTCCCGGAAGGTCAGGCTATGCACCCGCTGATGCGGTCAATTACCTTCATATGAACGATGGAGCACAGAAAACGAGCAATCCCGAGGGAATCTGGCTGGTAGTAAACGAGCCCTTTATATTGGGATCCCAGGGACGTTCAGCAAGAATCAGGGCCTGGGGACCCAATTTCGTCAGTACCAACCTGGGCGTATGGGAACCCGGAACCACCCGAACCGGAACCGACGTTCAGCAGTCCACCTCTGACGATCGTGGCCGCATGATGAAAAAATGGGGCCGGGGTCAGGGTTTTGCCCGTCCGACCAACTATTCCCAGTACGAAATATGGAACTTCAAAGGCACCGTAGACGAACAGGATTACCGGCACAAGGACCTGAACTGGTTTGAAATGGAAGATGTATTGTATGACAATCCTTCCCTTCAAGATGATGGAAGCCCTTATTACATGCAGCCACTTAGACTGTATGATGATAATGGAAACCTAACCTGTCAGGATACCATCCGTTGCTGGTTCGGTTATCCCCGGTACAAGTTCTACTCTGTCAACCTGGAATCCCGGCCTGACAGACAGGATGGTGGGAAAATGGACATGTACATCATGCGGATAGCAGAAGCCTATTTGGTGAGGGCTGAAGCGCGGTTTTGGCAGGACAACCTGGCAGGTGCTGCCGAGGATATCAATACCATCCGTCAAAGAGCGAATGCCATCCACATGTACACCCTTGCCGATATGCAGACAGAAGGGATTGGTGCGGTGTTAGATGAGCGGAACAGAGAGCTGTTTGGTGAAGAATACCGACACGATGAACTGGTAAGGGTCTCGGTAATTCTGGCCAAAACCGGAAAAATGGCGTATAACGGTAAGACCTACTCCATCTCAGGAAATGACATAGAAACCTCTTTATCGGCCAATAGCTTCTACTATGACCGAATGATGGAGAAGAATAATTTCTTTCGGGACGAAGTACCCTGGGCTACTTATAATACGACCAAGTACACCATGGATCCCAAACACGTATTCTGGCCCGTTTATCAGCCTTACATTGTAGGAAACGTAGAAGCTACGCTTAACCAGACTACCGGATACAATGGTGCTGAAAGCAATATTGAACCACTGGACCATGTGGTTCAACAGCCAGGTCAACCCAATGAAGATCCCATGAGGGCCATTGGAGAGTAATGCCGCCCATATAAAAAATTCACCTGAAGACAGCTGTCTTCGGGTGAATTTTTTATATTTATCGGTTAATTTTAATTCAATACTCAAAATAAGCATATTATGAATAACGAATCATCCAGAAGATCTTTTATCAAGAAATCAGCCATTGCAGGTTCGGCGGCAATTGTGGCTCCAACCATACTGTCATCCAGTGTTTTTGGGGCCAATGATCGGATCAATGCAGCGGTGCTGGGCGTGAACGGAAGGGGGAAAAGCCATATTCAAAGCCTGATGAACCAAAAAAATGTTCAGGTCACCACCCTTTGCGACCCGGATATGAACCTGCTTAGGGAGCGGCAAAAAAGTTTCAAAGAAACCTATAATAAAGATGTAGCCCTGGAGCAGGATCTGCGTCGGGTGATAGATGATCCGGATATTGATGTCATCAGTATTGCGGCACCCAATCACTGGCACGCCCTGGCCACCATATGGGCTTGTCAGGCCGGCAAAGACGTGTACGTAGAAAAACCCGGATCCCACAATATCTGGGAAGGCCGTAAAATGGTAGAAGCTGCGCATAAGTATGATCGCATAGTACAACATGGTGTACAGCTGCGAAGCTCACCTGCGGTGCAAGAGGCCGTTCAATTGATGAGGGATGGCTATATTGGTAGGGTTTATATGGCCAGGGGAATTGTTTTCAGGTGGAGGCCAAGCATTGGCAATCAGGGATTTTCTCCTGTTCCGGAAGGCATCGACTATGACTTATGGACCGGACCGGCACCAAAGCAACCATTTTCCAAAAATCTGGTGCATTACAACTGGCATTGGAACTGGGATTATGGCAATGGTGATGTTGGGAACCAGGGAATTCATGAAACAGACCTCTGTATGTGGGGATTAGACGTGGGTCTTCCGACAAAAATCACATCCATGGGAGGAAAGTTCCTCTGGGATGATGCCAAGGAAGTGCCTGAAGTACTGACATCAGTGTATAACTATCCTGAAGAAAATAAAATCATTCAATTTGAAGTGAGGCCCTGGTGTACCAATGAGGAAGGTGGGGCTACTGTAGGCAATATCTTCTATGGAGAGAAAGGTTACATTGTCGTAGATGGTTACGATAAGTACAAATCATTTCTTGGCCAAGACAGAACACCCGGTAAGTCAGGCGACGATGGGGGAGAATCCGGTTCCGAAATGGACAGAGGAGCTGGTGGTACAGATGGACATTTTGCCAATTTCATCGAGGCCGTTAGGAAACATGATAGAACCATTCTTAATGGTCCTGTGGAAACCGCACACCTTTCCTCCGGTCTGGCGCACCTGGGTAACATTGCCTATAAATTAGAGCGCGTCCTGACATTCAATCCAAAATCAGAAACTTTTGTAAATGATCCGGAAGCTGATCAAATGCTGACCCGAAATTATCGGGAAGGCTTTGAAGTACCTAAAATGGTTTAAGTGTGTCAAGGCCAAGTTAGTGGCCTTATATCATGTAAACCGATAAAAAACCTGTCTGGGGTAGTAATCCTGGCAGGTTTTTTCTTGAAATCGCTTTATTAGGGTGGAATCACAAAAAATCATAAACTAAAACCTAAAATGGAAAAGTTAAAAACGGTTTTTAAAATGGGATCCTTTTTATCTTATCTCATTGGGGTGATGCTTTGCCTTTTATTCCTATTTTCGTATTCTTCCGGTGTGGCCCAAATACCTTCATTTGATCTAAAAATTGAGCAACTTACTTTCGGTACCAAACACCACTTCTTCGGGTACATCGGCCAATGCCAGACCATACCCTGGAATGCAACCGGCCGATACATTCTGGGGCTTGAGATCGAAACCATCGATCGGATGCCCAAGCCGGAGGAGGCCGCCACGATATTTGTCCTTGATACACATGATGATAACAGGATAATACGACTTGATAAAACCAAAGCCTGGAATCCACAGCAGGGAACCATGTTTTACTGGAACCCACGGGCCCCGGAAACACAATTCTTCTTTAATGACAAAGATGATGAAACAGGCGAGGTTTTCACGGTAATTTATGATGTAGAAAAGAAAAAACGCGTAAAGGAATACCGGTATGCCGACACGCCCATTGGGAATGGGGGAGTTGCAGCTGATGGTTCGGCTTGGCTTGGTCTGAATTATGGCCGCCTTGCAAGGCTGAGACTTGTTACCGGATACCCGGGTGCTTTGGATTGGTCGAAAGATGAAATTGCACCTAAGAATGATGGTATTTTCATCGTGGACATTAAAACCGGGGAAAAGGAATTGCTTGTTTCCTATCGTCAGCTTGAAGAAAAGTTGAAAGAGCACCTTTCTGATATACAACATCACGGACTTTTTATTAACCATACACTTTGGAACAGAGATGCCAACCGGGTGTACTTTTTTGTGCGTTCAGGCTGGGACGGTAAGGGGGGTGAGAGGATAAATATTCCTTTTTCTATCCACGTGGATGGCACCAGACTTACCTTGCATGAAACCCATATCGGTGGCCACCCCGAGTGGGACCTTGGAAATGTACTGATTGGGATCAGGAAAAATGAAGAGGCCAATAAGGATGAGCAAATCTTGTATAATGTGGATTCAAAACAAATCATCGGTCAATTGGGAAATGCTGCCATGTTTCCAAAACCCGAAGGCGATATATCCCTTTCCCCAAATGGAGATTGGTTTGTGAACGGTTATTCTGTATCGAATGAAAACTTTTATGCTGTATACAGAAGGAGCGATGGAGCCTTTTCCCGCAGTAAGGGCATTAATAAAGGCACTTTTAGCGGTGACATCCGCATCGATCCGGCACCCCGCTGGAACAGGACCAACGATGCTATCCTGGTACCGGGAATTGATAAAAATAACACACGACAGCTGTTTATGATCCGGCTGATTCCTTTTGGACAATCAACAGAATAAATCAATAAGTCCGCAGGAAGTTTTTCCGCCTGGAAGGTGGGGCACAAAAACCCATTGTGTTTAAAAGTTATATTATATTTCCTTCCCCAAGTTAGAATCGGGACAAATCCAAGGCCCGCTCTAAATCCAAAATAATATCGTCTACATGCTCCAACCCAACCGATAACCTTATCAATCCGTTCAAAATACCAACCATTTCTCTTTCTTCTTCGGAAAGCTTGCTGTGAGTGGTGGAAGCAGGATGGGTAATAATGCTACGGGTATCTCCCAAGTTGGCAGTTACCGAAATCATTTTTAATTGGTCAATAAACTTCTGAGCCCTGCTTAGACCTCCTTTAAGGGTCAGGGTTATTATTCCACCTCCATGTTTCATTTGTTTTTTTGCCAGGTCAAATTGGGGATGAGAGGGAAGAAAAGGATATTTTACCATCTCTATTTCAGGATTGCCCTCAAAATATTGAGCTATTTTCAAGGCATTTTCACAATGCCGATCCATCCTGACTGCTAGGGTTTCCATGCTTTTGGATAAAACCCAGGCATTAAAAGGGGACAAAGATGGGCCGGTATGGCGGAGGAAAAACTGGACCTGATCAATCAATGCCTTCTCTCCCAAAATCAAGCCTCCCAATACCCGGCCCTGTCCATCGATGAATTTCGTAGCACTGTGCGTAACAATATGTGCTCCCCATTTAGCGGGCTGTTGTAGGTAAGGAGTAGCGAAACAATTGTCTACCACCAATATCAGATCATGGGCCTTGGCCAAATTGGCGACAAACTCCAAATCCAGTATTTCCAGGCCTGGATTAGAAGGCGTTTCAATAAAAATCATTTTGGTGTTGGGTTGGATCAGCTTTTCCCAATCGGCAATGTCTGCGATATTCCCATAGGTATGGTCAATTCCCCATTTTGGAAAAACCCGGGTAAGGAGTTGGTGGGTGGAGCCAAATAAGGAACGGGATGCCAGTAAATGATCTCCTTGACTGAGAAGGGCAGCCATACTGCCAAACATGGCCGCCATGCCGGAGGCCGTGGTGACACCACTTTGGGTCCCTTCTGCCGCACAGGCCTTGGCAATCAAATCACTGGTATTGGGATTGGCATATCGGGAATAAATATTCCCTGGGATTTCCTCGGCAAACATCTGCCTGGCCTGTTCTGCCGAATCAAACACAAAACTTGAACTTAAATAAATGGGAGCAGAATGCTCCCTTTGGTCAGAGGCGGAGTCGTTGATCCTTACTGCCTGGGTTTCAAAATTTTTATAGGTCATTGATCGTAAATTTACTTGAGGGATAGGTATAGGTGCAGTTTTCAAAAATGAAAACCTTTGAATTACCAATTCGGTAAGCGTTAATAAAAGAATGGGATAGATTTTATTTGCTGTCATGAATTCTAATTTATAGTTCCCTTATGGGCAGGTATTGGCACCTTTCTACCTTCAGAAGGTTGCCAGAGGGTCAAAGAGCCTGTTCTCTTACCTCTTCTTTATAAATCAGTCGCCTGAAATGTCCTGCAAAGTAAAGGGTGGCGGTGCTTAATTCCAAATTACATATACAATATTATCGCAGAAGTGGATAATCCGCTTGACCTTATCCCTTACTGGTTTTAAAAAGTGTTATTTTTTCATCGGGCTTTTAGAAAAATTAAATGGCATTAAAAGGAAAAATCGTATTGTATCCTAATTCTCCAGCCCGAAGCCTCCCTGTTGATAGAGGCGGCATCAAAATCAAAGAAAGTGACATCAGCTGATAATTTATTGAAGTGTTCATGGAAGAAACAATTCAGGGCCAGTGAAAATTCCTCTTCCATATTCATCATTTCGTCCAAATCAGGACGGAAACGGGCATACCTGCCCGCTATTTCATACATTGGTTTTCCGGTTTTGAACCCATGACCATTGATCACATATCCACCCTGAGCAAACCAACCCCTCAGCCGGGTTTCTTTTTGATTCAGGTGGTCCCAAATTTTTTTGTTGTGGAATTCGCTGTGCCAGCTTAAGGATCTGAATTTAAAGGTGGATTCTATAAGGTGTTGGTCTACTGAAAATTGACCGGGATTTCCTTCTTCAAAACCTACCAATTCCCCACCTCCCTGGGAAGAAAATCTGGTATATTGGCTGGTATTGGTAGCTCCTGCCCAGGCCAGGGAGGCTGCCGGAGAGGAATGACCTTCTAGATCGGATCCTGACATGGCCACTCCCTCGCCCAGAAAATTCCATTGAAGCCTTCCAGAGTACATCATGTTATCATCGTCATTATTCCCGGAACCCAATCCTGTTCCCGTCAATACCATAAGGTGGTAATCAATATTTAAAATTACGGCTCCTGCTAAATTTCCGTAAAGAGAAACACCTTGCTGCCTGTCCAAGGTAAATGGTCGGTTAATAATTGAACGCTCCATCATCTGTTGCTTACCACTGGAAATGATCCTTTCCCGTGAATATTCAGATTTCCATTGGCCGAATTTAACTTTAAACCAAGGCCATTTTTCGAACATTACCCGGAAATCCAATAAACGGGAGGCCCCGATTTCGTATTCAAAATAGTATTTTAACCAAGGCTGGTAGGCATGGCCCCCAATTTTCAATCTCGCCCTATTGATTTTAAAAATGTTACTGGGCTCCGTATCGAAATCATCAAAGGTGAGGGGATTCTGATCATTTGGCGTAGCAAACCGGAATTGTAATCTCCCAGCTATCTGGAGTTGGTATTTCCCATCCGGAGTGGTGAATTCAAAACCTTTGGAGTTGTGGACCACGCCTGTTGCGGATGAATCATTAAAGCTTTGGGTTAAAGTTTGGATGGCCTTTAAATCTCCGATAAGGAATACCCACCAAAAAAAAGCAAGGGTGAAATTTTTTAGATGCTTCAAAAGGAATAAATAATTAACCGGAATTTAATCCATTCACAAAACCCACCTGATCCAGGACTGAATATGGAAACAACTCTCATAAAATTATTCGAAACCGATGACTCAATGTTATCTTAATGTTAACAAATCATTAACTTAATATTACAAAACTATAAAAATTTCCTCAAAATTAAAGTTTTTCCGGTCATGATTTTCCCAACAAAACCTGCCCTTAGTAAAGTTTGATAAAGGAATTCCTTTTCCTGGAGGTATACCAAAGGAATCATAATCCGGTCCTTTGATAAAGTCAAGTGACCTGTTCCATAAGGCTGAGAAAAGGAAATGGTAAATGCCCTGGTTCGCAGCATGCTCTTTCTATCCAAACAGGGGGTTCAATATGGGAATGCAGCTAATACACAACCCAACAGACCATCGATCCATCAAAAGCATTTTCTATTTAATATTTGGTTTTCGTAATCAGGGTTGCGCCTTCGACAGGCTCAGGCACCACAGGCACCACAGACGGACACGGTGTCGGTGCCTGAGCAGAGTCGAAGGCAGCGTGCCGATGCCCTGCACCTTCAGCACATCAAATCATCATCATAACATCATACTTTCACAAATTTCCCAAACCCGAAGAGTTTGAAGAACAATAACAGTGGGTGCGCCGACCTACGAAGGTGGCCTGGTTTTTTGTTGCAACAAATCCTCAAAAGCATATTTATTCGTGCATTAGTGGCTAATCCTATTGTGTTTCCCCGGGTTGCACCCGGGGTTATTGCTGTTGAAGCCTTCCAGGCTTCTGGTTTGGGCAAGGCAAGACATTTTAAAATCGTTTCTTAAGTTATTTTAAAAATGGACCGATTGCTTTGGCCCAGATGGTATAACCTTTTTGGTTCATATGAAGATTGTCCTCCAAAAAAATATCTTTCATCGGCGCTCTGTTGTCATCCAGCATCACCGTCCACAAATTTGCGTAGCGCACCTTTTCGGTAAGCAAGCTATAAGATTTCATTTCCTGGTTCAGTGCCCGGTATTTATCGGCCAGTTCCCACCTGGCCACACTTGGTTTGGCACTAATCAGAATAATTTCTGTATTGGGATGTTCCAAATGGATTTGGGTGACGATGAGTTTGAGTGTTTCGATGATTTTTTGAATGCTTTTTCCGGCAGACAGGTCATTGTCTCCTTCATAAATGAAAACCTTGGTTGGAGAATAATCCAGTATCAGTTCATCGGTATAATGCAACAAATCACTTGCCTGGGAGCCACCAAAGCCAGCGTTCACTATTTTATGCTGGGGAAAATCTTCCTGAAGGCATTTCCACATCCTAATGGTGGAACTGCCTGTAAAAAGAACCACATCTTGATAATCATTCGGAGGATAGGTGGCCCTTATTTCCTGTACCTGGTCTTTGAACCTTTCCGGATCCTGGGCACAAACAACATGAACAAGACCAATAAAAAGGGACAATAAGGCTATTTTTCTCATGACAAGGGTTGTATTGGATATGGAAAACGAAATTAGTCGATTAGGGTGAAAAAAGAAACCTAAACAATAAAAAAACCAATAGGGGGTGTATTGAATCCGTACAGGTAAAGCGGACAATTTGATGATTTGACCTGTTTTTAATAAGTCCTTAATAAATTATATCAACTTATTTATATTTTATTAGGAGTGAATATCAATTTTTAAACCATAAAAAAGAGGAGATAAACAATAAATAATTTGGTCCCTGAATTGTAGCTTGTTTTTTGTAAGCTCATGGGTGCAATCAATGATAAAATGAACTACATAAAAAATTTCCTTTTTTTCTGTTCAGGTGCCTACCTGCCCCTTTTAAAAAAATCCCCAACCGAAATGAATAAATACCTTGGTATAGGTGGTGCCGTCTTTTTTACCGCAGTTTTTGCCGGAATGTCGGCAGGCTATGCTTTATCCACCGTTTTTGAAAATGTTTATTGGGTAGTGGTTTTGGCCCTGGTTTGGTCATTGATGATTTTTAATTTGGACCGGTATATTGTTTCCTCAATGGAAAAGAAGGCCAGTGGATGGAGCAACCTAAAAATGGCCCTTCCACGGGTATTGATTGCAATGCTGTTGGCCTTGGTCATTGCCAAACCTTTGGAACTAAAGATTTTTGAAAAGGAAATTACCAGGCAACTGGATAGGGATAGGTTAAGAGTGATCCAGGAAAGCAGAGAGGAATTGGATTTGGGATTTCCGGAATTAATTGGATTAAGGGAAGAAATCAACAATTTGAAATCAGAAGTAGAAAGCAAAGAAAACTTCAGGAATCAAAAGCAGCAGGAATATGATCAGGAGCGTTTTGGTATCAAAAATTCAGGAACTTCCGGTTTGATAGGGCTGGGCATCAATGCCCGGAAAAAAGAAAATCAGTTGGATGAAGCCGAAGATGATTTTAGAAGCACACAGGTCAGAAATCATGAAAAAATAGATGCTTTGGAAGCAGAAATCCTTAGAATAAACCAGCAAAAGGAAAGTGAGTGGCTGAGTCAAAAAGCTTCTTTGGACAATTATAATGGGATGGCAGCCCAATTAGACGCTTTTGGAAGCCTGATCAATGAAAGCAGGCCCATTTTTTGGGCCAATATTTTTATAATTCTACTGTTTTTGTTCCTTGAGACAGCACCAATTATTGTAAAATTACTGACAGAAAAAGGTCCATATGATTGGATGATTGAAAGGCACCAAGAGGGTTTGGTTTTGGGCATCAATGAAAAGTGGCATAAAGTCAAAAGTGAAAGTGAATCCAGGATAGCTGTTTTCGATACCCTACAACCGGAAATCAAAGAAAAAAATATTTCCCTCGCTAGAAATAAAATCACAAGATAAATTAAATTTTCCATAAAATCCCCATTTTTTTATCCGCTGATAGTTAAAAATATCAGTAGATCATTGATTTATTTGCCTTAATTTTACCATCTTCACTAAAAAACCCGATACATTCAAAAGATCAACCTAACCGTGAAGAACTATTTAATTATTGCCTTAGCCGTTTTTTTGTTCTACAGTTGTCAACAGGCCAAAAAAGAGGAAACCGATCAGGAAGCACATTCTTCATCCACCCCTCCGAACATCATTTTTGTACTTGCCGACCAATGGCGGTATCAATCGGCTGGCTATACCGGCAACAAGGATGTCAAAACACCAAATATAGATAAACTGGCAGAGGAGAGCATCGTTTTTGAAAATGCGGTGACGGTAATGTCGGTTTGTGCCCCCTGGAGGGCCAGCTTTATCTCAGGCCAATATCCATTGACCCATGGTATATTTTATAATGACAAACCCTTTCCAACTGATGCCTTAACCATAGGGAAGATCTACAAACAGGCCGGATACCAGACTGGATACATTGGAAAATGGCATTTGAATGGTCATGAAAGGGGAGAACCCCCCTTTAGTGGCAGAA
This sequence comes from Cyclobacteriaceae bacterium, assembly GCA_040905165.1. Taxonomy (GTDB): domain Bacteria; phylum Bacteroidota; class Bacteroidia; order Cytophagales; family Cyclobacteriaceae; genus Cyclobacterium. The sequence goes on along the minus strand of JBBDSA010000042.1, from coordinate 48,709 downwards.
ACAAACCGGTTCCTAAAGAAAGGAGGCAGGGATTCGATTATTGGAAAGTCAGGGAGGTGACCCATAATTATAATGATTCTTATTATTTTGATGAAAACGACCAGAAACAGGTTTGGGAAGGTTACGATGCCTTTCCTCAAACCGACAGTGCCATCAGTTTTATGAATCGAAACAAGGAAAATCCATTTTTATTAGTGCTTTCCTGGGGGCCACCTCATGATCCTTATCACACCGCTCCTGAGGAATACCGCCAAATGTATGATGCTGAACACCTTTCTTTGAGACCAAATGTTCCCGATGAATTCCAGGACAGTGCCAGAAATGTATTGGCCAATTATTATGCCCACTGTACCGCATTGGACAAAGCATTAGGGGATTTGATGGCCGCAATGGAAGAAGCCGGAATCTCAGACCATACGCTTTTGGTTTTCACCTCTGAGCACGGTGACATGCTAATGTCTAAAGGAGTACTTAAAAAGCAGAGACCATGGGACGAATCCATTAAGGTCCCCCTTCTGATTCGTTATCCGGAGAAATTTGGAAGGAAAAGAAAAGATATACTTGATCCCATCAATACCCCGGATTTATTGCCGACTTTACTGGGACTAAGTGGTATAGATATTCCGGAATCGGTGGAAGGCAGGGATTTTTCCGCAGCCCTGCAGGGAGGAGAGGACCTGGATAACGAAGCCGCCCTTATTCTTCTGCCTGTTCCTTTTCACGAATGGAAATTCATGAACGGGGGAAGGGAATACCGGGGAATTAGAACCAGGAAATATACTTATGTAAGGGACTTGATCGGACCCTGGCTTTTATATGATAATGAACAAGACCCTTATCAGAAACATAATTTGGTGGATCAGCCTCAATTTGCCCAGTTGCAAACCCATTTGGAAGGATTGTTACAGGAAAAACTTCAATTAACCAATGATGAATTTCTTCCGGCAGATCAATACATGGAAAAATGGAATTACCTCTATGATCAAAATGATAGCCTAAGAAATGAAAATTATTTGAGGCTTAACCGGTAAATTCATTTTATGGATCTGTTTCATAATTATTGAGGAAATTTATTTAAATTTAATCTTTGTATCTTTGTAACCCAGTTTAATTTATCACAAAAAATAAAATGACCATGAACCTTTTAAAAAAATTAAAATCCATTGCGGCTTTAATGCTGGCATTTGGTTTTCTTACTGCTACCACCTTAACTTCCTGTGGCAACAAAAAACAGGACGAGGATACCACAGAGCATATGGATGAGCACTCAGGTGATTCAGCGGAGCATCCAAGTGATGATGAAAGTGAACATCCGGAATAAATCCGGATCTGTTTTCCACCTTTAAAATTAAAATAACCTGTTTTTTTCTCAATTTTGAAAACAGGTTATTTTTTTATGAGTCGATTTTTCGAATGAATGAAAACGTGGTGAATGCAGTGGCAGGTTTTTCATTTATTTCCAGTAATGGATAGGCTAGAAAATTGATGGGGCCGCTTTTAGGACCGGGGTTTAAATCCAGGTCCCTTCCCCTGCTAAACTCAATTCGGTTCGCTGGATGCCGTCCAAAATAATAGGTAGCAAGGGCAGTATTTTTGTTTCCTTCACTGATATCCACAGGCCACCACTTTCCCTCTGCATAAAATTCAGCCCAACAATGATAACCATCAATGCCTCCCTCATTTCTATCTGAAGGGATGGCAGCACCTATGGAAAACCTAGCTGGTATTTCCACAGACCTGGCCAAGGAAATGAACAGAGAATGAAACTCCGTGCAATTCCCTGTTTTGTTGTCACAGGCATAAACTGCATCTCCTTTTCCATATTCCCCGTACTTCATGTACCTCATATTGTCTATAATGTAATCGTAAATGGCCCTTGCCTGGATCAACTTACTTTCCTTTTGTTTCCCCCCAATGGCCTCCATAGCAATTTCCCTGAACCTTCGGTCTACCGGCATCAACCTATTGGAAGCCAAATATTTATCCTTAATTGGCCCGGCCTCTTCATAAGGCCCTTTTTCTTTTCTTTCTACGGCGTAAATGATTTCTACCTGCTCACCGCTGTCCTCAGGTTCCAGCTGAATATATAATATCTTGTTTTTGTTTTCTTCATCTTCCAGCATTTCATGTTTCCCCGGAGCTGAAAGGGATATTACTTTTATTTCTTGAAAATCATCGCTTTCTGCAATTGGAATCCACATTTTGCCTTCACCTTTAATTTCAGGTAAAGTAGCCTCATAATGAAATTGAAAGGAATCCGTTCCTTCAATCACCCCCAACAATTCATTGGTTGCGTTCTCCACGGACAATCTGTGCCAGGTTTTATCCTCCCGCTGTTTCCAGGTATAGAATGGTTTACCATTGAGTTTATGAACCGTGGTTTCCGTAACCTGCATCTGTCCAGGTTGCCCTTCCATAAAAAAATCCACATCATAAACATCGCCGCTGGTGTCTGCCAGGTCCACACAGGCAAAATGTCGGTTGGGGCCTAAATTGGAAAGGTATTCAGTATGTACCCGGACCAATTTTAGGCGAAGTAATTTTTCACCATCCAAAATTGAAAAATAGCCATTATTTTCTTGGGCTTTTTGATCGATATAGGTTTTTATGCCCTGCTCTATATCTTCAATGGCAATTTTAACCGGTGCTTGCAAAACCTCCCCGTTTTCTCTATTTTCTTTGACTTTCGACTCTGGTTGGCAGGATGAAATGATCAAAAAGAGGGAGAAGAGGGCGATCCATTGGTTTTTCATGAAAGTCAGATTTTATAAGGTTGATCAGCATTTTGCTGGAAATTTCGTCAAATTATTTTTCAGGTTGGCCTGAAAAATATTTTAAAGGTAATATATAAGATTGGGTTTTTGTAAGCAAGGCGGCAATCATTACTTTCTATTCAATTTTATTTTATAAAAACTTGAATTGACTATATTGCACCTTTGTTTTTGACTTCAGGTATCAGTGAATTAACAAAACCTCAAACCCATTAATCGAATTAATATGAATTTCACCACATTTGACCTTGTCATCTTTCTTGGTTATTGTATTTTGATACTTTCGATGGGATACCTGGTCTCCCGGGAAAAAAAGGGACATGTAAAAGACTCCAATGATTATTTTCTCGCCAGTAAGGCATTGCCATGGTGGGCCGTTGGTGCCTCCCTCATAGCATCCAACATTTCTGCCGAACAATTTATTGGGATGTCGGGATCAGGTTTTGCCCTTGGTTTGGCCATTTCTACCTATGAATGGATGGCAGCGGCTACTTTGATCATTGTGGCCATATTTTTTCTTCCGATTTATCTGAAGGAGGGCATCAGCACCATGCCCCAGTTTTTGCTCAAACGCTATGATAGTAGGGTCCGGACCGTGATGGCTATATTTTGGATTTTGGTGTATGTTTTTGTCAACCTCACTTCGGTGTTGTACCTGGGGGCTCTCAGTCTGGAAACCATTTTAGGGGTGCCATTGATCTATGGCATTGGAGGATTGGCTTTGTTTGCCATGCTTTATTCCATATATGGAGGGCTGAAAGCAGTGGCCTGGACCGATGTTGTCCAGGTTTTCTTTTTGGTTTTGGGAGGATTGGCAACAACCTACCTGGCCCTTTCCATAGTGGGTGAAGGAAATGTTTGGACCGGGTTGATGTCACTGATCAATGAGGCACCCTCCCATTTTAATATGATTATCGAAGAAGGAGAAATGATGATACCTGATGGGACAGGAGGGGAAAGAGATGCCTATCTTGATCTTCCTGGTATCAGCGTATTGATTGGGGGTATGTGGGTTATCAATCTTAGTTATTGGGGATTTAACCAATATATCACCCAAAGGGCGCTGGCAGCCAAATCATTGAATGAAGCTCAAAAAGGAATGATTTTCGCCGGTTTTTTGAAATTATTGATGCCTCTGATTGTGGTTATTCCAGGCATTGCCGCCTTCGTGATTGTAAGGGAAGGACTGGATACATCATTTATCGCTTCTATGACCGACCCCGATTCCGGGATTATCAAGTCGGACAGGGCTTATCCGACCTTGTTGCAGTTATTGCCTTCTGGCCTTAAAGGTTTGGCTTTCGCGGCCTTAACCGCAGCCATTGTTTCTTCCCTCGCTTCCATGGCCAACAGTACTTCAACGATCTTCACACTGGATATTTATAAAAATTTCTTTGATGAAAAAGCTTCAGAAAACAAACAGGTTCGTGTAGGAAGGATTACTGCCATTATTGCTTTTGTGGTGGCCGCAGTGGTGGCACCCGCTTTGAGTCAGCTTGATCAGGCTTTTCAATACATACAGGAATATACAGGGTTTATTTCTCCTGGGGTTTTTGCCATTTTCATTTTTGGTTTTTTTTGGAAAAAAACCACCTCCAATGCCGCGCTTACGGCCGCAGCATTGACCATTCCTCTTTCTACTGCATTTAAATTCTTTACTCCGGATTTGCCCTTTATCGATCGAATGGGATTGGTATTTCTGATTATTTCTTTTCTGATTATTGTGATCAGTTTGGTAGAAGGAAAGGGTAAAGACCATCCCAAAGGCATCGAAATTACCAAAGATCTTTTCGTTACCAGCACACAGTTTAAAATTGGGGCCATCTTGATTTCGGGTATCATTGCCGCCCTATACATCGTATTTTGGTAAATTAATCGGATAAATAATATGAGAAAATTATTGATAGGATATGACGTGGGGAGTTCCTCAGTCAAAACCACACTTTTAAATGCAGATACGGGGAAAGTGGAGGCTTCTGCAGGTTTACCAAAGGATGAAATGATCATCCATTCACCACAACCTGGCTGGGCAGAGCAGGACCCGGAACTTTGGTGGAAATATATTGTAGAAACTACCAAAGAAGTGGTACGAAAAGCCAGGGTTAAAAATGGAGAGGTCCAGGCCATAGGCATTTCCTACCAAATGCATGGATTGGTGATGGTGGATAAAAACCATCAGGTAATCCGACCATCCATTATCTGGTGTGACAGCCGGGCAGTTTCCATTGGCAACCGGGCATTTTCCAATTTGGGAAGTGATTATTGCCTGTCCCATTTATTGAACTCCCCTGGGAATTTTACCGCATCCAAATTGAGATGGGTAAAAGAAAATGAACCCGATAAATATCAAAAAATTCATAAAATAATGCTTCCCGGGGATTTCATTGCCATGAAACTTACTGGGATTATTCTGACTTCCGAAACCGGGCTTTCGGAAGGGATATTTTGGGATTTTTTGGAAAATAAGGTATCAGATAAATTGCTGGAGGAATATGAATTGGATAAAGAAATGCTGGCCCAAGCAGTACCATCTTTTAGTGAACAGGGGAAGGTCCTGGCCGCTGTTGCTGAAGAATTGGGGCTGGAACCCGGTATTCCGGTGACCTATCGATCCGGGGATCAGCCCAACAATGCCTTTTCGCTGAATGTTCTGGAAGAAGGAGAATTGGCCACCACGGCGGGAACTTCAGGGACGGTTTATGGGGTAAGTACAAAACCAGTTTATGACCCTGCATCCAGGGTCAATACTTTCGTTCACGTCAACCACCAACCCAACCACCCAAGGTATGGGGTATTGCTTTGTGTGAATGGTACCGGTATTTTAAATAGCTGGCTGAAAAGACTGGTTGGCCACAATAAAATGGATTATCCCCAAATGAACCAGCTGGCAGAAGAAGTACCCATAGGTTCTGAAGGACTTGATTTTATCCCTTTTGGCAATGGGGCAGAGAGGATCATGGAAAACAAACAGGTAAATGCCCACCTTTCCGGATTAAATCTTCTGACTCATGATCAAAGACACGTTTTAAGGGCCGGGCAGGAAGGTATTGTAGCGGCCCTGACTTATGGGTTTAATATCATGAAAGGCATGGGACTCAACCTAAACACCGTAAAAGCAGGAAAGGCCAATATGTTTTTAAGTCCGCTTTTCAGGGAGGCCTTCGTCAATATGAATGATGTCAACTTGGAATTGTATGATACGGATGGATCTCAGGGTGCTGCGAGGGGAGCAGGTTTGGGGTCAAAAATATACAACAATGCCGCTGAGGCATTTCAGGGCCTGGAAAAGCTTACGGTAATCGAGCCCCAATCTGATTTAAAGGAAGCTTACCAAGCGGTCTACCACCGCTGGGAAACCACCTTAAACAAAGTTAAATAAGAATTTAATCAGAAAATCATATCATCTAACTAAAGAAACCATGTCAAAATTATATTTCCCAGCCGTTGAAAAAATCAAATTTGAAGGCAGAGATTCCAATAATCCGCTTGCTTTTAAATATTACGATCAAAATAGAATAATTGGAGGAAAAAAAATGAAAGATCATTTCCGCTTTGCCATTGCCTATTGGCACAGCTTCTGTGGCACTGGAAATGATCCATTTGGTCCTGGTACACTGGTCAGGGAATGGGATAAAGCTTCAGACCCCATACAAAGGGCCAAAGACAAAATGGATGCTGCCTTTGAATTCATCCATAAAATCAGAGCTCCTTTTTATTGTTTCCACGACATTGATCTGATTGATGAAGGCGATAGCCTTGCTACCTATGAAAAACACATGGATGTCATTGTGGAGTATGCCAGGCAAAAACAAGCCGAGACAGGAATAAAATTGCTTTGGGGTACCGCCAATGTATTCAGTCATCCAAGGTATATGAATGGTGCTGCCACCAACCCGGATTTTAACGTAGTAAGCAGAGCGGCCACCCAAATTAAAAAGGCCATTGATGCCACCATAGCCCTTGGTGGTGAAAATTATGTGTTCTGGGGCGGAAGGGAAGGCTATATGTCTTTACTCAATACCGATATGAAAAGGGAAACGGAACATTTGGCCAAATTCCTCGGCATGGCAAGGGATTATGGAAGAAAACAGGGTTTCAAAGGGGCCTTTCTTATAGAACCCAAGCCCATGGAACCTACCAAACACCAGTACGATTATGATGCGGCCACCGTAGTCGGATTTCTCCGACATTATGGACTGGATAAGGATTTTAAATTGAACTTGGAAGTCAATCATGCCACTTTGGCGGGGCATACCTTCCAACACGAATTACAGGTAGCGATAGATGCCGGCCTCTTGGGCAGCATTGATGCCAACAGGGGAGATTATCAAAACGGATGGGATACCGACCAATTTGCCATTAACTTACAGGAATTGACCGAATCCATGCTGGTGTTGCTGGAAGGTCCGGGTTTTACTACCGGTGGGGTTAACTTTGATGCCAAAATCAGAAGAAACTCCACTGATCTGGACGATTTGTTTCATGCCCATGTAGGCAGCATGGATGCTTTTGCCAGAAGTTTGATTATTGCCCAGGATATCATGGAAAAATCTGACTATACTTTATTGAGAAAAAGACGCTATGCCTCATTTGATGAAGGCAAAGGCAATGAATTTGAAAATGGAAAACTTTCCCTGGAAGATTTAAGAAAACATGCACTTGAAATTGGTGAACCAAAAATGACGAGTGGAAAGCAGGAAATGTATGAAAATATTCTGAACCAATACATTTGATCTCTTTTCACATAATCCCTACCTACGGCAGACAGGTGCATTATCTGTGTTCAATCATTTTCCCTGATCATCAACTCGATTAGCGTCACTTGTATTGAGCTTGTCGAAATATCCGTGGTCAATTTAAATGGATGGAACGCAGATTAGGCTTCTGTCCGGCAGACAGGGATCCAACTGATCTTCACGGATTTTTTTTTAAACAAAGGATCAGCGATAATCAGCGTTATCCGCATTATCCGTGTTCAATCATTTTATTAATCCGCTCGCGGATTTAAGGAAATCAAGGTTTCCTCTTAATTGTTTCTGATGCCAATAAATTTTTGATCTCCGCAATGACCGCTGTACTTAGCCCTTGAACCAGGTTAAGGTCCTGTTCCCAAAAATCAATTTTAGATAATACATCAGCTACCAAACCTTCAGGTTCCTTGATTTTCCACAATCCATTAAAATAATCAATGATTTCCTGTTTGTCTTTAATGGGCGTTTCAAATCCATTGTAATATCCCCGGTAGAAAACAATCAGAGCGGCAAAGGATTTGGCTAAATTATTGGGTACCCGCCCCTCTTTATTAATAAATTCCAAAATGGAAGGCAGTACCCTCACCTTAAATTTAGAGATGGAATTTAAGGCAATATCCTTCAATTGGTGTTTGATAAATGGATTTTTGAACCGGTCAAGAACATCATTGGCAAATGGAATCAGTTCCTCTCTGGCCAGGTCCATAGAGGGGATAATTTCCTCAAAAATGGCTTTTTGAAGAAATTCTCCGGTTTCGGTATCCTCCACAGCTTCTCTGACGAACCTTTGTCCTTTCAAATAAGCAAATGGAACCAATGCCGTATGTCCCCCATTGAGGATCCGTACCTTCCGGGTCCTGAATGGTGCCAGATCCCTTACCACCCTGACATCCAGGTTCGAATTTTTGGTTGGGAAAACATCTCCTAACCATTCAGGACCCTGAATGGCCCAGAAATGAAAGGGTTCTGCCATTACCATTTGTTCATCCTGATAACCCAGACTTTCCTGAATGGCCTTGGCTGATTCCATAGGATATCCCGGAACGATCCGGTCTACCAAGGTATTACAAAAGACATTGTGCTTAACAAGCCAATCTTCAAATGTCCCTGGCAAATTCCATAATTCGACATAACGTAAAATAATTTTTTTTAATTTGTCGCCATTGTCTTCAATCAGTTCACAGGGTAAAATGATCAATCCCTTGGCGCTGTCGCCATGGAAATGTTCAAACCGTCGATATAAAAGTGCGGTGAGCTTAGCCGGAAAAGAATCAGGGGCGATGGTCCAGTCTTTATCATTTTCTTCAAAATAAATCCCAGCTTCTGTGGTATTGGAAAATATAAATTGGAGGTCTGGATTTAATCCCAGATCCAGGTATTGGGAATAATCCAGGTAGGGATTGATGGCCCCTCTTACACATTGGATCAGCCTGTTGGTTTCAACAGTTTTTCCATTTTGGTAGCCTCTTATCAAAACGTGGTACAGGCCCTCTTGTTCATTGATGCCTCTGGCTGGTTTTCTGTTGTGGACCTGAACCATTTGTATGTCAGCGTTGAATCCGGAATTTTCATTCATCCTGTCAACCATCCAATCGGTAAATCCCCTCAAGAAGTTCCCTGTTCCAAATTGTAGAATTTTTATTGGTCTGGGCTCTCCGTTGACAATGTTTTTTCTTACTAAAGGTTTCATTTTTAATTTTTTAGATAAAATAATGGTTATTTTTCATTGAGGGGCTTCCTATTATTACCCAATATGCCACAGGTCCTGCGGAGATAAATATCCCGGGAATTTCTAATGACAATGTTTTTCAGGTTCAATTAAAATAAAACATGGTTTTTCCATGTTGTTACATCAGAATAGAGCCCTTCAAATGGACAATAAAATGAATTATAATCAAATAATCCATATTATGCAATCGATTGCGCCAATATATGTTTTATTCCTTTGTTATATTCTCTATATTTATTCCCAGTATGATAAAATAGCAGGAATATAGGCCTGTTCATAATTCCTCATGGGGGATTCATCCTGTTCATTAACTTTAATTAAATATTTAAACCAATCATCCAATTTCTAAAATTATCCTTATGAAATTCAACAGAAAATTTTGGTCACCTGTTGCAGCCTCAATTATATTTTTATCATGGTCCTGTTCTACACCTAAACAATCGGAAGAAGAAGTGAAAACTACCTTTAGTGGAGAAAAAAACGAAATCAAACTCATTACCCTTGACCCTGGTCATTTCCATGCTCATCTGGTGAAAAAATCCATGTATGAGCAGGTTGACCCAAAAGTACATGTTTATGCCGATGATGGCCCGGATCTGCAGGCCTATCTGAATGCGATAGAGAGTTACAATACAAGGACGGATAATCCAACCAGTTGGCAGCTAGAGGTGTATAAAGGCGAGGATTTTTTAGAAAAAATGATCCGCGAGAAAAAGGGAAATGTGATGCTTACCGCCGGAAATAACCGGGATAAAACAGCCAATATTAAGGCCACAGTTGAAGCGGGTATACACGTTTTGGCAGATAAGCCCATGGCAATTGATCCCGAAGGTTTTGAACTTTTGAAGGAAGCCTTTGATATTGCTGAAAAAAACAATGTACTTCTTTTTGATATCATGACGGAACGGTTTGAAATTTCCACGATGCTCCAAAAGGAATTTTCTTTAATCCAGGATGTATTTGGTTCATTGGAAGAAGGCAGTTTAGAAGATCCGGCCATTACAAAAGAAAGCATCCACCATTTTTTTAAAGAAGTTTCCGGAAAACCCTTACAGCGACCAGGTTGGTTTTATGATGTCTCCCAACAAGGAGAAGGAATTGTAGATGTTACCACCCATTTGGTGGATTTGGTACAGTGGGAAAGCTTTCCAGGTGAGATCGTTGATTATGAATCTGATATTGAATTGTTGGAAGCAAGGAGATGGGCCACAGATCTTACTTTGGAGCAATTTACCAAATCCACCGGTCTGGAGGAATACCCGGAATATCTGGAAGGGGATATTGAAAACGGGGTATTGAAGGTTTATGGAAATGGAGAAATTAACTACAAAATCAAAGGGGTGCATGCCAAAGTATCTGTTATTTGGAACTATATCGCCCCAGAAGGATCTGCAGATACCCATTATTCCATTATGCGTGGCACCAATGCCAATTTGGTGATCAGACAAAACAAAGAAGAAAATTACACACCGGAATTGTATGTCGAACCGGTAGAAGGGGTGGAATTGGAGAAATTTGAAGAAACGATTAACGAAAACGTGCAAAAATTGGCATCAAAATTTGAAGGGTTGGGTGTAGAAAAAGTGGGGGATGGTTCTTGGCGGATTGAAATTCCCACCACCTTTAGGACCAGCCATGAAGACCACTTTAGGGAGGTAACGGAAACCTATATTCAATACCTTACCGATGGCCAACTGCCGGATTGGGAAGTACCCAATATGCTGGCGAAATACTATGTCACGACCAAAGCTTTGGAATTGGGAAAATAGAAACCTATTTCATCACTCAAATGGTATGAATAAATCGCGAAGAGAAGTCTTAAAGCTATCGGGAATAGTCAGTTTGGGAATGGGGGCCGGATGGAAGCCCCCATTCCGAACTGTTAATTCTTCTTTAGAGACCATACCCGGAAAAATGGAATCTGATCAAAGCATTATTGGACAATACGGTGAATGGGCCAATTCCCTGAGAAAGGGCAAACTCCCTTACCTTTCTTTCAGAAATGAGCATTTTAATGAGCTGGAATCCTGGCGGTCCGTCGTGATGCAAAAAGTTTTGGATCGGATGGGGGTTCCGGATCTTCGCATGATTCCGAAAGTAATTGTTGAAAGGCAAAGTATGCATGACGGCTTGGCCATTGAAGATATTTCCTGGCAATTGCCTTACGGCAGACCCACAAAAGCGAGGGTAATTAAACCTGCAAATGCAAAGGGAAGGCTTCCTGCGGTTTTGGCATTCCATGATCATGGAGGAAATAAGTACTTTGGTCTTCGGAAAATTACCCGAAACGGAGAGGTTCAGCATCCCATGATGAAGGAGCATCAAAACCATTATTATGAAGGGAAAGCTTGGGCCAATGAGCTGGCAAAAAGAGGTTATGTGGTGATGGTACCTGATGCCTTTGCCTTTGCCAGCCGACGCGTGAAATTGGAAGATGTACCCGAAAAACAAAGAAAAGGGCTGAATGTTCAAGAATCGGAAGATTCAAAATATATCAATTCTTATAATTCCTGGGCATCGGATCATGAACACATTATGGCCAAATCTCTTTTTTGTGGTGGCACAACATGGCCTGGAGTATTTTATGCAGAAGATAAAGTCGCTTTGGAAATCCTATTGGGTAGAGATGATGTAGACCCAGGTAGGGTAGGTTGTGGCGGCTTATCAGGTGGTGGGCTGAGAACGGTGATGATGGCCGGGTTGGATCATAGGATCAAATGTGCGGTATGTGTTGGATTCATGAGTACCTGGGCCGATTTTTTATTAAATAAATCTTATACGCATACCTGGATGACCTATGTGCCCAGGCTGGCGCATGAATTGGATTTTCCGGAAATATTGGGCATGAGGATACCACTTCCCACATTGGTATTGAATGATAAAGAGGACCAGCTTTATACCTTGCCGGAAATGAGAAAAGCAGACCGGATTCTCCAAGAGCTATTCGAAAAAGCCAACGCACCTGATCATTACCGTGCCTCTTATTTTCCCGGCCTGCATAAATTTGATATCCCCATGCAGCAAGAAGCCTTTGCCTGGTGGGACCAATGGCTTAAAAATTAACTTCACATGATATGAAAAAAAGAAAATTACAATTACCATTTATTAAATTGGCCCTATGCTTATTCATGATGATCATTGGGATCAATGGAGCCGAATTGATGGCCCAGACAGATGACAAAAACGCCATGTTATGTGTTGGCGCCCACTGGACGGAAGAAGAAGGTGCACAATTTTTGGATAAGATGAGGATGGATTATACCTCAGCAAATGAATGGCAAAAACGGGCTAAAGCCATAAGAAATCAAATTTTAAAAGGAACGGGATTGAAAAAAATGCCGAAAAAAGGACCCCTGAATCCAATTATGGGTGAAATCCGGAAATTTGATGGCTACCAGGTTCAGAACATTGCTTTTGAAAGTCTCCCCGGTGTTTATGTTACCGGAAGCCTGTATACTCCCATAGATGCCAAGGGAAAAATTCCGGGAATACTCAGCCCACATGGCCACTTTGATAAAGTCGGGGAAGTGGGTAGGTACCGCCCAGAAGCACAAAAGCGATTTGCCTCCATGGCGAAAATGGGTGCCATGGTTTGGGCTTATGATGCCGTTGGATATGGACAAATGAATGATATGGGTTGGGAACATCGGGAAGGAGAAGTCCTTAAACTTCAATTATGGAACAGCATCAGAGGGGTGGATTTCCTTTTGTCCATAGGAGCTGATCCGGAAAGGATAGCAGTGACAGGAGCTTCCGGAGGGGCAACTCAAACTTTCCTTTTGGCGGCTGTAGATGATAGAATTGCGGTTTCAGTGCCGGTGGTCATGGTATCTGCCCATTTCTTTGGTGGATGTCTATGCGAAAGCGGTATGCCCATTCACAAATCCAAAAATTTTCAGACCAATAATGTGGAAATTGCTGGCTTGATGGCTCCCAAACCTCAATTACTTGTTTCTGTAGGGGGAGATTGGACCAAAAACACCCCTAAGGTGGAATATCCACACCTTCAATACATTTATGGATTGACAGGGTACCCGGACCAGATTGAAAATGTTCACATTCCAGAAGATAATCATGGATATGACGATAAGAAAAGGATGGCGGTCTATCCCTTCCTGGCCAAGCATTTAAACCTTGACCTGACTCAGGCCATGAATTTAAATGGCAGTCTTAAGGAAGACAATATCACCATTGAAGACCAGGAGGATTTGTATACATTTACTGAAAAACAACCCTATCCGGCCAATGGTCTTTCATCTATTAATGAAATCAAGTGGTAATCGTATAAAGGAAAAGTAATGAACCGTAGATTATTTTTAAAAAGTGGGCTGACCTCGGGAGTGGCCTTGGGAACCCTGGGAATTATGCCCGTCCGGGATTTATTGGCGATCAGGCCATCTATGAAATTTGGCCTGGTCACCTACCTTTGGGGCAAGGATTGGTCACTTTCGGAACTGATTTCCAATTGTGAAAAAACAGGGTATAATGGGGTAGAATTAAGGACCGAGCATGCGCACGGAGTGGAAGCCCACCTAAATGCCTCTCAAAGGAGGGAGGTTAAACTTCGTTTTGCAGACAGTCCCGTCACCTGCGTTGGCTATGGAAGTAACTTTGAATACCATAGCCCGGACCCCGCTGTGGTGATTGAAAATATTCAGCAAACCAAAGCATACATAAAGCTCTGTCATGATATAGGTGCCACCGGAATCAAGGTGAAACCCAATACCTTACCGGAGGGAGTTTCAAGAGAGAAAACCATTGCCCAAATCGCCAAGTCCCTAAATGATGTAGGGCAATACGCCAAGGATTTTAATCAGATGGTCCGGGTAGAGGTTCATGGTAAAATTACCCAGGAACTGCCGATCATGAAGGCTATTTTTGAGCAGGTAACGGAACCCAATGTGAAGATTTGTTGGAATAGCAATGATACCGATCTGAAAGACCCGGGACTTGAGGCCAATTTTGACCTGGTAAAACAATGGTTGGGCGACACCACCCATGTCAGGGCGTTCAATGAAAACAAATATCCCTGGCCATCCCTCTTCAGGCTGCTGGAGGAGGCCAACTACCAGGGGTGGATCCTGCTGGAGGCGCATAGCAATCCATCAGATAAAATAGCTGCTATGGTAGAACAGAAACAGATGTTTGAAACTTATATTAAAAATTTATAATAATTAAAATCCAATCGAAATAATTAAATAATGAGTGAAAGAAGAGAATTCATCAAGAAAAGCCTTCTCGGTAGTGCCGGCATTGCCATGGCAGGAATGAGCATGAGTGCAAAATCTTATGCCAAAATTATAGGAGCAAATGAACGCTTAAATTTGGCACTTATAGGCATCCGGGGCCAGGGAACCAATCACATCAATCAATTTTGCAAGCTGAAGGAGAGTAGAAATGTAGAGATCAAAACATTATGCGATGTGGATGAATCGCTTTATCCTGAAAAACTAAAAATTATCAATAAGGCCACAGGAGATTCGCCTGGCACGGCCTATGATATGAGGAAGGTTTTTGAAGACGAGGAAATTCATGCGGTATCTTTTGCCACTCCCAACCATTGGCATGCCCTGGGCACGATTTGGGCCTGCCAGGCCGGAAAACATGTGTATGTTGAAAAGCCTGCCAGTCACAATGTGTTTGAAGGTAGAAAAATGATCGAAGCGGCCAGAAAATATGACCGAATTGTTCAGGTGGGTTTCCAAAACCGTTCTATCCAGAACGTAATGGAAGCCATGAAATTTCTACACGATGGCAATATTGGGGAGGTTTATATGGCGCGAGGCTTGTGTTACAAACCCAGAAATTCTTTTGGTATCGCCAAAGACAGTACACCCCCTGACCACCTTCATTATGATTTATGGTTAGGCCCGGCACCTTATAGGGCATATAATGAGAAAAAGGGACATTACAACTGGCACTGGCATTGGGATACCGGAAACGGAGATACCGGAAACCAGGGCCCCCATCAATTCGATGTTGCAAGATGGGGTTTGAATAAAAATGAGCATCCTGTTTCAGTTTACTCCTCAGGGGATATATATGGAATTTCTCCCTCTGAATGTTCTCAGGAAACGCCCAACACCCAAACTTCTGTGTTTAAATATGATGATGGTAAAATGCTCGAATTTGAGACCAGAGGCCGGTATACCAACGGTGAATCCAGCCTTGGGATAAGCATAGGCAACATGTTCTATGGCACAGATGGATACCTTGAGCTGGATGGCGGTACCTGGAAAGCCTTTAGACAGGATGAAAAAGAACCGTTTGCCTCCTCCCAAAAAGAAGCGCCACAGGAGTCAGGTTCTAATGTTCTTGCAGCTCCCGGAGGGGCGGAACATTATGCTAATTTCCTGGATGCCATCAGGGATGAAAAGATATCCTCCCTTCACTGTGATATTAGGGAAGGATACTATTCTTCCGCCTTGCCATTGATGGCCAATATATCCTATCGATTGGGAAGAGGATTGAAGTTTATGGGTGAATATGAGAAATTCGCCAATGATTCTGAAGCAAATACCATGCTCACCAGACCTGGAAGGCCACCCTATGTGGTTCCGGAACAGGTTTAATATTTTATTTAATGAAAGCTTAAATTTTCCATCCATTTTTTGGAAAATTTAAGCTTTCTTTTTAAAACGTATAGGAAAAAGCCCATGCCCCTAAAAAAATCATATTTGTTGCTATTTTCCATTCTGGTAGCTTTTTTTCAATTCGGAATTGCCCAGGAAAATGAATTGAAAGTGATCAAACCACATTGGGTTCAGTTTACAGAGGGGAAAAATGCCCTGTACAATCATTTGGCCAGTGAAGCCTTTGAGTTACTGGACAAAAGAGAGAAGGAGTTGCTTAAAATCAATGATTTGGCCGGATGGAAACAAAGGCAAAATATTGTTAAGGATAAATTTATGGACATCGTAGGGCCCTTCCCTGAGAAAAACCCTTTAAATGCCAAAATAACCAGAAAAATTGATAAAGAAGGATACCGGATCGAACACATTGTGTTTGAATCCCAACCCAATTTTTATGTCAGTTCATCCCTTTTTATTCCAGATGACATCAAAGGAAAAGCCCCGGCCATCATTTATTGTAGCGGTCACCACATTTTGGCTTACAGAAATGCCACCTATCAACATGTGATATTGAACCTTGTAAAAAAAGGGTTTATTGTATTTGCGCTTGATCCTGTAGGGCAGGGAGAACGGCTGGAATATTTTGATGAGGAAGATCACTCCTCCACCATAGGAGGGCCTACCAAACAACATTCCTATCCCGGTGCCCAGGCTTTTATGGCAGGCACCTCTATGGCAAAATACATGATATGGGATGGAATAAGGGCAGTGGATTACCTTTTGACCAGACCAGAAGTGGATAAGGACAGGATTGGGATTACCGGGAGGTCCGGAGGGGGAACACAGTCTTCTTATATAGCGGCTTTTGATGAAAGAATTTATGCCTCTGCTCCGGAAAACTACATCACTACCTTTAAGCGGTTATGGTATACCCATGGTCCCCAAGATGCCGAACAAAATCTTTATTCGGCGATTCAATCAGGGCTGGACCTTCCCGATCTGTTGACGGTTCGGGCACCAAAACCCAATATGATGATCACTACCACCAGCGATATATTCAATATCGAGGGAGCCAGAGAGGCCGCAGAGGAAATTCAAAGGATCTATTCTGCCTATGGCCAATCCGAAAATTTCCTAAAAGTGGAAGATGATGCCGGCCATGCCTCCACCCTTAAAAACAGAGAGGCCATGTATTCCTTTTTTCAGGAACATCTTCAGTTGCCTGGAAATGCAAATGATGAAGGGGTGGATACGTTAAGTCAAGAGGAGCTTCAGGTAAGCCCGACCGGGCAGGTGCTCAGTTCTTATGATGGGCTAAGAACGGAAGACCTGAACCAGCAATATTTGAAGGAACAAGAAAATAAAATCAAACCTTCCCTTGAAGACTTGGAAAAAACGGTAAGGGACCTCTCAGGCTACCAAAACCCGGATCATTTGGCTGAAACAATGTTGGTAGGCAGAATTCAAAGGGATGGCTACGTGATAGAAAAACATTTAATGAAAGGGGAGGGGGATTATTGGATTCCTTACTTACTGATGAAACCGGAAAAAGAAACAAAAACGGCTGTTCTTTATCTGGACCCCGAAGGTAAGCAGACTGATGCTGGCAAAAATTCGGATATGGAAGCCTTGGTAAGGGGAGGAGCGATGGTTCTTGCGCCTGATTTATTGAATACAGGGGAAATGGGGAATGGGGATTTTACAGGGGATGCCAATTTTAACGGTCACTCTTACAACTTTTGGTTTGGAGGGATTTTAATCAATAGGAGTATAGTAGGGATCCATGCCGGAGATGCCAACCGACTGGTAAAGGTATTACAGGAAAAGGAGGGAGCTACCCAAATTAAGGGGCTGGCAAAAGGTCAGATGACTTCTGTTCTTTTGCATGCGGCTGTTTTTAATCCAGCTCTTAAAGCATTGGCGCTGGTCAATCCGATGGGCTCCTTTAAATCCGTGGTAGAAGATCCGAATTACCAACCTGCAGATGTAGCCTATACCGTTGCAGGTGCACTTCCCCGATATGATTTACCTGTCTTGCTGGAACATTTGTCAGACAGGTCACCCATGATCCTGGGAAATACCCATGGTGAAAAGGAACCGGCTATTTCAATTGAGGGGTTTCAGGGAGACCGGGGAAAGAACACCAACAGAATAAAGGCGGGTACCGATGAAGAAAGAAGAACTTACCTAATGGAATGGGTCGGACAATGATCCCTATGGGAAAAGAAAAAGGAATGTTTGGCTGTTAATCATTTTGCTCAAAAACAAAGACTCCTTTTTTATTGGCTATGATGATGTCGATTAAACCATTTCCATTCATGTCTTCAGTGATCAAATGTACCCCAACTCCTGAATCCTCGTCGATCACATGTTGTTTCCATTCCGGTTGTTTACCGGGTAGGTATTCATACCAGGAAAGAAAAGGGGTATCATATTCTCCGGGATCATTGCCCATGTGGGCAAAAAATCTTTTTCCGGTTACCAAATCGGGATGACCATCAGCGTTGATATCCACCAGTTCCAAACCATGGGTTTGGCTAAATGAATCATCAATCAGGTGGGTTTGCCAGGAAATATTTCCCTGATCATCTTTGCTTTGCTCATGCCACCAGATACCCAATTGGTGGGCGGAAGAGGAAACCACATCTTTCAGTCCGTCCTGATTAAAATCATACGCAAACATTTGGGCCGCCGCCTCTCCTAAATCTGCGGGATGAAATTTCCACGGTCCTTCGGAAGGGTCTTCAGGGGCTTCCCACCAGCCTTCAGTAGTAATCAGGTCCTTCCTTCCATTATTATTCATGTCGCCCATGCCCAAGCCATGAGAAAATTGTGCAGTGCCCGGACTTCCCTTTTCACTGATAATAAATTTCTCCCATTCCAAATTATTTCCACCGGACGGAGCTTTGAACCAAACCATTTCTCCACTTTCAGGTAAGCTTCCTACAATGTCTTTTTTTCCATCTCCATCCATGTCAAAAAAGCCTGCCGACTCATTGCCCAGGGAGCTGGATATCAAATGGATTTCCCAATGACCTCCCTGATTTTTTGGGTTTTCAAACCATTGGACTTCTTTTCCGGGAAAACCTATTCGGACAAAATCCATCCAACCATCCTGGTTCACATCCATGCCATAACTGATAAAAGCATTGCTATACCCTTTATCATATTCAAATCTTTTGGGGGCTTCCAGTTCATGAGGTTTCCAGCTGGGGGCTTCAAACCAGTAGGCTCCCGCCAATACATCCGTTAATCCGTCATTGTTGACATCAGCAATAGCAACCCCTTCTGCAATAAAATCCAAGGTTAAAGTATGCTTTTTAAATGAAATCTTATCTCCTGGAATCTTTTCCTCCGTCTGCGCTCCCGCCGAAAACAGGATTGAAAAACATATCAGTAAAATTGAAAACCCATTTTTCGGGATTTGAGATAGAAATCCGTAATGATTCAAATAGGGGGGGAGTACATGGAATATTTTCATTGCTTATTTTAGGCTTAAAAGGTAGTGCATCAATTCATTGAAGTCATCCTGACCCAGATTAGTACTGAAATAATCAGGCATTAAAGTTATAGTGGAAGCAGTTTGCTTCACGATGTCATTTTTTGGAATGGAAAACTCATTTCCACTTTGGTCGGCCAGGATTATTACCTGACCTTCTTCTCGTCTGAACAAACCTGACCTTGTTTGTCCGTTTTTCAGGCTGATGGTATACGTCCTGAAATTTTCTGAAATATTCCGGTTCGGGTCCAGGACCTTGGTGGCCAATGCATGGAGTCCCCAATTTCCAATCCCATCCAATTGGGGGCCAATTAAACCGCCTTCATTGTTTACCTGGTGGCACATGCTGCAATGCTGTTCATAAAGGGTTTTCCCAGCCAATACCGATATGCCGTTTTCATTATAGTTTTCCAACCTATTGTCGATCAAGGACTGTCTTTCTTCGCTGATGGGAATTAAGTTGGCCGTCAATTCCTCAAAAGCCTGTAGCTGCGAAGTATCTGCATCAGCTAGAAAATTTTCCTCAACAATTCTGGATTTTAATATCCTAGCGGGGGCAATACCTTCCCGGATCATTTGAATAATGAGGGTTTTTCCAGATTTTTCCTTGGCAAATAAGGAAGCAATGGTTTCCTGAAGTTCCAAAGGCGCATTTTTCATCCCCTCTTTCAGGACTTTTCGGGCTGGATCATTCTGAGATCTCCCAATGGCCGTTGCTATTTTTTGGCGAAAAGAAATGGAATATTCTGCCTTACCTATTAATGGTTTCAGATAAACGGCCTGTTCGGCGGGGTCGATGTCCATCAGGGCATTGGCAGCCAAAACGCGGACCTCTTCTTCCAGATAAGGACGGTTTATTAGTTGTTGTAGGGCGGGTATTTGGTCTTCCAGTTTAAAATCAGCACTGGCACTTGCGGCAAACTTTATCTGCTCCAATTCTTCCTCTGTCCAGTTATTGCTTTTTTCGGACATTTGGTTGAATATACTATTTACCAGTGATAAATTCCAGTTTATTAAGGAAGCAGGAGGTGAAATGCCCCTTTGGTCCAGGCCCTGACTCAGGGCCTGTATTTTTAAATGAGGAGAATTTGTCCCATTTATTTTCGCAAATTCAATGCCATCAGAAAGTTGGGCTATTGGCAAGTTCCGCGCCAAAGCAGTCAAATAGGGAAGCTGAAGATTTCCCGGAACCTGGTAATTTTTTAAATAATCCAATAAGAATACGCCTGCAATTTCGTGTTGGGTGTCGGAGAATATCAAGGCCATGATGTGTTTTTCATTTTCATTCCAGGCTTCCTCGGCCATTTTTTTGGTTATTTCCGGGACCTGGGCGTGCTGGTATAAGGCCAATTTAAGCGCATAGTTGAGGTGGGTATCCTGTTTAGGACTGGCCTCAAGGCTGGTCATGATCGGTTTGAAGGTATTTTCCCCTGGGTGCCGGATCAAGGTTTCCGCTGAGACCCTCCTGACGTGGGCATCTGAATCTTTTAAACCCTGAATTACCCATTTCTGCTCCTCCAATCCCAACTCCTCCCATTCTGTTAGAATTCTGTGGGCATGAACCCTTACTAACCTGTCTTTATGGTACAAAGCCTTTTCCAATAGAGTATTATCCAATTCATTTAGCCGATGAAGGGCCCATAAACCCTGCACCAATTGCTTTGGATCGGTATTTCTTAAGTTTACCAATTTGTTTAAAGAGGGGAGGGAGGCCCTGCCATATCTGTCAACCAGCTCATCTGTGGCCACCATTCGGGTATGCAATACTGGATCGTTCAGGGCATCGATTAATTTTGGCATGCTGGATTTTGACCAATCAGTTATGGTTTTTTCCATACCCTGATAAGTGATTTTCCAGATTCTTCCACTTACCCTGTCTCGATCAGGATGGTCCAAAGGGACCTCATAATGACCGATGATAGGGTTATAGAAGTCTGCAACATACATGGCCCCATCGGGTCCGATTTTGATGTCCACCGGTCGGAACCAAGGGTCTTTGCTTACCAGAAAATCGGCCTGCCGAATGGCATTGGGGGAGGATCCATTGAAGGTCATGGTGCTCCTACTGATCCTGCAGGTAACCACATCACCCGAATAGAAGCTGTTTTGGTAGGCTTGCGGGAATTGGTTATCTGTATAATATACCAAGCCTGAGAGTGCGGTGGAATTCAGACCATAATCCATCATGCTGGGGGCAAAACCCATATTGGGCTCCTTTTTACCCCACTGCGTATAATTCCCACCCCCGATCAACTGATAAATGGGCAGGGTGTGGCAATCGGCGGAATAATGATAGCCCAATGCATCCAAATCAGATCCAAATGGATTGATCCTGCCATCACTTGTCTTTTCCACCCTACTGCCATCCATTTTCACTCTAAAAGTATTTCCGGAAACCATTTTAATGGAATCCCCGTCAGTACCTGATACCACAGATATATTACTGAAACCATGAGAAGCGTGTATCCATCCATCCAATCCACGAAATAAATTATTGACCATACCATGGGTATCTTTGGTCTCAAAAGGGCCCAATAAAACTTCTTTTTTGTCGGCTACCCCATCGGCATTGGTGTCATAAAAGCGGTACAAATTTGGAATACTAAAGGCAATGGCTCCTCCTTTTACGGGTTGTATTCCTATGGGGATGTTTAAATCATTGGCAAATTCTGTGATTTGATCGGCCTTTCCATCTCCATTGGTGTCTTCCAGGATACTGATGCGGTCTTTACCATCGCCAGGGCCGGCCTTGATGGGATACTCGGAGGATTGGCTGACCCAAAGCCGGCCTTTCTCATCAAAGGCCATATTAATGGGCTTGGTAATATCAGGTTCAGAAGCAAATAGGGTGACTTCAAATCCAGGAGGTAAAACAAAATCGGCCATTTCCTCCTCAGGGGTTTGAAATTTTGAAGTACGAACATGTTCGGCATAAATGGGATCCGGTTCCTTTTCTACATAAGTAGAAGTGGTGTTATCCGGTAAATCTACTTCCGAGGTGATCTTTTGGGGCGGTTGGCAGGAAAAGATGCCGGCCAACATGAGGCCAAAGGTGATTTTGGGATTTAAAGGTAATTTCATTTAGCCAGTTAAGAAATTATAATCATCTGCTTATCGTAAAAATAAACATACTATAATTTCTTCTAACTACCAATATCGAAGGAAACCATTATACAAATGGCTGGTAATTGCCGGTATTAATTACTTCATAAAAATTACCTTTTATCTTCAATGGTCTTCAGTAAACCCAACCCTGAGGTAAAAAATATCAATCCCAAAACGAAGAGAACCATGATGGTTTTCCAATCATAATCCCCAGGTACCAGGAAAAGGTAAGCGCCATAGATAAGTCCAAATATTCCTAATATTGTCAATAATGGACCAAATATTCTTTTGATATTCATACAATTATTTTTAATTTAACTTGGAACAAAAATTCTGCCAAGTTAAACGTATCAGAAATTGGTATCAGGATTTTCCAGATCCAGTCTTTGAATCCATATGTTTCGAAACAACACTTCATGCCCCTCCGCTTGCAATTTTATGCCTCCTGGACGGTCTGTAATGCCTTTTCCGCCATCATTTCCCCCATCCATACCTGAATTTGGGCCTCCCCAAACCTGTTGAATGGATATGTTTTCATGGATTTTCTCACCATTGAAATAGATGGTCACCAATGCCTTTTCGGATAATTTTCCGGATTCATTGAATTTGGCCGCCCGAAATTGAATATCATAGGCATTCCATTTACCTACCCCGTTATAATGATGGTAAGGGGCCGCCTTCTCATTGATAATGGCAGCCATTCCATGATCGGTGCTGTCCCCATCCAGAATTTGAATTTCATACCTGTTCTGTAAATATACCCCACTGTTGCCACCTTCGTTTTTGATTAAGAACTCTACATGCAGTCTGAAATCAGTAAATTTTTGCTTGGTGAGGATATCGGCAGCACCGTATTTCCCTCCAGCTCCTGCTGGATCATTTGCGCTTACTGCATTGCCTTTATCTACAGGATCCGGTACAATCTCCCATTTTATGGGAAGTTGGGCTGCCAATCTCGGACCTTCCCAATAAGTCCAATTTTTGGACAATGATCTTTTGGACCCGTTAAACAACACCTCCGCCTTTTTTGGTGGTTCAGCACCTACACCAATTTGGGCAGTACTTTGCCTGGCGAAGGTAAAAGTCAAAAACAGGGAACATATTAATACAAATAATTTTTGAATGGTCATATTTTAATGAATTTTTAAATTCCGCTTTAATTTTGAAATGATTTTTTGGGCAATATAATCGCCTTGCTTGAAAAATTTCCTTTTGAATCCAGAAAAAGGTTTTATTATTGATGTACCTCCCTCAGTAAATCGTTAATGGTTTTAACCGGGTTAAACGTAATCAAGGGAACTTCTACGAATATGGAGTTCCAATGAGCCATGCTGCCATTCCATAATCCGGGAAGTTCCTGGGCTTTTAGGTCCTGTCCGCTCTTGGACTTTTTGGTGATAAATCCGGTTTGAGGATCCCTGAATTGTAGCAGATTATATTTTTTGCCTTGATAATCTTTAATGCCACAAACCAGATCAGTGGGATTAAAATGGGTAGAGGCCTGGAATTTGGCCTTTTGATCGGCATCTTCCAAATTAAGTTGTGCTGTTTCTGCAATCTGAAGCGCAAGGGAACCATCTTTTTCTTTGACCCAAAAAGGCCCTCCTCCTGGCTCACCTGTATTTTCAACCATACCACAAACCCTTATCGGACGATTCAGTTTTTGTTTGAGGAATCCGGATTTTTCAGTATCGGAAAAATTCTTATAAAAATCGGGCAGCTTTGCACCTAAAATATTGACGTAAACATTTTCACCTTCCCTTAGAATTTTTTCGTCCACACTGGAATCTGATTTTTCCAAAATCTTAAAAATTGCTTCCTGAGCTTCCAAAAGTATTCCACCTATGGCCTTTTTGTAAGCAGTGGTCATATCTTTAAGGCGGTCAGGAACCACATTGTCAATATTTTTTATGAAGACCAGATCCGCTTCGATGTCATTCAGATTTTCCAATAGCGCACCGTGTCCGGCAGGTCGGAATAGTATCCTTTCATCGCTTTCCACAAATGGTTGGTTTTCCATATCCACCGCTATGGTATCGGTGGTTATTTTCTGTTGGGAAAAACTAATTTCAAATTTCACCCCAAGTTGTTGTTCCAGACCTTTTTTTATGGCATTTACTTTTTCTTCAAATTTTACCTTATGTTCCGGGGAAACGGTGAAATGGAGCCGGGAGGTGTTATTTTTGCCTTTTCCATATTGGGCGCCTTCCACAAAATGCTCCTCAACGGGTGTCCTACTTCCTTCTTTATATTGATGGAATTTTAACAGACCCTTGGGTAAATTTCCATAGCCTAAGCCTTGTTCTTCAAGGAGATGTTGGACCACCAAAGTAGGATTATTTTCTTTTAATGCTTTTTCTATACTGCTGCCTGAGGCTTTTAATGATGCGTCCAAATCCTCGTAGAAAGCAAATTGATTTAAATTTTCTATAAATTTTTCAGTAAAGGCATCCTCATCCAGATTCCTATTGTCTTTTTCTAAAAATGAATAAAGATCTTTAAACATCCTGCTGGCAGCCCCACTGGCCGGCACAAATTTCACAATTATTTTTTCAGGCGATAGGCTTTCGTAATAAGACACATAATGCTTTAGGTCATCTTTTTCCAAAACTTTGATACCATCCCCGATGGTTGCGGTATCATGAATATTTAAAAAAGGGAATCCTTCTTTAAAGTTCTGAATTTGCTCTTCCACCAATGGTAGAGGCATGCCCAGGTCTTCAATTTGTTTTTTTTGGTCTTTTGTCAACATGGATTTAAAAATGATTAGGGTTATTATTAGACCATCGAATATAGTAATTCCATTTGTGAATGGCCCAATATTTCCACGGAAAACTTGGAGATCCCCTTTGCTGTAAAATGTTTTTGTTCGATTTAAACTTTCTCCTGATTCTTCTGAAACCATTAAAATTCCAATGAAATATTAAGTCAAAATTTGTATTATTGGGATGCCATACAACAAATCAGGAAAAGGGTTTTAATTTGTAAAAAATTTGAGATTTTTAAAGGCGTTAGTGTTCCAGGTAATATAGGTCTCCATAAAAGGATCTGAAAAGGAATCTTTCGCATACTAATAAGAGTTTTTATTCATTATAATGATACGCAAAAAGACGATATTATTTTCTATTTTTATTTTGGAATTTTTGGTGGCTTTGCCCATTTTCTCTCCCGCCCAATCTGAAGGCCAATTAATTTTACAAACCGGCCTTCAATCAACTTTCAATAGGGATCCTGCATTTTCCCCACTTATTTATTCAGGTGAACGAAGTCTGAGTACCATCGCTTTTCAATTGAATAAAACAAATAGATCTGATGTGTTTTACTTTAATTTTGGGTATGGTACAACGTTTAATAAATTTGGGGCCAGCATGGATAATTTAAGCGCGGGCTTGTTGACCATGACATATTATCATAAAAACAAAATGGCCGGAAGAGGGCTTCATTGGGGATGGTCCAATCAAAACGAATTCCATTATAGAAACCATAATGGTTTTTCGAATTATAGCCTTAGGTCGGATTATTTTACTGCTTTTGGGCCCTCATTGCGGTTTCTATTACCTTTTCAATGGAAGAACCAGCAATTTAAATGGAGAAACAACGCTTTTATCCAAGGTGTCGGTTTTAAAATACAGTCTGATTTTATCGGTGCGGAACCGCGGGGATTTACTCAAAAAGACAGGAATATGGTGGCCAGTTTATGGTCATCTGCCGACTTGTTTTTACTGGGAAAAGATTGGAGTATGGGTTATTGGTCCTCCATATATTGGCAACTTCCTTCTGACAACAGTTTGGGATTTCAATATAGGTTCCATTATGCCAGGCTTGATGGATGGCAACCGGTCAGCAGGGCGGGGAGTACTTATTTACTGGTTTTAAATGTTAATTTATGGTAAAGTGGCATGCTTGGATGATTTTGTGTTTATCCCTATTGGTCATTTCTTGTGAACAATGGGTGGTCTCCCCTGATCCCGAAAGTAATCCTGAGGTGGTTTTTGAATATCTATGGAAGGAGGTCAATGAGCGTTATGCTTTTTTTGAGGAAAAAAACCTGGATTGGGACAGGGTTGGCGAAGAATATCGCTCAAAAATCAGCCAGGATATGGGACAATTGGAGTTATTTGAGCTTTTGGCTGATATGTTGTTCGAGTTAAGGGATGGACATGTTAATCTGACCAACAGCTTCAACCGGAGCCGGAATTGGGAATGGTTTGAAGAATATCCGGTTAATTACAATGAAAATATCATTCAGAAAAATTATTTGGGAAAGGATTACTGGGCCAGCGGCCCATTGTTGAATCAGGAATTGGGAGAAGTGCTTTATGTTAATTACAGGTCATTTTCCCAGGGAATTGCCGAAGGCAATCTTCAGGCTTTGATGATCAGGGCCCAGAATAAAAAAGGATTGATCATTGATGTAAGGAATAACGGTGGGGGTAGCCTTCGGAATGCAGAAAAATTAGCTTCTTGTTTTGTAGAGGAGGATACTGAATATGCCAGTCAGCGTATCAAAAACGGGCCTGGTAAAAATGACTTTGGACCGTGGGAATCCATGAGTTACTCCCCAAAGGAAGGATTGAAATATACAGGTCCCGTTGTGGTCTTAATCAACAGAAGATCATACAGTGCATCCACCTTTTTTGCACAGATGATGAAAGTTTTGCCTAATGTAATCCTGGTGGGTGATCAAACTGGTGGTGGAGGAGGAACCCCTGCTTTTGGGGAGTTGCCTAATGGTTGGAGCTACCGGTTTTCAGTAACCCAGACCATCGATACAGATGGAAAGCAACTAGAAGGTGGAGTGGAGCCTACCATTAAGGCTGAGATAGGAAGGCAAGCTGAAATTAATGGCCAGGACAGTATTATTGATGGGGCAGTGATTTTCCTCGAAAATCTTTAAAAGATAGATAGGCAAAATTCGAAAATGAGGTATGGTAAATAATGAAAAAGAATTACAGCTGTTTGACCAATTTCTTGAGGAAAATAAATTAAAAGCTTATTTTCAAAGAATTGGTTATTCCGGAGAGGTCTCACCCACTTTGGAATGCTTGCAAGCCTTACAATATTTACATCCACAGGCCATTGCTTTTGAAAACCTAAATCCTTTTCTTGGGCTTCCGGTTGACTTGAATTTTCCCTCAGTTTATGATAAACTGGTATCAGAGGGAAGGGGTGGGTATTGTTTTGAGCACAACCTCTTATTGGGACAGGTTCTGAGTACCATAGGATTTAAGGTCTGTGGTTTATCAGCACGCGTTTTTTGGGAATTAACTGAGGGTTTGGTGAGACCACGGGACCATATGTTACTTGCGGTGGAGGTGAAAGGAAGAAATTATATTGCAGATGTTGGTTTTGGAGGTACCTCATTTACCGGACCATTGCAAATGTATTTTACAGCAGAACAAGAAACCCCCCATGAATTTTTTCGGGTTTTAGAGTCAGATGGGGTTTTCTGCGTGGAAATTAAAATCAAGGAAAATTGGAGGAGTATGTACCGCTTTGGATTAGAAAATCAAATGTTGCAGGATTATGAAGTCACAAGCTGGTATTTGTGCACCCATCCCAAATCTTTGTTCAGGAAGGATTTGATGTTGGCCAGGTCAATGCCATGGGGAAGGTATGCCTTACGTAACAATACGTTATCCATTCACCGGCTCAATGGTAAATCGGAAAAGCAAACTATTGCTACGGCCAGTGAATTAAAATCAATTTTAGAAAATATATTTTTAATCCAGTTACCGGCCAATGCAGGGCTTCAGGAAAAATTAAAGGAGCTTTTGACCAGGGATCAATTGGATTAATTAAAAAAATTAAAAATATTTGAAAGGACTGGTCAAATAGTCATTTACCCCTTAATTTTAACTCATAAAGGTTATTTTATGATAAGGAAAATCCTGTTTACGGTATTTTGTTTGCTAGTTTTATTTGAACCAGGTTCCGCCTTTTCCCAGGGATTTGTAAAACGATACCTGAATAATATTCTGAATGACACCAGTGATATTTCACGCCCCCAGTTTTTGATATATCCAACATTGGCCTATGCACCGGAAACTAGTTGGGAAATTGGCCTGAGTACCTTGTATGTCTATTATGCCAAAAGGGATACCACCAATAGATTGAGTGAGGCCAATGGTTTTACTTTTTTCACCCTGGAAAACCAATATGGATTATGGTTTGACCACGCCAATTATTCTGATGATAATAAATGGTTTTACTTGGGCAGGTTAAGGTTGCAGAGCTTTCCGCTTTTGTATTTTGGCATCGGATCGAACAGTCCATCTGAATATGTCGCCAGGGTGGATGCCAATCAGATTTGGATCAAAGAAAGGATATTGAGAAAAATATGGAAAAGTCTATATGTAGGATTGGAAATGGATTTCCAGCGCTTGGGCAATGTGGAATTTGTTCCCTCGGAAGAAAATTCAACGCTGGTGCTTCCGTACGGCTACGAAGGAAGCACCAACTTTGGCTTGGGTTTGGGTCTTGTATATGATGACCGACACAATGTTTTGAATGTGAGGGATGGGTTGTTTTCGGAAATTGCGGTTATCCGTTATAACCCTTTTTGGAACAGCGCATTTAATTTCAGCACTTTAATTTCGGATACCCGGCTATATCGGCCATTTGGCAAAAACAATGTTTTTGCAGCCCAGATTTTTGGTCAATTTAATTTTGGAGACGTGCCATTTAACCAACTTTCCCTTATGGGTGGGGAAAGTTTGATGCGTGGCTATTATACCGGAAGGTACAGGGACAAAAACCAGGTTGCAGGGCAAGTTGAACTAAGATTCCTGCCAATTTCTCTAGGCTTTTCAAAAAGGTTTGGTGCAGCTGTTTTTGCCGGTATGGGAAAAGTTTTTCCAGATTTTTCGGAATTTGGTTCACAAAAACTGGTGTGGTCTACCGGCGCAGGTATAAGATTTTTGATATTTCCAAAAAAAGATATTTATACCAGATTGGATTTTGCCCTGACACAAGAAGGATCCGGTATATACTTTTTTATAGGGGAGGCATTTTAGCATAGGACCCGGACAAAAACCTGATAAGCAGCACTCCCTTAAAAATAGAGGAAAAAATTTATTCTTTATATAAATCGCTAAAATGCTTAACTCGCTTTTTTTTTATATTCTCCGGTAATTCTCCTTTTTTCCAATTTACAGGTTTACGGTATTTCGCATCCGCTTTAATCTGATCAAAAGTTTCTGGATCATTTTCTGCCTGGTAAACTGCTTTTAATATGTAAAGCAGACCTAATCCAATTCCCACCGATACAATAACTATGGCGTAAGTTTCCATTTTTTTAAGGATTATAATCTCAAATAAAAATATTCAATTTAGATTGCCAAAACACCAATTTTCATTTGATCTTTTCACAAATTGAATGCCTGATTTTTTAGACCGGCCAATAAGTCCGGATAATTAAATAGTTTGTCAAATTTAATAGAATATTATTACATATTTAAGAAAAAACGAAGTGATTTTATCAATTATTTTTTATAAATATAAAATAGTATTTTGTTGTATGATATTTGCATTTTATTTTTGACACTTAAGAAACAATTTTAAAAGATCTCGGCTTGCCCAAAACAAACCGGAAGCCTGAAGGGCCTCAATATCAGTAACCCCGGGTGCAACCCGGGGAAACACAATAGGATTAGCCACTAATGCACGAATAAATATGCTTTTGAGGATTTGTTGCAACAAAAAACCAGGCCACCTTCGTAGGTCGGCGCACCCACTGTTATTGTTGTGAAGGCCCTCCAGGCCTGGAATTTGGCAATAGCAATCACTCTGGTTAGACAGTAACACCTGGGCATTTATCATAAATCCTTTTCTCAGCCTTATCGAACTTAAACCCTGAAAGGCTTCGACATTACATGCCTCTACCCCACGGCGCACAAGGGTGAGGGAAGTTTCCGGTTTTGAAGATGTACAGGTAGGGCCTGTCCGCCCTGGCGGTGCGGGGTTTCCCTGAGGGATCAGGATAGTATCAACGGATGGGTGTAATCTTGATTCACAGAAATTATATTTCAGTTTTGATCCATCTGTAAATAAAAAATTTTTAGATTGGGAAATTTTTTTAATCTTGTAAAGCGCTATTTTTATTGAATAAATAATCATTCACTATATTTAAAACCTAATCCTGTTGTTGGATTTCAATTTTATAAAAGTAAAAATGAAATTTAAAAAAAGCTGGACCAAAGCCAGATCTTCTTTTCTGATTGTATTGGCCGTTTTCTCAATAGGGAGTTCAGTCCTTGGCAAGGATATTTTTGTATCTCCCTCAGGGAATGACGGTTCAAACGGAAGTTTCCAACATCCTCTTGGGAGTATGGAGGGTGCCAGGAATCTGATCAGGAAATGGAAAGCCGAAGGTCCATTAAAGGAGTCCGTTCAAGTTATATTTTTGGAAGGGGATTATTATTTGGATCAACCGGTCATTTTTAATGAAGAGGACAGCGGTACCTCCGAATTCCCCATCATTTACAAAGGGGAAGAGCAAAAGGAAGTCAATTTTTATGGAGGAAAATTGATAACAGGATGGGAAGAAACCGCTGAAGGTCTTTGGAAAACCAGGCTTCTCACCAAGGCTTGGAAATTTGAACAATTGTATATAAATGGTAACCGGGCTGTAAGGGCAAGAACGCCAAATCTTGGTAAGTATTTACAGGTTGAGGGGGTAAATGAAACTATTTTATCCGGAGAAAATGACCGGGTGGCTTCCTTCGCCGTACAGGAAATTGGCTTGGATAAAAAGGACTTTCTTCAATTGGGACTTTCAAAAGATACTGGTTGGGAAGATATCCTGGTTGTTTTTTATCACAAATGGGACAATACCCGAAAATTTTTACAAGCCATAGACCCCGAAAAGGGAAGTTTTTTTATTTCCGGACAAGGCATGAAACCTTGGAATCCCATCAATAAGGATTCAAGGTTTTATCTTGAAAACTTTCGTTCTGCCTTGGATGAACCGGGGGAATGGTATTTAGAAAATGATGGAACTTTGTATTATATGCCCCTTCCGGGACAAAATTTGGCAGAGGCCCGGATTTTTGCACCATTCATTGAGCAGTTTTTGCGCCTCCAAGGAGCTGATCCCCATAATAAAATTCAGGATTTGAAATTTATAAATTTGAATTTCAAATATTCGGGTTATACTACACCAAAAAGGGGAAATGAACCTGCTCAGGCCGCGGCTCCCATTCCCTCGGTAATCACTGTAGATCAGGCCAATCGGATAACTTTTGAAAATTGTGAAGTGGCCCATACAGGAACAGGGGCTTTTTGGTTTCGAAATGCTGTTGAAAACAGTGAAATTCAAAGATGTTACTTACACGATCTTGGTGCAGGTGGAGTGAAAATTGGACCACTCAGCAGCGGTGATCCTGAAAATCCAGCATCCTGGGTTTCCAGGAATAATTTGATCCATAACAATATCATTCGCTCCGGAGGCTGGGTCTTTCCCTGTGCGGTGGGCGCGATGATTTTTCATGCCAGTGACAATGAAATTTCCAATAATGAAATTGCGGACTTCCGATATACCGGTATTTCTGTAGGTTGGGTTTGGGGATATACTCCCAGTTTTGCCAAGCGCAATAAAGTAAAATACAATCATATACACCATCTTGGTTGGGGAGATTTGAGTGATATGGGAGGAGTATATACTTTAGGTCTTTCCGAAGGTACGGAGGTAAGCCACAATATCATCCACCATATCTATTCCATGACTTATGGAGGTTGGGGATTGTACACCGATGAGGGTTCCACTGGTATTTTGATGGAAAACAACCTTGTTTACGCCTGTAAAAACGCCGGATTTCATCAACATTATGGAAAAAACAACCGAATCAGAAACAATATTTTTGCTTACAACCAGCTTTCACAACTGCAGGCTACCCGGGTAGAAGACCATATTTCATTTTATTTTACCAATAATATTATCCTATTTAACGAGGGGGCTTTGTTGAGCAGTAATTGGGCCAAAATCAATTTGGTGACAGACCGTAATATTTACTGGGATGAAAGAGGAAAAGACATTGACTTTTCCAATTTATCATTTCCGGAATGGAAAACCATGGGCAACGATTTAAATTCAAAAATTATTGACCCGGGCTTTATTTCACCTCTTCAATATGATTTTACATTTAAGAATAAATCAGCTATACGCAAAATAAATTTTGAACCCTTCTCATTGGATGAGGTGGGTGTGTATGGGGATAAGGAATGGGTTGAACTGGCCCAATTTGATCCGGTAAGGGCCAGTCTTTTTGATGAAATAATAAGAAAAAATGAGGAAATTCAAAAATAGCATAAGGATATTTCATACCTCTAAGTAGGCTTTGATCTTTAACGAAATAATATAATAATCAGTAAAATTCAAAATAAACCACAAATAAAAATGAGTAAGCAAATAAAATCTTTCCTATCACGGAGAAAATTCATAGGTACAGGTTTGTTGGGGGCAGCAGGTATGGGGATACTTCCCAAAGTCAGTTGGGGAAAAAGCAACCTTCCTTCCATAAAACCAGAAACCTTAAGGTTGGGCTTTATTGGATTGGGCAGGCAATCCATGGGCTTAATGAATAGTTTCATATCCTTGCCTGAGGTGGAAGTGGTGGCAGGTTGTGATGTGTATGAGGTAAAAAGAGAAAGATTTAAGAAAAAGGCAGGTGATTATTACGCAGGTCAACAGAAAAAAATAGAAGTAGAAGTTTATGAAAATTATCATGATTTATTGGCCAGAAAGGATATTGATGCCGTAGTCATTGCCACTCCTGATCATTGGCATGCCTTAATCGGGATAGATGCCTGTAAAGCAGGAAAGGACATCTACCTTGAAAAGCCCCTGACTTTTACCATTAAAGAAGGACAGGAATTGGTGGAGGCCGTAAGGACCAATAATATCGTTTTGGCCACTGGCTGTATGCAACGTTCCTATTCCAATTTTCAACATGCCGTAAAATTAGTTCAAAAGGGAAGGATAGGTAAAGTCAGTAAGGTTTTTGCATCGGTAGGAGGGCCTCCCATACCATTTGATCTGCCCAAAGAAGAAATTCCCTCTGGTTTGAATTGGGACCTGTGGATGGGGCCTTTGAATGCAGACATTCATTATAACCATGAACTCAACCCCCCCATTACCGTTGACCCGCCTGAGAATGAAAATATTTGGGGCGCCTGGAGATGGTACAAAGAGACCGGTGGAGGTTTGACCACCGATTGGGGCGCCCATATGTTTGATATTGCGCAATGGGCCATAGGGATGGATCGGAATGGACCGATTGAAATCATACCGGCAGGTTATGAGGGGACCAAGTACCTCACTTTTAAATATGCCAATGGGGTGACGGTGACAGAACAATCTTTTGATGAAAAAAATACGAGGGGCTGTAAATTTTTCGGCACCGATGGTTGGATAGAAGTATCCAGATCGCATTTTGATGCATCGGATCCCTCATTGTACCCTGTTTTAGCGGAAGGTGAAAGTTTGCAGGGAGGGGGAGGCCGGGCCCATCACATTGATTTTATAGAGTCGGTGCAGAGAAGGAAAGATCCTATTGCTCCGGTTGAGATCGGCCACAGTACCTGTGTCACTTGCACCTTGGGCAATATTGCCTACGAATTGAACAGGCCTTTGAATTGGGATCCTTCCAAGGAAAATTTTGTACATGATCCGGAAGCCGAAAATTACCTCCATCGTTCTTATAGGCCAGGTTATAGGTTATAAAGACCTGACATTCAATGGGTGGCAACAAAAAACCGGGCCACCTTTTGGATAAGGACTGGCTTTTTTTGATTGGCCTTGAATGCACGAATAAAACAGGAGGAAATTCCGAAAAAATCCCCCTTTCCCCCTTTTAAAGGGGGATTCGAGTTTCGTTAGCCTTTCCGTGGCCATTTCAGTTTTATATCTACATTTGGCCGGAGCATATCATTAAATTCAGCAGAAGTTACCCATGTTATTTAAACCCCTAAGGATTTTAGTGTTTCCCAATTCCAGTCATTGTTGATTTGGGAGATGGCATGGTGGGCAGTCATATCAAACTGGCAGGGAACTACCGATACATAATTGTTACCAATGGCCCATTCATCATTGTCTTCTCCTTTATCAAAATTGACAAAGTTACCGGCCATCCAGAAATATTTTCTCCCGTTGGGATCGTACCTTTCTTCGAAGTCCTCTTGCCATTTTGCCCTGGCTTGTCTGCAGATTTTTATTCCTTTTAAGGCTTCATTCCTTTTAGGAGGGAAATTTACATTTAAGGCCACCCCTTTTGGAATTCCGTTCTCCAAAACCTGTTGGGCAATCTGTAAAACATATTCTTCCACATGAGAAAAATCAGCCTTGGTGCCGTAATCGCATAAACTGAAACCAATGGAGGGATATCCCTCAATGGCACCTTCAATGGCTGCCGACATGGTTCCTGAGTAAAGCACACTGATAGAGGTATTGCTTCCATGGTTGATTCCGCTTACCACCAGATCAGGTTTTTTGTCCTTCAATACATAATGCTTGGCCAATTTCACACAATCTACTGGGGTTCCACTTGATTTGTAGGCGACTACATCTTGAAATATTTCTTCCTCAGAGAGGCGAAGGGTGTTGCCAATGGTGATCGCATGCCCCATACCGGATTGGGGGCTGTCGGGTGCTACGACAATAACCTCCCCGATCTGCTTCATCACATCTACCAATACGCGTATGCCCCGGGAAGTGATCCCATCATCATTGGAAACTAGAATTAAAGGTTTTGACATTAAGAATTTTGTTTTAACTGATTGTAGTAGGCAGTAATCCGCAATAGGTCTCCTCTTTTATCGTGAGAGAGCCTGTTTTTGCGCATGTAAAGCTTAACCTCGGATGATTTATCGTCCATTATCTCATTCAAAAGTTCACGTTTTTTCTGGCTGTATTTTTGAATTTCCTGGTCAGTAAGAAAATAATAATCAAAAGCCAAACGCGAGAACCCTCTTCCCATCATCGGAGGCCCCCACATGGGGTTCATGTACATCCCCCGCATCCCCATATTATTCATCCCCCGGTTATCTACCGTAATGTATTCGCGGCATAGTAAAGTGATATTTTCACCTTCAGTCAATAATTCAAAGAAAATCGGGGTTTCATAATCGGAATTAACGGCATAAGGCAGGCTGTAAAAAATGCGGATACCTCCATAATATTCATCAAATATTTCAAAATGGCTAATGGATGCGGAACTGAAAGTTTCAATCACATTATTTTGAACCTGAACGATATTGGTCTCCATATCATACTTCACTTTCCCTTCATGGATTTCCCCGGATGCCAGGAAAACCTTACCCTCATGCCATACCTGGGAGGGAAATTCCTGTCCTTGGGCAGAGAAAGAAATCAACAATGCCATCCAGATAAAATGTATTGCAATTTTCATAATTTTATTGGTTTTGTTTCTACACCTAGTACGTAGTGGATCACCATTTTGTTGAAGGTAGAATAAAAAGCAACCATTAAATTTATTTTTTTAGAATTTGGTGTCCCATTTTATCTCTTTTGGTTGTCAAATACCGCTCATTATGTGGGTTGGAATGAATTTCCAAGGGTACGGTATCCACAATTTCCAATCCATAACCGGATAAGCCCACCCTTTTGGTCGGATTGTTGGTAATCAGTTTGATTTTGGAAATTCCAAGATCCCTTAATATTTGGGCGCCGACGCCATAATCCCTTTTGTCCATGGGAAAACCCAAAGCCAAATTAGCCTGCACGGTATCCATTCCTTCTTCCTGTAATTTATAAGCTTTTAACTTATTGATTAGGCCTATTCCCCTTCCTTCCTGATTCATGTATAATACCACCCCTTTTCCGTTCTCTTCTACAAGCTTCATGGCCTGGTGGAGCTGTTGTCCACAGTCACACCTGCAGGATCCAAAAATATCACCTGTAATACAGGAAGAGTGTACCCTTACCATGACCGCTTCATCTTCATCCCATTTTCCTTTGATCAGGGCCAAATGGATTTCCTCTGTATTGGTCTGTTTGTAGGCGATCAGTTCAAAATCGCCCCATTCGGTTGGCAAATCGACCCCAATTTCCCTCTTGATCAGGGATTCTGTTTTTAGCCGATAGGCAATCAGGTCTTTTATGGAAATGAGCTTAAGGTCAAATTTCTTTGCCACTTTCACCAAATCAGGTAGCCTCGCCATGGTTCCATCGTCATTCATGATTTCCACCAATACGCCGGCAGGATACAATCCGGCCATTCTGGCTAGGTCAATGGCAGCTTCGGTATGTCCAGATCTGCGTAATACCCCGCCTCTTTTAGCCTTTAAGGGGAAAATATGCCCGGGTTTTCCCAGTTCATCAGGTTTAATATTGGGATCAATCAGGGCTTTGATGGTTTTAGATCGGTCGCCTGCGGAGATGCCCGTGGTGCATCCATGTCCGATGAGATCCACCGAGACTGTAAATGGTGTTTCAAAAACAGCGGTATTGGTTCCCACCATCAATTCAAGGCCCAATTCGTCACACCTATCCTCAATTAAAGGTGCACAAATCAGCCCCCGGCCATGGGTAGCCATGAAATTGATGATTTCGGGAGTGGTTTTTTCCGCTGCACAAATAAAATCACCTTCATTTTCCCTGTCCTCATCATCCACGACGATGACAATTTCACCGTTTTTTATCCCTTCAATGGCTTCTTCTATTTTATTAAGCTGAATTGTATCCGTCATATTATTTGTAAAATTCTTAATTTCTTCAGGCAAAAATACTTATTTTTAATCGTATAACTGTTTTTTCAAAATTATAGTTTAATTTTTGGGAGGTATGACCGTACCCATTTCCCCATCTATATGATCATGCAGGGATTTCAACTCCATATAGATTTTTTGAAGCTCTATGACTTCAGTGATTTGGTCGCCGGGGAGCTCCTTTAATTTATCCTTTACATCAACCATCATTTTCCTTATGTATACCCTCTTCAAAGACAGGGAAGTCCGGTAAGTGGTCCTGGGTAAATCATCCGATTCTTTCGAAGTGAAAATCTGGTGTCTCAATTCCCAGTTGACAGAGATTTCCCGGGTGTGTGAAATCAAGGTAATCACCTCTTTTTTTAAGGTTTCATCCTGAAGTCTTAAAAAATGCTCATATTTTGGGAGGATGCCTTTTCTTAAGGCACTTTTATAGTGGTCCAGCAACCTTTGAAAAACCGGTGTTTCAAATTTGAGATCTTTTGTTTCTTCCAACAAATATTCACAAACATGCATCTCATCAGAAACTTTTTCAAATCCATAGTTGATCAATATCCTTAATAATTCTTTTTCCTGAAGGGCAGTTTTATTCCATTTGTCTTTTATTTCTTCCTTGGGTGAAACTGAAAGTAATTCCTCAAATGGTGTGATTGATTGGACTGTTTCGGTTTCCCTTGGAGAACGGTGCTTTTGGTCACGGAGAATCTGCAGGTTCAGTTCGCTAAGGATGAGCTCTTCTTCCATTTCCAAGAGCTTTGCAGCCTCTTTGGCATATACGGAGCGAACGATGGGGTCGGGTATCTTGGCAATGCTTTGCACCACCTGTTTGATGGCTTCCGCTTTTTTTAAGGGATCATTGGATCCCTCATCGGAATATAAATCGATTTTAAACTGGATGAAATCCCTTTCGTGTTCTTTCAGATAATTTTGAAAACCTTGGGTACCCGTTTTTCTGGAATAACTGTCAGGGTCTTCCCCTTCCGGGAAAACGACCGCTTTCACATTTAAGCCACCTTCAAGGAGCATATCAATCCCTCTTAAAGAGGCTTTGATACCTGCTTCGTCGCCATCATACAACACAGTGACCTGATCAGAAAATCTTTTTATCAGCTTGATCTGGTTTACCGTTAGAGAGGTCCCGGAAGAGGCTACCACATTTTCCACTCCGCAGAGGTGCATGGAAATTACATCCGTATAACCTTCTACCAAATAACAATTCCCACTTTGCTTAATGGCTTGTTTGGCCTGATAGATTCCGTAAAGCACATCACTTTTGTGGTAAATGGCTGTTTCAGGGGAGTTGATATATTTGGGTTGGTTTTTATTTTGGGCAAGTATCCTTGCCCCAAAAGCAATCGCCTTTCCACTTAAATTATGAATGGGAAAAACCACCCTTCCTCTGAACCGGTCATAAAATTTTCCCGGACTGTTTTCCCTTTCAAGTATCAAGCCGGCTTTTACCAGGTTTTCCTCCTGAAATCCGGATTTTTTGGCTTGCAATAGCAGGCTGTCCCAATTATCCAGGGCATATCCCAGGTCAAATTTTTCGATGATGTTTTGGGTAAACCCTCTTTCGCGGAAATAACTAAGGCCAATAGATTTACCTTCTTCAGATTCCAGGTTTTGCTTGAAAAACGTTTTGGCAAAATTTAAAACAATGTAAAGGCTTTCTTTTTCATTATAAGCCTGTATTGCTTCAGGATCTTCCTCTGTTTCATCCTCTATTTCAATGGCGTATTTGCCAGCCAGCTGCCGGATAGCTTCCGTAAATCCGACACCTTCAATATCCATGATGAACTGGATGGCATCACCTGCTTTCCCACAACCAAAACATTTATAAATCTGTTTGGCAGGAGAAACTGAAAATGAGGGTGTTTTTTCCTGGTGAAATGGACAGCAGGCCCATAGATTCTGCCCCCTCTTCTTCAGTGTTACATAATCATTGATGACCTCTTCAATGTCTATCCTTTCTCTTACCCTTTCTGTTGTCTGATTTGAAATTGCCATGGATCGGTAAATTAAATCCAAAGATAAGCGGTAATGATCTACTTTCGTAAAATATCGCTAAACATATAAAGAAACCATTTGGGGTTGTAATTGGTTTTTAAAAGCAAGTGAGTTTACCCTCAAAAATAGGGAACTCTAAATTATTTCATAAACCGATGAAATAATCCTAAATTGCATGGAATTTAAAAAAACAGGAATGGAAATTTCCAAAAATAAAGTTTTAAGTGCCCTTTCGACAGTAATTGACCCTGATTTAAAAAAAGACCTGGTTTCCCTGGGAATGATCCAGGACCTGAAAATTGATGAGGACCATAAAATTAAGTTTAAAGTTGTTCTTACCACTCCTGCCTGTCCCTTAAAAGAAATGATCCGGGCCGATTGTGAGCGGGCTTTGGTAAAAGCCTTTGGTAATGAGGTGGATATGGAGATTTTTATGACTTCCAATGTAACCACTATAAGAGATGACGCCCCTCTTTTGCCAAAAGTGAAAAACATCATCGCCATCGCTTCCGGTAAAGGGGGAGTAGGAAAGAGTACCTGTGCTTCCAATCTGGCTGTTGCCTTGGCCAATTCCGGGGCGAAGGTGGGTCTGATTGATGCGGATATATTCGGTCCCTCTGTTCCTACCATGTTTAATGTGGAAGGCCAGCAGCCTGCTGTAAAACAAGAGAACGGAAAAAACGTAATTATTCCCATAGAGCAATATGGCGTAAAACTAATGTCAATAGGGTTTTTGACCCCTGCCGACAATGCAGTGGTTTGGAGGGGGCCGATGGCGAGTTCTGCTTTAAAACAATTTATTGGGGATGTGGAGTGGGGAGAACTGGATTATTTGTTCATTGATCTTCCACCAGGTACTTCTGACATCCATTTGACCATGGTTCAGACCGTACCGGTAACTGGTGCTGTAATCATTACCACACCTCAAAAAGTAGCACTGTCAGATGCCACCAAAGCGCTGACCATGTTCAAACAACCTCAAATCAATGTTCCTATTTTGGGTGTGGTTGAAAATATGGCTTATTTTACCCCGGAAGAACTCCCCGACAATAAATATTATATATTTGGAAGAGGTGGAGGTACCCAATTGGCTGAGAAATATGATGTCCCGTTTTTAGGAGAAATACCCCTTGTACAGGGAATCAGGGAAAGTGGAGACAGTGGCTACCCCGCTGTATTGAAAGAAGGTTTAATAGCGGAATCATTTAGTAGTCTATCCGAAAATGTGGCCAGACAAATAGCGATCAGGAATGCGGCAATGAGTAAAACAGAGGTTGTACAGGTTAAAGCCTAATAAAATGTTGAGTAAATATAAAGATAAAATTGAAAATGCTTTGGACACCATACGGCCCTACTTAGAGGCTGATGGCGGAAATGTCAAAATAGTGGACCTTTCGGACGAAATGATTCTACAGTTGGAATTAACCGGAAACTGCAGTTCCTGTCCAATGTCTACCATGACCTTAAAGGCAGGTGTTGAAGAGGCGATTAAAAGAGCCATTCCTGAAATAGTAAAGGTGGAAGCAGTAAATGTTGAAATCGCCTGATTTAGTTTTTAATTTCTTTCATAGGCGCAGAAATTGGAAGGCACTGGTCTCCTTAGGAGTACCGGTGCTGTTGTTTTTTATATTTCCTATTCCGGATACTTTTTCCCAATCCCATGTTGGTAGCGTCTTTCACCAGCAACATGATCAAAAATGTGGCGCAGTATACATTGAGAAACACCAACAGGAGGATCTTGGCATTTTTGGGACCAGAGAATTTTTCGAAGCCTGGGTGGAAGACAAGAAAAATCAACTTGAGAAAAAAGGTTCATCGTTTAGAATACAAAATGGAGAGGTCCGGAAAATCCCGGTAGTGGTTCACGTCATTCATCACGGTGAACCTATTGGCATGGAAGCCAATATTTCAGAAGAACAGATTATGGCGCAAATCAGGACTTTAAATGAAGATTTCCAGATGCTTAACCCCGATTCCGTCAACACGCCTGAAGAATTTAGGGAGGTAGCATCCAGCGCCAGAATAGAATTTGTGATGGCCAGGCAAGATCCTTCAGGGTTACCTTCCAATGGGATTCACAGGGTAGTTGGGCCGAAGGATACTTATAATTTAAATGATGGCCCCCTCATCGGTGAGTTGGCATCTTGGCCCCCTGAAGAATATTTAAATATATGGGTTGTGCCTTTGACTGCCCCAACTATCGGGTTTTCCAGTTTTCCGTTGTCCAATGAACTTCCAGGACTGGATTTTCCACCACCTACCCGCCAAACGGATGGGGTGACCATTGATTATCGTTATTTTGGTAGTGGGGGAAATGCGGTGTCCAATTCATTGGGAAGAACCACAACGCATGAAGTGGGTCATTACTTGGGTTTGAGGCATACTTGGGGAGATGGAGGTTGTGAAGTGGATGATTTTGTTGTGGATACCCCCAATCAAAGCCAATCCAATAATGTTTGTTCCGAAACGCCACGATTTACCTGTGATTCCAGGGATATGATTGAAAACTTTATGGATTATACACCAGACCAATGCATGTCACTATTTACAGAAGGTCAGGTGGAACGAATGGACGTGGTGCTTGCCTTCAGCCCAAGGAGGCATTCCTTACTAACAAGCCGGGCCCTTTTGGATCCTGTTTTATTTGACCTAGACCTCTCTTTGGAAGAAATTTTATCCCCGAGGGATTTTGCCTGTTCCAATACCCTATCCCCTCAAATCCAAATTACCAATGAAGGAATGGAAACAGTGTCTGAAACGGTGCTGACCGTCCGTTTAAATGGACAAACCCTGCAAACCAAAACTTTTGCTTTGGACCTTCAGACCGGAGAATCCGGGATTTTGGAATTTGCCCCAATAACTATATCCACTGAAGATGATAATTTTTTTGAAGCGGAAATTGTAGAAGTGAATGGGTCACCCGATGAAGACCCGACCAATAATTCAAGACAGTCTGTACCTGAATTGGTTTCGGAAATTCCCCTGCCTTATTTTTATCGCGGACATCAGGAATCAGGGAGCTGGGATATTAAGAATTCAGATAATGGGGTTACCTGGCAGCCTTTATCACTTTCTATTGACGGAGTTTCACAGGATTTATATTACCTAAACGGATTTAACTATAACGTTCAAGGGGAAATTGATTATTTGATTAGTCCAAAGTTTGACCTTACAGAACTTACCAATGCGCAATTGAATTTTCAATTGGCCTATATACCATTTGATAATGAGGAATTTCTGGAAACGCTGATTGTTGCCATTTCCACAGATTGTGGGAATAATTTCAATATTATTTCAGCACCTTATTCTAAATCCGGTACCCGCTTGGCTACAGGACCTCCTTCCACCGAGGAATTTTTTCCGGGTTCAGAGAACCAGTTCAGGAGAGAAATTTTGAATCTGGATGAATATGCGGGATTTTCAGATGTGAGGATTGCATTTGTTTCTCTCAATGGTTATGGAAATAATATTTTCATCAAGAACATCAACATTAATTCCGAAGAGGAATTCCGATATGATATTGAACTTTCTGCGCTCCAAAGCCCCATGCCAGTGGTAAATGGAGACCAGGAATCTGAAATCCTTTCTGTTACCAATACAGGAAACCTTACCATCCAAAGTTTCTTTTTGGACAGGCAAATCAATGATTTTCCGGAAGATGTGCTGCTGTTTGAAGACCTTGATCTTGCACCGGGATCCACCACCGAGGTAGTAGTACCGAATTTGTTTTCCTATGGCCTTAATAAGGCGGAGTATCGGGTTTTCGAGCCCAATTTTGACCAGAATGAGGATAGTGAAAATCAGCTTTCCCGGTTCTTTTTACAGGATACCACCACAATTTTGACCCCCTGGAGGCAAAATTTCGATTTCTCAGAAACTTACATTCCCTGGATGAATATCAACCCGGAGAACAATGATCCAAGATGGGAGATTCAGCCACTGGAAGGAGGAAATGGAAATGCGATGGTCTTGGAGGGCATGGAACCGGATCAATCGTATTGGCTTGCTTCACCGGAATTCAGCCTTGATGGAACCAATCGGGCCAGCCTCTTTTTTGATTGGGCAGGAGGTGGATTTTCATCCCGCGGGATGTCCACCTTGGCGGTATTGATTACGACAGATGGAGGTATTTCGGCTCAGAAGATTTGGGAAAGGGGGGGCCAGGGATTGAATTCTCCCGGGAATATTTTAAGGCCAGAAACTTTCAATGGCGATGATTTCGAAAGGGCTTATATCAATTTAAACGAATTTACAGGTAATGAAAGCGT
Organism: Cyclobacteriaceae bacterium; assembly: GCA_040905165.1. GTDB lineage: Bacteria > Bacteroidota > Bacteroidia > Cytophagales > Cyclobacteriaceae > Cyclobacterium. The sequence goes on along the minus strand of JBBDSA010000042.1, from coordinate 5,283 downwards.
CCGCTTGTATCTTAGGCTGGACAACCAGGATGATCCCAATGGGCTTACCTATCTGGATAATCTGGAACTTTTCCTGTCGGATAATCCGGATCCGGTAGAGGTGGGCCTAAATAGGGCTTTGGTTTATCCCAACCCTGCCGACGACTATTTCAATATTGGGTTTAACCTGGAAGCCTACGAAGACATCAATATACAGATCATCAGTCCAACTGGACAAGTGGCCTATGAAAAAGAATTCCCCAACACCCTCAACCAAACCTATAGTTTTAGCAGGGCTTTGTTGAGTAAGGGGCTTTTCATTTTGAAAATCAATGGAGAAACCCTAACTGTGACTAAAAGAGTGTACATTCGTTAACACCATATATACCTGATTTTCGTTAAGTAGAATAAATCAAAATTCATTAATTGAAATTGGGAAGCCTTAAACCATTTATATTTATTATTTTTGGCTTTTCGTTAAAACAGATATTATTCAGTAGCTAACATTAGCTGATCCATTATGAGTGAATTAAAAACAGGGTTGAAAAAGATTGGGATACATTTATTAATTATTCTGGGCATTATTTCCATATTACTGTTCCTGTTTTTTAAAATTTACCTTCCCAATTATACCCATCATGGTGAAACCGTTTCTGTCCCGGATCTGGAAGGGTACCATTATGATGAATTGCAGGAGTATTTGGATATCAGGGATCTTCGAATGGAAATCAATCCGGACAGTGGTTATGTAGCCGATGCCGAACCCCTGCATGTTTTAAAACAAAATCCTAAACCGGGAACTAAAGTTAAGCAGAACAGGAAGATTTACATTACCCTAAATGCAACAAATGCCCCCCTGATTAAAATGCCCAACCTGGTGAATACCCCACTTAAAAATGCTCAGGAAATCCTGTCAAATTTTGGCCTGGTACGGGGGGAAATTGTTTATGTGCCGGATATAGGACACAATGTGGTTTTGAACCAAAAGTACAGGGGTAGGGAAATTAAGGAGGGATTTGAAATCCCTAAAGGGTCCCAGATAGATTTGGTGGTGGGCGATGGCCATGGGAATCAGATTTTGCGAATGCCCAATTTATTGGGAATGGATGACGTAGAAGCAGAATTTTTGATTCTGGGATCAGGTTTGAGCATGGGGAATATTAATTATGTTGAAACCGATACCGTTCCCAAAGGCACGGTGGTCAAACAACTGCCCCCCTCAGGACTAAATATGAAAACAGGAGAAAGGGTAGATATTTGGGTGTCCGAATTGGGAGAGGAAACTAATTTTTGATGAAAGCGTTGGGGATTTCAGGTTATCAAATACTTATTATCCTGATGGTCTTTCTGTGTGGGGAATCTGCCTATGCCCAGTTCAGTCAACTGCCTTTAATCCCCTCACCATCCAGGGAATCGGCCGATTATGGTAAAAGAGTAGTGGACGATTTGCTTACCCTTCCCTTTTGGGATGACTTTTCCAATGGCCAGATCAATGAATCAAAATGGGAGCATTTGGGCGTGACCGGATCCATGTCCATTGGTATCGACCCCCCATCTGTCGGCATGGTTTTGTTGGATGGTATCGATGAAAACGGCAACCCCTATTCAAGAAGTGTCCTTGAAAATGGTGAAGGTGATCAAATGATTTCAAAGTCTTTGGATTTGTCTACCATAACACCTGAGGATTCAAACACCGTATTTTTAAGTTTTTATTGGCAGGCAGGGGGAAAAGGGGAAATGCCGGATTCCATTGATGAACTGGTATTGTATTTTTTGGATGCGGAGGGAAACTGGAACAGGGTATGGGAACAGGTCGGTGGAGATGACCTAGCCAATGACAGCTTTGAGCAGGTTTTGATTCCCGTCAGAAATCCCTACCACTATTCAGGTTTTAGATTTAAATTCCAGCACATGGGACGGCTTTCCGGCCCTTTTGACACATGGGTTTTGGATTATATTTATCTCAATACAAAAAGAAACCCTGATGATTTTTTTTACGAAGATCGTGCCTTGACCAAATTACCCAGTAGTCCTTTGGGTAAATTTGGTGCCATTCCCTTTTTTGAATTTTCTGAGGAATTGTTGGGTCCGATTGAAAGTCAGTTTAAAAATTTAAACAATCGTTTCCGCGCCATGGAGTTTACGGTTCAATTTAAAGACCATGATAATGGTACGGTACTTGAAACCTTGAATGAGGATACCCCTTTTAATCCTGTTCCCCAGGCTTTAGAAAGAAGAGATTTCCTAAGTAGGTCCGTGGCAGCCTTTTCGGATGAGCTAAATGCCCCTTTTGATCTGGAAATGGAGATCTATCTTTCCACAGGAGATGGCTTCCTTATCGAAAATATCGACGGGAATGATACCCTATTTCAAGATCAGGTAGATTTCCGGCATAATGATACCGTTAGAAATATCGTTGCAGTAAGGGATTATTTCAGTTATGACCAGGGTTTTGTCGACTATTCTGCCGGTATCAATCAAAGAGGCGGCATGTTGGCATTGGAATATGAGGTCAGCCAGGAGACTTTTGTTTCGGGGATCAGCATCAATTTCACCAATTACCTGCAAAGAGGGAATGGTTTGGAACTGATGGTGTGGGATTCCCTGCAACAAGGGCCTGTTTACAGAAAGGAGGTATTGATACCTGAAGATAGCAGCCCTGAGGGCTACGCTTATTTCCCTATTGATACCAATATACGTGTTTCAGAAAGGTTTTATATCGGGTTTACCCAGTTTACCAATGATTATATTCATGTGGGCCTTGATAAGAGTGGCGACACTGGAGCACACATTTTCTATAACGTAGTCGGTGAATGGGAACAAAACCAGGATGTTATAGGGAATCTGATGATTCGTCCCCATTTGAGCCTGGTACCCCTTTCAGAGGTTCCTATTGAAGAGGAGGCCGGGATAAAATATTATCCCAACCCCGTCATTGACCAATTATTCATTGAGGGGGAAGTTTCTGAATTGTTGGTATACGATTTTCAGGGCAGGGAGATTAAAGTACAGGAAGAAGGCAAAAAAAATCTAAGAATACTTAATTTTGCTCCTATTCAAAGGGGTATTTATTTGATCAAATACCTACATCAGAATCGGCCCAAAACAATTAGAATATTAGTAAAATAATTATGAAAGATATAGAAGTTACAGAACTTAAGGACAGGTTGGAAAAAAAGGAAGAATTTGTATTTATTGATGTCCGGGAAGCCTATGAATATGAAGATGATAATTTGGGTGCCTGGAATATTCCATTGGCCCAACTGCCCAAAAAATTGAAAGAGCTAGAAACCCATAAGTCCGATGAAATTATCATCCACTGCCGTAGTGGCGCCAGGAGTGGTAATGCCAAAAACTACCTGGAAGACAATGGGTACACAAAAGTGAGGAACGTCCTGGGAGGGATATTGGCATACCGGAGCTTAGAGGAGGAGTAAAACCCATATTTTTGGACACAAATGGCCCGTTGTTCGGTATTTGCAATGCCGAACCCCAGATAAACAGGGTTTGTAACCCTGATTTTCTACTACAGTCATTTAAGATTCACCCCTGCTAGGCATAGCTTTTGAGAACTATCGAAATCAAGGTTATTACTCCATCATAAAAGGCTTAGGGGTAAAGCAACTGATAAATATGATAATGGCGATCCAGCCTAATATTTTTTGGTTGGTGGATAATGTTCTTCCATCCAAAACTTCAGGATGGTTGATTCCCAACACTCTCCCCACAAGGAAAGCAAATAACAACCAACCGGAATATCCCTCCAGATCAGGAAATATGCTGACCATCGAATACTGAACCACCACAATACCCAGCGCCATCATCCACTTATTGGTATTGGAAAGCATAGATTTTCTATAACATATGTATACAAATCCAATATATATGGGGAGCGCAAAAATAAGGTAATTGAGGTCTTCGAACGGGCTGATCACGCCCAGTCCTGCAAAGAACAAAAAGAGGGTATAAGCCACTATTGAAAATTGTTTGTGGTGTTTTGGAAAAAGGCCAAAAACAACATGGCCACCATCCAATTGCCCGATCGGAAGAAGGTTTAAGGCCGTGAAAAACAAGGCGAGGTACCCGGCAAATAGAAAGGGGTAATGGATTACCTCCGCCATGTCTGGCATATTCTCCCGATCAGCCAGGCCCTTTTCCATGGCCCAAAATAATAGGTTATACCCCAACTTAAGGTTTAAAACCCCCTCTGCTTCCTCTTTGTTATAATTGGGATCGGCATATTCAGGATGGATTTCATAGATATAATCCGCTTCCGGTAAATGGGTAAAACCATACCATAAGATGCCGAAGGCCATAATAAATCCAGCCAGAGGTCCTGCCACTCCGACATCAAAAAATTTTCTTCGGCTGCTGACCTGACTTTTCATTCTGATGATGGCTCCGAAGGTGCCTATAGAGGGTGCACCGATAAATCCCAACCATGCCGGAATAAAATATGGCAAGGAGCAACGGATTTTATGGTAAATGGAGGTAAACAAATGGCCCAGTTCATGCCCCAATAAAATGCCAATAAAAGGAATGGAAAACCTCAGGGAAAGCAGGAAATATTCCCAGGTAAGGGGCATTTCACCGGACAGAATGCTGCGGCCATAAAGCCACTCTCCCCCGGCGAGGGTAGTGGCCAATAGCGTGAGGATAAAAAGGATGCTGTGAATAAGGTATTCTTTATTGCTGTACATTTTCAAAAAAATTGATCAAAGCTTTAGGATGGTTGATATGAAAGGTTTTTATACCAACACTTTCTGCACCTTGAAGGTTTTCCTTCAGGTCATCAAAAAATAAACATTGGCCGGGCTGGGCACCAATTTCCCTGATCACCTCCTGATAAATGGCTTCACCTGGTTTCCTGAGCCCCATTTCATGGCTTAAAAACAGTTTATCAAACAATCCGGGCCAGTAATTTTCAGGAAGCTTGGTTTGAAACAGCTGATCAATCACCTTAAAATGTATACTATTGGTATTGCTTAACATATACAGTTTGTAATGTTGCTTTAAGCGGATCAGTAAATCGATTCTTTCCTGGGGAATGTCCACCAATAAGCTGTTCCATACCTCATCTATCCACTCATCTTCCCAATTTTCAGCGAAATAGGCTCTGACTGCATTCCGGAATTCGGGCGCATCGATTTTTCCTGTTTCCAGGTCAAAATGGTGGGTGGAAACCATGAATTCCTTTATTTTCCCGTGTTTTTCAGAAGGAAGTTGGCTGTTGATTTTATCAAATATCAGTTGGTAATCAATGTCGTAGATGACATTACCCAAATCGAAAATTAAAAATTGGAT
>JBBDSA010000041.1:0-1119 GCA_040905165.1 Cyclobacteriaceae bacterium | reverse complement strand
CTGCAAACATTCTTCCAAATTTCCCTCCTCTTTTTTCTTTTTTGGTGATGATGTTGATGGTTTTAATGGTTTCGCCATCATCAAACCCTGTTAATTGAGCCTGATCACTGAGTTGGTCCAAAAACTCTATCCTGTCTATGATTTCAACGGGTAAATTCTGCATGGCCATGGCCGGATCATCACCGAAGAAGGGTTCTCCATCCACCAAGACCTGACCCACTGTTTCCCCCTGAACTTCAATGGTATTCCCCTGCATGACCACCCCTGGCATTTTCCTGATTAATTCTCCGGCACTTGCCTGGGATCGGGTCTTAAAAGCACTTGCATTCAAAGAGACCGTATCTCCCTTCATCTCCCCCGCCAGGGCCCCGGCTTCTATTTCATAAGTTTCCAACAAACTGCCTTCTTCCACCAACTCAAATGTTCCCAAATTTCTTCCAGAAGGATTTTTTATGGTTTTTACCAGATCTTCATATCCAATAAAACTGATTTTCAAAATGAAAGATGACACCGTAGGCTGGGTCAGTTGAAACCTCCCATTTTCATCTGTAAATGCGTTGGCCAAAGTATCCCCCTCCGAATTTTTAACAAAAATATAGGCTCCAGGTAAAGTTTCATTGGTTTCTTTATCCTGCACTTTACCCCTTAGATTACTTTGCGACAATGCAATACCATGGATAAAGGAAATAATAAAGAATATTAATACAATTTTATTCATATAATTTTTGAAATAGTTGTATAAATCAATTGTACAATCTGGTAGTTATTTAACAAATTTACAAAAAGTAACATACCTTTTAGTTATTATTCTATAAATGGGGAAGTAGTTGATTGAACGGGAAATGGTTCTTATAAGGTTCTAAAATTCACCAACAATTGTTGGTTCATCATTATTTATCCCAAAATCAATAAGATTTTTGGGATCCTTTAAAATTAAATACAAAATACTCATATTAATGGACTTGCCCGAGCCTCCCTTTACCAAAAAAAAACATATGGATAGAATACAGAATTTATAATAAATAGGGAGTGCCTTTATATTAAACGCCAAAAATCCAGCCGACCATCAGTTAAAGGCATTTGCTTAGCGGTAAGGGTAAACCCTGACATCGTGGCTGC
>JBBDSA010000040.1:0-130489 GCA_040905165.1 Cyclobacteriaceae bacterium | reverse complement strand
CCAGGGGACCTCATCATCAGGATAACTGGTACCTGTAAGGACATTGGCCTCCTGGCTGAATTTTTGGGCTGAATAACCCACTAAAGCGTCAATAAAATGATTGTTTATATTTTTGGAATAATTTAAGGTGTTTTCTGTTAGCCAGGAGTTGTAATTCCCTGTGCTATAAGTTCCCGTGGCCAATTTTGGCGGAGGGGAGAATATGCCTCCTGCCGTGGAGGGACTAAATACCCTCCTTTTGCTACTGCCCAAATCTACAGAGACGGAACTTTTAAAGAAAAAATCATCCATGATATCTGCCTCAAAATAAGCATTGGACAGGATTCTGGTGGTGGCTGATCTGTCTATGGTTTCCATCATGGTTTTTTTCCAATTGGGGAAGGTAAACAAACCGGGACCGGTGAAACTTACTCTTTGGTTTCCATCTTGATCCACATCATCAGGCGAAAATATAGGAGGAGTAATGATGGCTGAGTATAGAATACTATAATAACCATCTGTCGCCTGATTTCGGCTAAGCTGTTGGGTGGGGGCAAGATTCAGGCCAATCCGAATATTCTCATTGATTTTATATTCATTGTTAGACCTTAACGAAAACCGTTGAAATCCGGTATTGATTACCACACCCTGTTCATCAAAAAAGCCCAAAGTAGTGGCTGAACTGAAATTGTCCTTACTCGCTAACAAGGACACATTATAACTGTTTTGTTTTCCGGTCTGCAACAATTCGTCATACCAATCTGTATCAGGTCCGTTGTAAGCTTCCGGATTTTGGTAAAGCTCGGGAATACCTCCGGTAAGGCCTTCATAACGAATTTTATCTTCAAAGATGGCCCTCCTGTCTTCAAGAAATTCTCTGGCATTCATCAATTTTGCCCTGCCTCTTTGAGGCACCTGGGTGACACCCTGGATGACGTTGAGCTGAACCGAGGTCTGACCTGGTTTGGCCCTCTTGGTGGTGATCAAAACAACACCATTGGCGGCTCTTGAACCATATAAGGCCGATGCAGACGCTCCTTTCAAAACAGAAAAGCTTTCAATTTCATTTGGATTGATGGTATTGATGTCTCCTACAATTGGAAAGCCATCTACCACATAAAGGGGGTTATTGCCGGCATTGATAGAGGCAGCTCCCCTAATCCTTACGGCCATTCCTCCGCCCGGTGTACCTGAGGCCTGACTGATCTGTACTCCGGCCATCCTGCCCTGCAGTTTTTGGACAAATTGACCTACCGGCTGGTCTTCCAATTGGTCGGCTTCTACAGAGGTGATTGATCCGGTAACTTCCCTCTGCTTTTGGATGCCATATCCAATAACGACAAATTCTTCCAATCCTTTGATATCCTCCTCCAATTCAATATCAAGGACGCTTCTTCCATTCACAGGAACCTCAATGGTTTGATAGCCTATAGTTGATACCACCAAAATATCATCATCATTGGGGACATTTAAGGTGTAATTCCCATCAATATCCGTAACGGTACCGATGGTAGTTCCTTTTACCAAAATAGTGACTCCCGGTAAGCCCAGATTATCCGAAGTAGAAACCACTTTTCCATTTACTTCTCTTTCCTCCTCCGTAATTTTAACCTCGATTCTTTGGCCCAATTGTTCCGGCCTGGAAATGCTGATGTTATTATTTATTTGTTGGAAAGCCAATCTGAAAGCACTTGAAATCTCTTTAAGGATTTCTTCAACTGTTGCTTTTTTGAATGCCTTACTGAATCTTTCATTTAAAAAATCATCCTTGAAATCAAAAGTAAAAACAAAATCCGTTTTGGATTCAATATCGGCAAAAACTTCTTTCAGTGCTACATTCTTATAGGAAGTTTCTATGTAAACTTTTCGCATGCTCACCGCTTTTTGAGCATCGGCATCATGTGCAATGGTGAAATTCACCAGCAATAATTGGCATATTAAGCCAATAAATGAATAATTTGCTGCCTTCAGCAACTTATTTTTATACATTTTCTTCATATTGATAAGATTATAGTTTGGGTATGGGCAATCAGTTATCCTAATTAATAATTGTATTTGAATTTTTCAGTAATTTGAACCTAACCGGAATCTGATCAATTGTCAACCGGGAATTCAAAAGGTGTTTTTTTATTTTTCCATATAACTGATTTAAAAGGTGAGAACAGCATTTGTATCCGTGAGCTCAAACTCAATATTTTTATTAAAACAAATATCCCTTAAAACATGTCTAAGGCTTTCGTTTTTATACCTTGCCCTGATACTCCAGTCAGAAGGAGGGGCGCCATTGATATGGATATTCACACCATACCATCTTTGAATCAATTGCCTGAATCCGGTAAAATCATTTCCATTAAAAATCAGTATCCCATCTTTCCATCCAAATGAGGTATCATAATCATATTTTTTTCGGAAGAATTGGCTTTTCCCTCTTGGAATATCCAATCCTTCCCCAGGAATAAGGAAGGCACTTTGACCTTGGCTAATTTCACTCACCATCACCTTACCTTCTAATAAGGACACACTTATAGCCAAATCTTCCGGATAATTTCTGACATTAAAAGAAGTTCCCAATGCTTCAACCAAAACCCCATCACTTAATACCAAAAATGGTTTTTCAGCATCTTTTGCCACTTCAAAATAAGCCTCCCCATGAATTTTAACCAAACGGACGGAATCACTGAAAATATCAGGGTATTTAAGAACACTCTGTGCATTCAACCATACTTTAGTCCCATCAGGTAATAAATGGGTGGACTGCTGACCCCCCGGGTTGGTTTTATTGATCCAGCTGATATTTTCGGGAACCTTAGTGTTTTTCTCCATCAAGGTGGCAAGCCAAACCCCGGAAAAAATCAAAAAAAGGATGGCCGCCACCATCCACCATCCTATATTGGTTGGATATGATTTTATTAAATTACGTTTGGTAGTTTGGTTTTGGGTTGCCCTGGCCCAAATTTGGTCTCTTTTTGTTGTGTTCAGATTAGAGGCAGGCAAAGAGGGATTACCCAGCCATATTTTCTCTATGGATTCAAAGGTTAACTTATTTTCGTCAGAAGAGTGGGACCAGGATTTTAAGGCATGGTACTGCTTCTCAGAGGCCTCTCCTCTTAAAAACACCAAAATCAGATGGTCTATATCCTCAAAATTTTCCTCCATGGTCTAACTTTATAATATTATAACTGCTCACCTTACCTGAACCCGTAATTTGAAAAAATAAAAACGCAAATTATTTTCACTTTTTGGAATAATTATTTGGCATTAGGGCTTACCTATGTCCATAGATTATTAAAATTATTCTAATCCTCAAAATAATTTTCAAACAAAAAAGACAATCCTACGCCAAACGTTCCAATTCCGCCGCACTGTCCGAATTTCTTAACCTTGATGCCTGCAAGGGAAAGGCGATGGCCAAATTCAATGGGCTCTACCCATCGCTTAGATATTCCGCCCCGTTGCGGCTTTTTGGGCTGTTTTTTTGCCCCACCCCAGTCCTCCCCTGAAAGGGAGGGAGTAGGTAATCGATCTGTTTAAAGTTAGAATTTGAATTAACGTGCATTAAAGTCCCCCCTTCAGGGGGATTTATTGGGGCTATCCCAAACAAATTGTTCACCATATTCAATAGGTTTCTTTTTCAAAAAGACGTGGATGGTAGCGGCTTAATTGACAAACATTTCGTCAACGAGCAAAAGGGCCGATCGTCCTTTATTTCTATGCCAGGAGGGCAACTCTTTTACTGTTCTACCAATGACGAACAGGCATTTTACTTTTACGGGATCCATTTCAGCGGTAACCAACTGGATATAGGGTTTGCTTTCCCCCTGAGGTAATTCCGGCTTCATTCTTCCCAGTAAATTCATATCGTCTTTGCTGTTACCACCCCAAATTTCAATTTCAGAGGGTGGAAAAATGATGGTTTCAGGCTCCACCAAAACATTCATGCCCACAGAAGAAATTTCGACTGTCTCATCATATTCCAATAACAATTCCAAATCTTCATTTGAAAACCCGGCCCAGTTATTTGCCCAAGCCGGACTGTTGGCATTGAATCCACCGAATTGACCATCAAAAAAGGTGGCAGGTCCATCGGCCGGATGGACCCGGTTCAACCTTGTCATTAGGGCAATCGAATCCGGAGGAAATTTATTCTGGTAAAAGCGAAAGGTGACAGTGGAGCTTCCAAACCATCCCTCTTTAAAAGCTTTAACATTAATCACTGTAGTATTATTTACCCAAATGTCTCCCTTTTCAAAGACCGGTGATTGAAGGCTGTCTGGCTCAGACCCATCGAGGGTATACCTTAAGGTTACATTTTCTATAGGGTGTCCCATATCCAATTCAAGCGAGTCATAGAAGATAGTGGATTGGTTTTTCAGCATTGGAATGTTCAATTTTATTTTATTGTCTTCCAATCCTTCCCTTCCGGCGACAATCTGGACCTGTTTAAATTCATTTCGCAGGGCATCTAAATCTTCCGTATTTATTGGCGTATTCCATACTGTTATGGTCTGAAGACCCTGGAGATGATTAAGATGGGTTCTCAAATCTTCAATATTTATCTGAGTACCGGACAAAGACAAATGCTCCAGGTTTTTCAGTGGATGCAATTCAACCAATCCATCTCCTGTGATCTCTGAAAAATTCAAATTTAAACGTTCCAGGTTTTCAAATTGACCTACAATTTTCAGTTCTTCATTTCCAATAGGGATTTTGCTGAGACTTAGAAAAACAATCTGTTCTTTGATGACCCCCAATTCCTTAATCATTTCCTCCGTATAGGCACTCGCATTAAAAATCGTCACATCCAAGGCAGGAGATTCTTTGCTTAATGGTCGGATTACCCTGTATTCATTATTGAGACTTTTAAGCAGGTTTACATCCGGCATGTCAAAATCATATACCTTTTCCTCAGGGATAGGGTTCAACAAACTGGTGGATATTAGTCTTAAGGAATCGTTTTCGGGCAATGCCAAAACCCTCATTTCAAAGTCAGCCTTGTTTTGTATCCAAAGCTCCAACAGAAGTTTTTCTTCTTTAGTGAGTTGGGGCTTTCCAGAAGGGGGCATGTGTTCCTCTTCCTCCATAGGTAAAGACAGTCTTTCGATCATCAGACTTTGATGGATATCTCCGGGTTCGAACAATTTCCCTGATTCCCCGCCCTTTAATAGGGATGCCCTATCGGTCATGACCAACTCCCCTTTGGCCTTATTTTCATTGTGGCAGGAATTACATTTTTTTTCCAAAATGGGCATCACCAAATGGTCAAAGACCACCGCTTCCTCAATGGGCACATTAATGGTTCTGGCCTGAAGGATCGGTCCAAAAATAAAATCGTCCCCATGGGTAAGGGTAGCTCCAAAATGACCTGCCATGATAATCGTTAGTCCCAAAATGGAAGCCCCCAGCCGGGCCATTTTTTGTTGGTACCATTTTTTATCCCTGATAAAATACATAATGGTAGCCAGGAATACCATCGCTGAACCAGACCATTTATGCCAATTTAAGGCCGGTCCTCCATATCCTTCCTCGAGGGAAAGAAATAAGCCCATCAACGCTGCTAATCCTGCTGTAATTATGGAGAACAATAATAAATTTGTCAAGAAGGTTTGGAAAAATCCCTCCATTTGAAATTCCTTCCGAAATCTAAAAAATTCCAAAACCATGGCCAAAAATAACAAAGCTATTGGAAAATGAAGGATCATGGGATGCAACCTTCCGAGAGGCTGCAACCAAAAAGGAATTTCAATGAACTGTTCTAAAACCAAAAAATACAAGAGCAGGACATTTAAAAAAAATAAAGTCCTTTCTGCAATGATTCTGTAATTACTCCTCATATATTTACACCAATTTACAAACCATAACTATACCAAAATGTCATTGATGACTTTTCCTGACACATCGGTAAGCCTGAACCTTCTACCCAAATGCTTGTAAATCAATTTTTCGTGGTCCAGACCCAATTGGTTTAAAACCGTTGCCTGAAAATCATGAACATGGACGGGATCCTTAACGACATTGTAACCCAGTTCATCTGTCTCTCCGTAAACAATTCCGGGTTTTACCCCCCCACCGGCCATCCAAATGCTAAAGCACCTGGGATGATGATCTCTTCCGTAATTATCTTTGGTCAGTTTTCCCTGACTGTAATTGGTCCTACCAAACTCCCCTCCCCATATGACCAATGTTTCATCGAGTAGGCCTCTTTGTTTGAGGTCTGTAACTAAGGCAGCAGAGGCTTGATCCACATCTTTGGCTTGGTGGGTGATTTCATAGGGAAGGTTTCCGTGCTGGTCCCATCCCTGATGATACAACTGTACAAACCTGACCCCACTTTCAGAAAGTTTTCTTGCCAATAGGCAATTGGCAGCATAAGTTCCAGGTACCAGGCAATCCGGCCCATACAGCTTGATCACACTATCCGGTTCCTTGGAAAGGTCCATGATGTCCGGCACGGTGGTTTGCATCCTGTAGGCCATCTCATATTGTTGGATTTTGGCATTGATTTCCGGATCCCCAAATTTTTCATAGGACATATGATTAAGCTCCGCCAAGTTGTCCAATATTTTCCTTCGTTCGCCCCTACTCATCCCTTTTGGATCGCTAAGGTATAATACCGGATCCTCTCCACTACTGAACTGTACTCCCTGGTGCACTGAATCCAAAAAGCCATTGGTCCATAATTTGGAATAAACACCCTGACCGTTGCCAATTCCCCGGGAAAGCAATACGGTAAAGGCAGGAAGGTTTTTGTTTTCACTGCCCAAGCCATAACTTAGCCAGGCACCCATACTCGGCCGGTTCCCCTGCTGTGCCCCGGTTTGAAAGAAAGTCAGAGCGGGATCATGATTAATAGCTTCCGTATGTAAAGACCTTACAATACAAATATCATCTACGATTTTTGAGGTATAGGGAAACAGATCACTGATCCAGGCCCCGGATTCCCCATACTGATTGAATTCTGAAAAGGAGCCCACCAAAGGAAAAGAAGCCTGATTGGCAGTCATTCCGGTGAGCCTTTGACCACCTCTAATGGATTCAGGCAAATCCTGCCCTAACATTTCTTTTAATTTGGGCTTATAATCGAAGGATTCCAATTGGGACGGAGCCCCATTTTGAAAAAGGTAAATGACTCTTTTTGCCTTAGGCGCAAAATCAGGTATAGCAGCAGCCAGTTCTCCTCCAATTTGGTTATTGCCCTTAAACAGGTCAGGCATCAACAAAGATCCCAATGCTACACTTCCAAGACCCAAACTCATCCTGGACAGGAATTTTCTTCGATTTAAATTTAAATGGTGTTCTATAATATCTTTTTCCATATCAGGTTTTAGAAATCGTCTCTTCTAAATTATATATGGTGGAAATGACCTGCATCAGCGCGGCCCATTCCACTTTATTTAATTGATCATCCAAAGGGAATTCACCTACACTTACCAACTCCATGGCATTTTCACTTTCCATGGTTTGCAATTGCCCTTGGTGGTATTTGTTTAATACTTCCATTTCCCTGTCCTGAGGATGCCTGCAGACAATCAAACGGAAGGCTTTCCTGATTTTTTCCTCATCCGTCGTTTTTTCCCTTAACAATTTACCTGCAAGCACCCTGGATGCTTCCAGCATGGTAGGATCATTTAACATTACCAATGCCTGCAAAGGCGTGTTGGTGATCAACCTTTCCACCTCACATTGATCCCTGTTACTGGCATCAAATAGGGTCATCGCAGGTGGTGGAACGGTCCGTTTGATAAAATTGTACAAACCTCTTCGGTAAAGGTCCTCCCCATGATCCTGTTTGTAAACCGATAGGATGCCCCTACCCGATGTTGCGCCCTCCCACAAACCGGATGGTTGATAAGGTTTGACACTTGGACCCCCTACAGATTTGTCTAAAAGACCACTGCTTGACAAAATCAAATCCCGGACAAATTCCGCCTTTAACCTAAAACGTGGAGCACGGCTAAGGAAAATGTTTTCCGGATCCCTTTCTCTCTTTTCATCACTGATCACGGCAGATTGTTGATAGGTAGCCGAAGTTACCATCTGCCTTACAAGGCGTTTGATGTCCCAACTGTTCTCCATAAAATCCAAAGCCAGCCAATCCAATAATTCAGGGTGACTGGGGAGTTCCCCCTGCATACCAAAGTCACTTGGTGTGGCCACGATGCCCTTACCAAAAATTTCCTGCCATATCTGATTGACAAAAACCCTTGCGGTTAAGGGGTTTTTTTTATCAAATAGCCAGTTGGCCAGTCCTAATCGGTTTCTTTCAAATTCAGGATCAAAGGACAGTATGGATTCAGGGGTGTTCGGTGTTACTACCTCTCCATGGGCTTCATAAGATCCCCGCTCCAAAATATAAGAAGTCCGGGCTGAATCCAATTCTCCCATGATGGAAACGATCAATTCGGTGGTATCCTGTTTGTTTATGAAAGTAAGAATGGAATCAACATCTTCATCAGAAATCTCCATTAACGGTCTTTTGGCATAAGTCTCCGGTCCTCCAACCACTGATTCAATTCCCCTCTCCTTAATATTGTTAAAAAATGAATAAAGCTGGTAATATTCCTTTTGGGAGACCGGGTCATATTTATGATCATGGCAGGCAGCACATTCCATGGTGATTCCGATCAGGGCTTTTCCAAAAGTATTGGTTCTATCGGTAACATACATGACCCTATACTCTTCATCCACTATCCCCCCCTCTTCGGTAATCTTATGGTTTCGGTTAAACCCCGTAGCCAATAGCTGTTCTTTGGTTGGATCGGGAAATAAGTCCCCTGCAAGTTGCCATGTGATGAACTGATCATAAGGCATATTATCATTAAAGGCATGGATCACCCAGTCTCTCCATGGCCATTGACTTCTATAACTGTCGTCCTGAAAGCCATGGGAATCGGCAAACCTTGCTATATCCATCCAATAAACGGCCATTTTTTCCCCATAGGCCGGACTTGAAAGCAATTGGTCTACCATTTTTGCATAAGCCTCCTTACTGTCATCAGCCAAAAAACCATCCATCATTTCCAAACTTGGAGGAAGCCCTGTCAAATCAAGGCTCAGCCTTTTCAATAAACTTTCTTTGTCTGCTATCTCATTTGGAATAAATCCTTTTTCTTCCTGCTTTTTAAGAATAAAATGATCGATCTCGTTATTGACCCAATCATTCTTATCTACTTCGGGAATTTTAACTTTCGCAGGCGGTAAAAAGGACCAATGGGGTTCATATTCTGCACCATGGCTGATCCATTTTTTGATCAAACTGATGTCAAAATCAGTAAGTGCCAAATTGGAATCAGGAGGCGGCATTTTTATGGACGGATCATCCGAGACCAGTCGGTTATACACTTCAGAAGCATTGGGTTTTCCAGGAACAAGAGCATGTGCATCGGGATTCTCTTTCAAGGCACTATAGGCCTCTTCCTGGATATCCAACCTTAACCCAGCTTCCCTTTTATTGGCATCAGGTCCATGACAGGCAAAACAGTTGTCTGATAATATTGGTCTGATATGAAAATTATAACTTACCTCATCCGGCAGTTGGTTGGGAGAATTTCCAACCTTCGCTCCTTCTTTGTTATCACATGCCTGAAAGACCAGTGATGTGATGATGAAACCAAAACCATAAATACGTTTAAACATAGCCTTTCAATTATTTGCCACTGCCAAATTCAAATCAAAACTTTAAAGATCAAACCTGCCACTAAGACCTTAATTCTATTTTCCTCATTCAATCAACTGCGATTGCGCCATTTTCCTTGCGCAATACTGGTTTTGAAAAGAACGAAAACATTCCTATTTATTAAAACCAATGAAAATGAAAAAACCCGTAATAATTAATCAAACTAAATGGAATTTTTTTGGAATGGTTAAAGGCAAATTAAAAAATCCACCATTTTCCCTAATTTAAGATATTCTGGAAAGTTTTTCACCAACCTTCTTCCTGCCTAAAAAATGGGCAATTTTCTCTCTAAAACCCTTAATGGCAAGCTTTAGGTGCACTTCCACAGTCCTTTCAGATATTTCCATGATTTCGCCTACCTGGCGGTAAGTTAATCCATCTTCTCTGATCAATTGAAATACCATTTTTCTTTTTTTAGGCAAATTATTGACCAGGGATTGGATAAAGTGGTTTAGTTCTTGTTCTTCCAACAATTCGTGCGGGGTAATAGAATAAATAAAATATTCATTATCCTCCTCCGGACACTCGATCCTTAATTCCCTTTTTTGTTGATTATTCTTGGTTAGGGATTTATTTTTAACAGCCGTATAAAGGTAGGCTTCAAAATTTTTCATCCTAAATATCCGTTCCTTATCCATTACCAAATTGGTTAATACTTCTGACACTACATCTTCAGACAAACCTTTATCATTCAAAATGAAATTTGAAAAATTAACCAATTTTGTATAATATATTTCGAAAAATTCATTAAAAGCATTTTTGTCCCCATTGGCAATGAGGGTGAATAATTTTAAATTCTTTTGGGTGTGATTCATTTTTAACCTAAGTGAGCAAAGATGGTGGCTCAACCTCCTATCAACAGAAAACGAATAATATATTTTGGGCAATCGTACCATTCAAAACACAAAAGGCAATTTACTTTTAGAATGATAATTAACAGTTCAGATAATTTTTTTGGAATTTTACAGATTAAATTTATGACATTAAATTTTGTATCACAATAATTATGGAAAAAACATTATTGTTTTCAAACAAAACCAAGAATGAATATCCATTCAATTCATTAAATTCAGATCATTTAAATATTCAAATTACCATCCTTATATTTTATTTTCTATTCATATCAACGAAAGATTTCAATAAGGAAATCCATTTCCAACCCGTCATTCCTTGGGGAGCTCCTCTAAATATCCGGATACGGCCTGTATCAGGTCTTTTCCGGCGACCTGGGTAAAAGCATTAACCCGTTCCACTTCATAACCTCCATGACTGTAGGCCGTAGCTGTCGGCAGATAACCCAACCATCCATTTGCATATCCAAAAAAGAAAGTAAATGGAAAAGGTGAAGCATCACGGATTTCATTGGAAATCTCACAAAATAATTCAAGGGGAGCACTCCAAATAACTGAATGATGATTGATTGTTAAAAATCTTATGGGTAGTAATACCTGGTGTTGGCCGCTTGAGTTGGTCTGGGTATAGGCACCTAAACTCTCCGGCCATCCCAATTCCGCTTTCCGGGGTGTGGTCACCGTCAATGATCCAGTTTGAAGGGTTACTTTTTCTGTTAATGAAGATATTCTTTCATAAGTTTCTATAATTTTATCTCCCAACAGGACTTTAAACTGATTAAGATGCCCTGCCTTTGGATTGGGGTAGACACTATAAATAGGAGCAATATTGCCTGCAGCCCCGTTAATAAATAGCATGGGAGCACCTATTTCTTGCTCAATATATTCAGAAACAATGCCCGGAGCATCACCACTGATCTGGGTATGATCTCCCCCTAATACTGTTCCATGTATGGCATAATTGGCCACCAATGCCAAAGGTCCTCCTTCTTCTTTATCAATCCTGATCAAACCAATCCTTCTATCCACTGGGCCATCGGGATTTAAACCCAACGATGCCTTTCCGTTTTCATCAATCGCTCTGCGGTTTATATTTGCTTGGGAAAAACCCCAGCCCATCCCCAATTTAGCCGGTGTCAAATCATCTATAGCCTGTTTAATTCCTTTTATCATTTTTTCCTCAACCAATGTGGTATAGGCTTTGTCCCATTCATGTTCATATCTTTCCCCCATAAAAACTTCAGGTAATCCGGGAGGGCCCACCTCGGGTGCAGAATGAGTATGGGTGACCGTCCACCACAATTTTTCAGGAGCAATTCCCAATTCATCCTGGATCCTGGATGCAACCCGATCATATTCAGCTGGAGAAACAAGGCAAATATCAGAGGATACCAGGCAAAAAATTTCATCCCCATCATCCAACAGTAATATCCTATGATAGATCCGATCATGTACCCCAGTTGATTTTCTGGGACCATAGCCTAAAAGCCATTGACTGTTATCCGGAGTAATGTCCATTTTAACCACTGCGGCTTTTAGATTTTGGGCCATGCCATGCTTTGGGCCAATAGCCATCCAGGAAACAATTAGAAAGGAAGTAAATAAAAGGGCCTTCAATTGGTTAATCAACATTGTATAATTGGAGTTTTGGTTAATGATTAGCACTTTATCGGAAAATCAGGATATGGTAATTCGGTAAAAATATAGAGATAAATCCTCCGAAAACCTATCATTAAAAAATTAAAAGATGTAATATTGCAGCGTGGTCTCAGGTCGTTAGCTCAGTTGGTTCAGAGCGCTGCCTTGACAGGGCAGAGGTCACCAGTTCGAGCCTGGTACGACCTACTTATTTATCCTCAATTTGTCTATAACTGTTCACCAGGGCATTCAGTCTTTTTACCTCCTCTTGCAACCGTTCTATTTTATCCAATAAATGTGCAACGGCCCCCAAGCCCTCAATGTTGATTTGCATTTCATCATGCAATCTCAACAACTTTTCCAATTTTCCCAATTGGTCCTGTGATAGATAATATTCTTCTTCGATCACTATGGTTTCGCAAATCCCATGGTCACAAAGGGAATGGATAAAACTTATTTCTATCTGGAAAATATCACAAAACAGGTTGAGGGGAATAAATTCATTCCGATCTGCTATCATGTTTTTCTCATTTTCGACAATTGTTTAAACAGTGTTTTTTCTTCTTCACTAAGGTTTGTTGGAACGGCAACTTCGTAAGTCAGGAACAAGTCTCCAAATTCACCTTCTTTCCTGTAAACAGGAAAACCTTTATTTTTAAGTTTGACCTTAGTTCCGCTTTGGGTACCTTCAGGGACTTTTAGCTTTACTTTTCCATTAAAAGTATCCACTGTCACCTCTCCCCCCAAAACTGCGGTAAAAAGATCAATTTTCTCCGTTTTATAAAGATTTTTTCCTAATCGTTTATAAACCGGATCGTCTTTTACTTTAAAGGTTATGTAGAGATCTCCATTGGGCCCACCATTGGCTCCGGGGGCTCCATGGCCTTTAATTCGGATGGTTTGCCCATCCTCAATTCCGGCATGAATGGTTATTCTAATCTTTTTTCCATTGATGTCCAAAGTCTTTTTATGGGTGGTATAAACGGCTTTCAATTTAAGTTCCAAATGGGCATTGAGGTCATGACCTTTAAACCGGATATGGGATTCCCTCCTTCCCTGTCCGCCAAAAAGGGATTCAAAAAAATCAGAAAATCCCCCTTGACCAAAAGCCTCATCAAAACCGCCTCTATCTTGGGTTTGGCGATGGAACTGGGAACCACCCTGCCTTCCTGCCTGTTCGAAAGCTTCCGCATGTTTCCAGTCTTTACCATACTGGTCGTATTGCTTTCTTTTTTCAGGATCACTGAGCACCTCATTGGCCTCATTGATTTCCTGAAATTTTTTTTGGGCTTCATTATCCTTGGGATTAAGGTCTGGATGGTATTTCCTGGCCATTTTTCTGTAGGCCTTCTTCACTTCCTCTTGAGAAGAGGATTTGGACAACCCAAGGACCTTATAATAATCTATATAATCCATTGCAAAGGAAACTTTTTAAACCTACCTATTCTCTGGCTGGTTGTTGATATCAATAATGAATTTCAATATAAATAAATCCGATAAAAAAAGTTAAAATTGCTCAAGGATTTTAATTCTTTTTTCAATGGGTGGATGGGTGGCAAACAAACCCGTAATCGCTGACATCATACCGGAAGATCGATCTGGCCGGTTTTCAATAAACAACTCTGCCACATCATCACTTTTGACAGATTCCACCCTATAGTTCCCTGATATTTTCTTCAGGGCCGATGCCAAAGCCCAGGGTTTTTTGGTCATTTCCACAGCACCACTGTCTGCCATGTACTCCCGTTTCCTTGAAATGGCAAACCGAAACAACATGCTGAGCAGAAATGCCACGAAAGCAATCACCATTGCAATCAATATAGCCCGGTTATCATTCTTTCCTCCCCTCCTTCGACCGCCGCCAAGCAACATGCTTCTGAATAAGATCTGGGCTAAAAATGAGAAGATCCCCACGAAAATGATCGAAATAATTAATAAACGCACATCTTTATTTCTTATGTGCATCAATTCATGGGCGATCACTCCCTCTAATTCTTCATCATTAAGTTTCTCGATAATGCCTCGGGTAAGCGTCACCGTGTAGGTTTTTTCGTTGATTCCACTGGCAAAAGCATTCAGGGCCTGGTCTTCAATGATGTTTACTCTTGGCATTTTCATACCTCTACTTATGCAAAGGTTTTCCACGAGATTGTATACCCTACTATTTTCCTTTCTTTCCAGGGATTTGGATCCAGCTGCACTGCTGATCATTTTGGAATGGAAGAAAAATGCAATGAAAAACCAAATGGCCACCCCAATCAATACAAGGGGGACTGTTTGTACAAAAATTTCATTAATATTTACAGGAGTTTGATTTTCCTGTGGGGCCGTAAAGAATAAAAACGCATATACTGCAGCTAAAATCAATAAAGGAAACCCCAACAGGAGCAAAACCGATTTGAAATTGTTTCTCCTGATCTGGGTTTGTATCCCAACGTAATTGGCCATATACCTTATTAAAATTTAATTTCAGGAGCTTGATCCAATCTTTCTCTTTCAGCCGTTCCTACATCAAACATTTTTTCAGTATGAAAACCAAACATACCCGCAATCAGATTGGATGGGAATGATTGAACTGCTACGTTGTACTCTTTGGTAGCGGAATTAAAGTATCTTCTCGAAGCTGCCAATTTATTTTCCACATCGGAAATCTCACTCTGTAAATGTAGAAAGTTGGTATTTGCCTTGAGATCGGGATAGGCTTCCACCTGAATTCTTAATCCCTGAAGCGCTGCACTCAATTCCTGTTCCGCTTCAATTTTTCCGTCTATGGTTGAGGCTCCCATGGCTTTGGATCTGGCTTCTGTCACCCTGGTCAAAACACCTGCCTCATGTTCCATGTAACCCTTCACACTGCTTACCAATTGGGGAATGAGATCATGTCTTTGTTTTAATTGTACATCAATATCGGCAAAGGCATTCTCACGGTTAATTTTGTAGGATACCAATTTGTTATAAAGAGAAACAACAAAAATCCCTACAACAACGGCAATGATAATTATAATTAAGGTCGTACTCATAAATGTGCTGGATTAATTCCTTTAAAGTTTGAATATACTAAAATAAGGAATAATTCTTATCTTTAGAACCATTTAACTTTGATTATCAAATCATGAAAAAATACCTGGCACCCGGTATCATCGTCGTCTTCATCATTATAGCTGGAATATTTTGGTGGAGATACTATTTTGTTTTCGCCGAAGGCGTAAAAGCCGGAAATTTAAATTATTTTGAGAAAAAGGGGTTTTTGTTTAAAACCTGGGAAGGAAGATTGGTACAGGACGGCTTCCAAAGCCCCAACCCCGGAGCCTTACAAAGCAATGAATTCCGATTCAGTGCAAAAGGTGATTCCGTGGCCATTATGTTGGAAAGATCCGGAGGTCAGTTTGTAGAATTGAGGTATAAAGAATTTTTAAACCCTATTCCATGGAGAGGAGCCAGTAAATATGTGGTTACTGAAGTTCTGGAAATCGGAGAGGGAAGAAAAAAACAGGGACTGCCTATTCAATAAATCCAGGAGTCCTTCCAAGGTATGAATGAATCAGTCGGAGGAAAATTTGCCCAGACCGTGACTTTTTCGGGACATTGTATTACCTTTTTTTATCCGGCGCCTGAATTTTACCCCAATTTACACGTTAATAGGTTGAACCTATTAAGTTATTCATATATTTTTTATAATCTTTAAATGGCATAGTTATTGTTTTTTTATTATTGAAATATTATTTAACCCATAACCATTATTATAATGAATGATCAACTAAGAAGTCCGATTTTGAGTGCCTCAACCATTAAACGCACTACCGTTAAAAACCCGAAAGATGAAAAAATCGGAAACATTGAAGATATCATGATGGATAGCAGGACAGGAAAAGTGGCCTATGTCGTTCTATCTGTAGATACCGGTTTTTTAAACCTAGGTAGTAAGTATTTTGCGCTGCCTTGGCAGTCCTTTGCATTTGAGACTCATCAGGATGACGTGGTCATCCTAAATGTAGATAAAGAAAAATTGGAAAATTCACCCGGTTTTGATAAAGACAACTGGCCTTCCGGTCCTCAAACTGAATTCATAGGTAAGATAAATACTTATTATGGCATCAAGACCGACAGATACGAAGAAGATCGAGTTGGAACAATGCATAATGACACCCAAAGGGACAATTATGAAAACAGACGTGATCCCGGCTCAAAGGAAAGTGAATTTATTGGTTAATTAATCACTTTGCTTTAGAATTTGTCCAAAAATCACGAAACAAAAGGGCCGCTCCAAGAAAGCGGCCCTTTTGTTTTTTTAACTATATATTAAAAAGAATTTTACTATGCCCTGTCCCCCAATTTAAAACTTTTCATCTCTTCTTCCTCAATGAAGGGCTGTTTCCTTAGTCTTTTTCCAGTGGCCTTATAAATGGCGTTGGCAATAGCGCCACCCGTAGGGGGTAAGGCAGGTTCACCCAATCCCGTCGGATCGATGCCGTTTTTCATAAAATGGGTTTCAATTTCAGGAACTTCCTTCATTCTGATCAAGCGGTAGGTATCGAAGTTTTTTTGATCTGCCAAACCATCGGTAAAAGTCATGTTGGTGAACATTGCATGGCCCATACCATCTACCATTCCACCCCTAACCTGCTGATCTGCACCTGTTGGATTAACAACAATGCCACAGTCTGTCACGGCATAAATTTTATCCAAAACAGGACTGCCATCAATCATTTTAGCCTCAGCTACCTGGGCAACGTAGGACCTGTGTGAGAAATAAACGCTAAAACCCTGGGAAACACCCGGTTTTTTACCCCAGCCTGATTTTTCTGCAACCGTTTTTACCACGCCTTTCATTCGGTCTATATCATAATGGATCTCCCCTACCGGATCATTTTTGGCCCTATCGAGTAATTCCAATCTGAAATCAACCGGATCCTTTCCTGCGGCTTCAGCCACTTCATCCAAAAATGCCTGTTCGGCAAAAGCAAGAAAATTGGTAATCGGTGCCCTCCATGCGTTGGTGGTTATAGGAGATTTGTACTCTAACGATTCAATCAAAAGATGGTCAACTGAACCAGATGGGAAATTATTTTCCCGGGTACAATTACCGGCATTAATACCCACTCCACGGAGTTTGTATCCTATCATATTATTGTTTTCGTCCAAAGCGGCCTCAAACCTGTATTTAACAGCTGGTCTATAGGCCCCACCTGTAATATCATCTTCCCTACTCCAAGTGACTTTAACAGGAGCTTTCATGATTTTGGAAACCTCAACGGCCTCTTCCGCAAAATCAGCCCTTAACCTTCTTCCAAAACCACCGCCTAACCGGGTCATTTCAACCGAAACTTTTTCAGGAGAAATGC
Source organism: Cyclobacteriaceae bacterium (assembly GCA_040905165.1). Taxonomy (GTDB): domain Bacteria; phylum Bacteroidota; class Bacteroidia; order Cytophagales; family Cyclobacteriaceae; genus Cyclobacterium. The sequence continues at coordinate 113,006 of JBBDSA010000040.1, read as the reverse complement.
CCAATAGCTCTGCTGCGGCATTTCTTGCCCGATCCGGGGTTTGGGTAGGGCCGATCAATTCTGCACCATCCGCTGTCACGTTGGCATAGAAATTCATGGGCTCCATAGGACTATGGGACAGGAACGGACATTGGTATTCACTTTTTATAACTTTGGCGGCACTTCTGAATGCCATATCTACATTGCCATCCTTTCTTTTCACATCCCCTTTGCCCTTATTCAAAAGTTCGTCAAAGACCTGATTATGGTAAGCAGAACTTTCCAATTTACCGTCTATAGGTTCATATTGGATCTTCAGTAACTTTCTTGCTTTCATAATGGGCCATGTCGCAGTACCAACAATGGCCACATTATCTTTGAAACTCACTATATCTTTTATGCCATTAATTTTTTTGGCTTCTTCTGCATCGAAGGATTTCAATTTCATCCCGAATGGGGGGCGTTGAATCATGGCATTTAACATGCCCTCCTTATAGATATCCAATCCATACAAAGGCTTCCCTGTAAACATTTCCCTGTTGTCTACATTTTTAACGGGGGTACCTATAATTTTGAAATCTTTAATATCCTTCAGTTTAACCTCCTCTGGCACAGGTACCTTGGAGGCATCATTGGCCAAATCACCATAGGTGATTTTTTTACCACTTCCAGTATGAACTACCTGACCCAGCTCTGTTTTAAGTTCACTGACATCTACGTCTAATCGTTTGGCCGCGGCTTCTAGCAGCATATGTCTGGCAGTGGCGCCTGCTTTTCTTAATCTTTCCCAAGAATGAGGCATTGCCCCAGAACCACCGGTAACCTGACGGTCATATTTTTCGGTGTCTAAAAATGCCTGCTTCACCCTTACTTTTGACCAGTCAACATCCAGTTCCTCTGCCACGATCATTGGAAATGAAGTTTTGATATTTTGACCCAATTCCGGGTTGGGAGAATAAATTACAATATGATCAGTTGGGGAAATGGAAAGATAACTGTTAAAATTAAGTGCGCTATTGAGAATTTCTTCATCGCTGACCACTTTCATGGTTGGAGAATCACAGCTGGACCAATTAAATCCAATAAAAAGGCCACCACCTGCTGTTGCAGCAATTTTCAAAAAATCCCTCCTGTTTGTTTTTAATGCTTTTTCCATGATTATTTGGTTTTAGCCGAGGCCAACATTACTGCTTCTTTGATTCTGTGATAGGTTCCACACCGACAGATGTTGGTATTCATACCATCTACGATTTCTTCTTCACTGGGATTGGGGTTTTTATTGAGAAGTGCCACCGCTGTCATGATCTGTCCGGTTTGACAATAACCACATTGGGCCACATCTACCTCCTCCCAGGCTTTTTGGACAGGATGATCACCATTTTCCGATAATCCTTCAATGGTGGTCACCTTATCTCCGTTGATGGCAGAGATGGGAAGTACACATGAACGGACCGCTTCATCGTTGATATGAACGGTACATGCACCACATTGGGCTACCCCGCAGGAATATTTAGTACCCACTAGCCCAAGATTGTCCCTGAGCACCCACAATAATGGGGTGTCTTCGTCTACGTCTACCTCGTATTTTTTTCCGTTAATTTGAAGTTTGAAATTAGCCATTTTTGATATTACTTATTGTTATCATTTGAAATGTAATTAATAATTGATTGGAATTCAAATCTTCAACCTGATTTTATTGTATTTAGTCGGCAAATCATAATTTTTCTTTCCCTCTCCATGGGTCAAATGATATCAGTTCAACCGATTCTTTTCCCTGGTCCAAAATACTTCGGTCAATAATAAAAAATCAGTCATATTTTTTTGATAAAGAATTTATTATAATTAAATTTTGAATTAGAACCATACCACACTCTTTTTAACTGTACTACATTAAATTTCTAAACGCGTTGATCTCAAATGAACAGGTTTGCAGGACTTTTAATCATTGCCTTTATCGCGCTATTGGTGGTTTTATTTATAGTAAACCCTCAATATCTGGATAAGGTTTGGATGTGGCTGGTAGGGTTTATTGGATATATTATCTTACTTGTTGAAAAAGGTGGGACTGCTTTAAAAAACCTTTTCAGTAAGAACCCTTCGGAAAAGCAAACTGCTCCTACAGTGGTCAAAGTACCTCCCGCTTCAGAAAAATCAGGTCCTGAAAATAGCAGGCCCAACATTGAGGTTATAGAAAAATCCCTAGAAGACAATTTTCCAAAAGGCCAGGCATTGACAGCCTGTGAAATAACCATTTTAAGGTATTTAGATGATGGGGAAACTACTTTAGGGATGATTTTTCTTAATAATAAATTTTTTTCCTACACATTGGAAGACACCCACTCAGATGAAAAAATTTCTGGAAATACCCGGATTCCCGAAGGGATTTATCCGATAGAACTGAACAGGAACCTGACTGACCTGACCCAAAGATACCGCAATCGGTTTCCCTGGTTTGAATTTCATCTTGAAATTAAAAACATCCCGAATTACAGCCTGGTATACATTCATATTGGCAATACCCATAAGGATACTAGAGGTTGCATCCTAATAGCTGATGGGGTGAATGCGGCAAGTGTTGAAAAAATGATTTCTCATTCCCAAAAGGCATTTGAGCGGTTTTATAAAATCATTTATCCTTCCTTGGCCGCCAATGGAAAAATGAGGATACAAATTTTAAATGAAAATTGGTTTGAGAGGGTACAACTTCTTCTTGCCAAAGAAAAAATCTTTGCATAAATAACCTGATTATGTATTTCTTTATATTTTAATTATTATGGAAACAGAAGGAAAAAAGCCCGAAAAAAACCCGGAAAAAAGCGGATTATTTTCTGAAGGAAAATATATAGCTGTACATATTGGATCAATCATTCTGCTTACCCTGGCTATTTTGATTTTCATCGTACCCAGTTTTGAAGCATCCAACAGGTCCTTTGCAAGTGGTTTTGTGATATTGATTGCCTTGACTTTTATGTATGGGATCATCGCACGTCATATCAGCCCAAGAGTCAAAGAAAGAAACCCGAATTTTAACCCCTATCACAATTACTTTTTCAAAGGAACGGTCATTCTTTCCAGCCTTTTGGTCTTTTTTGGAATATTCGGTGCTTTTTTCGTTTATGTGGAACATGATAACCTGTTTCAGGCGGTGGGATTGGCGACTGTGGTCATCTGGATCGCGGTTTTTTTAATATATTTTATGTGGTCAGTTTACCATTTTAATATCAACTACGGGTTAACCGACCAGGACTGGCAGAGAATTTACGATGCCAAAGACCGGTACAGCGAAGGGATGCCCGTTAAGAAATCAGAGATGGAAACCCCTGAATACAATCCCTATAGAAGCCAAACTTTTGGCCTGCCCCCCGGAACCGTTAGAGGGATGATTGCATTTACCTTATTAATGGGGGGAATGTCCCTGCTGATCGTCAGTTATGGGTCCCAATATACAGGAAATGAAATGGCCCTGTTAAGACAACAGTTTGAATTTTTCGAAACCGCCTTTCTCATGATGATTGCCTTTTATTTTGGAGATAAATCCCTTAAATACCTCAGAAACAGATGGACAACCAATCAACAAAGTGATGAAATAAATCCTGAAAAAATTCACAAAACAGATCGTTCATCCGATTCGGATGATCCGAAATTTTTAACAAGGTTCCAGGATGATGAAGTGGCATTTTTGGAAGAAGATGCAGCATTTGAGGCCGAAAACGAGAAGGCTTTGGAGAAACCACTCCACCAACAACTGGTCAGCCTTTCCACTTCTTTTGAAAAGGATGAAGAATTATTGGTAAAAAATGATGAATATGTCCAGATCAAGGACAATGCCAACAGTAAGATCCTAAGTGACATGGACATTAGGAATGCCTTGGAGGAATTGGAAAGCAAAGAAAAAATCAGACTCAGTTTACCTGTAATTAAAGCCATCATATCCATAGAATCTTCCGGGAGAGGGCACCTTCAGAATGGGAATGCCAAAATTCTTTTTGAAGGCCATAAATTCTGGTATTGGTTAAAAAAATTCGGAAAAGACCCTCAAGTTCTGGCCAAAGGGAAAGAACATCTTATTTACGAAAAATGGACAAGAAAGCATTATCGTGTCGGTGTAAAGGAATATGAAAGGTTAAAGGAGGCAAAGGCCATTGATACGAAGGCCGCCATCTATTCTACCTCCTGGGGTTTGTTTCAGATATTGGGTGAAAACCTGGAGGACAACATCAAGAAAAGAAAATATCACAGCCCCGAGGATTTTGAAGCCAGGCAACATGAATCAGAATATATTCATTTTTTGGATTTCCTGGAATTCATCAAAACCAAAAGGGTACGGGGATTTGCCCTTATTGATTATATATCGGAAACCAACCAAGGAAATTATGATTGGGAATCCTTTGCTTATGGTTATAACGGAAGTGGCTACAAAGTCAACCAATACCATATCAAAATGAAAAACAAATACGAGGAGTTTAAAAGAAATGAGGTATGAAGTCTGTGCTTTTCAATTGGTTTAAGCCCTTTTTCTTTTTCTTGGGCTTTGTTTTTGCTGGCTGTCAAAAAAATGACAGGGCTATGGTGGTTGGGAAAATCCAACAGGCCAGCGACCTGGTGACTTCTGAGTTTGTGGTGGACAAAGTCGTATTTGGAAAAAAAACCAAAAGTATCTTTTTTATCCCTATCAATGAGGCAACTTTTTTGGCCCATTCAAGAGCGCGTATCAAAACCGGGATCAATCTCAATGAAATTTCTGAAAAAGACATTTTAATAGAGGGAAAAAAAATAACCCTTCATTTGCCTGCCATTGAGGTCATCAATTTTTCTTATCCACCGGAAGATTTCGTGGAAGACACGTTAATTTCAAATACCAGAAGGTTTTTAAACCGCATTGACCTTGAAGACCAGGAGACATTTTTTAGGATGGCAGAATTGGATATAAGGGAAAGTCTTCCCTTCATGGGAATTGTACAAACCAGTCAAAATCATACCAGGAAATTGATTTTGGCGCTTCTTCATTCCTTTGGCTTTGAAGAAATATATATTCATTTTGAAAGTAACCAACTATTAATTCCGCAGGTAAATTATCAAGAAACCATTCCTGAACCATGATCGGCAATTTTTTCAATAGCGCAAGATTGGTATTTGAAATTGCTCTTGTAATCGGAGCCGTTCTGTTGGTCTATTGGTGGAATCCACTCAATATTTTTGGGGGGAAAGCCACATTGCAACCCACAGCCAATGTGGTATCCGAAATTAGAGAAATGGGGGAATTAATCACGGCAGAATATTACGGTGAGGTTATCGCCTCAATCAATGAGGCGCAACTGGAGATTGTAGATTCTTCCGAGATTCAGGATCAAAGCAATCGGGTTTATGAACAGATCCTAGCTGAAATCAATCAACTCAAAAATTTTCAAAGTCTTCCCCTCGACCAAAAACTTCAACTTGCTGATCCTGAAAAGCAATTAAAGAGACGGGAGCGGAAAATCATACTGCTCGATGCCGTAAGCCAAAGGAACATTTTGGATAAATTGATTTTTTTGGGAGATTGGGAGGCCAGCCAAAGCATGGAATTACATGATGAAGTGTTGGCCTTTTTATATTTAAAAATGAAAAATTCCAGGGAAATTTTGTTGGAAAAACCCAATCAGAACCAAATCAACGATTTGTTGTTTTACCTTTTTACCCATCCCAACCAAAATTTTTGGCAAACGGATGATTTTATGGATGATTTAAACCAGAGCAGATTGGCCAACCTGCCAAGAAAAGAGGCCAAAAAAAAATTGGCCCTGCTTGGAAGGGGAACGGTAAAAGCCGGATTTGACTTTGGTGAAATTAATGACAATACCTATCATATCAATGAGGAGGTGGGAGAATTGCATTTTTTTGGACTGACACCTAAAATCCTCAATGCGGATATCAATCCCTGGTTTATACCGGAGAAGGGTATACCTGGATTTGACATCCTCATCGCCAATAAAAGGGTGAATTTTAAAGACAGCAAAAAAGTGAAGTTATATGCTGTAAGAAAACTCACCAGCAATGCTTTAAAAGCCGACATCATCAACCAGGCTGAAAGGTATGGTGGAGAAACATTAATGCGACTTTTTACCTTATTGAGCGGTATTGAAATCAAAAAAGTTATTTTTCATCATGATCAGCTCATCAGCCTGACCCAACACATTGCCGGAGATAGATTTATCAATTACGAGGAGGCCAAATTATTTGAAATGGAGCTACAAAGGGAGAAGTATGTTATTGACTCCCTGAAAAGAGCGGTGGAAAATAGATACAATAATCAACAATTGGCTCAGAAAAAATGGCAAATCTTGGGGCAGATGGTCCAGGACCTACAGCAATATGAATTTGAGGGAAGCGAAGGGTCTTATAATTATTTTTCCAGTTTATTCTATGAAATAAGCAGGGACTCATTGATAGATTCGAATGAATTTGATGAGCTGATTAATTTTAGATTACAAATGGGGCAAGCCGAGTTTCCAAAAGATTCTCTGGTAGGACTTTGGGTTCAAAAAGACTCCATATTAATCCAATCTCAATTCACCGCCAATCTTACGGAATTAATTCAAAGGGATCTTCCAGCTGGAAATTTTGTCGATAAAGAAATCCCTTTACAGGAATGGAACAGCCGGGCAATAGGAAATGATATCATAAAAAATATAATAATTGAAGACCAAACAGTAAGGCTTCAGGAATTCGAAGACAACCCGGAAATGAAAAATAGGTTGAAGGATGTTTTGTATCCCTATCAATATTTCCCCCCTGTTTGGGAATCCTGGATAAATAGCCCCGGTACCATTTCAAATCTGGAAAAAACAGATTCTATTACTTTGGAAAAGGACTCCCTGGAACGATTTTGGGTTTATGAACCTGATTCCAGCATATTGTACCAAATCAACCTTCCGTTTAAAGCTGTCATGAATAAAATCCTGATCCAGGATCCATCTCCGTCTGTACCATTTACCTTTTCTGGTTCTAATATTGTCTTATTATTTAATCCGGAAAACGATCATGTAAATTGGGAAAGTCCAACGGAAGTGGATTGGTTAAATCCTTCACAGGCACAAGAATGGGAACAATTTATTCGGAAAATGGTATATGAACAGAAAATAAACAGGCAAAAGGGCCCCATCACCAAGGCAAGTGAATGGTTTGCCAATAAGTGGGAAAACAAGTCCACTTTACGGGACAAGTTTAACTGGTAATTGACTCTTCGTGAATGTGCTAAAATTTAAGATAAGTTTCGACCACACTTCCTCCGAAGAATTTTCCAAAAGTGGCTACTGCCCGACGGCCTTCTTTCTTATTTTGCGGGTGCAAAGCTTTTATCGTTTTTAATTGCCGGAGTAAATCGGCTACTCTTATGATTAATTTTCCTTTACCAAGTGGCGCATCTTCTTGGGGATTTCCTTTGAATAAAGTAATAAACAGGGTGGTGGTGTCTTTCCAGGCATCGATTACTTTATCATTTTTAACCTCCTTAAAGCCTTCAAAATAATATGCCTCCCCTTCTTCACTGATCAAATTGGCTTTATAGACCATTTTTTTACTGTCTATGTCTTTGGGGTCTTCAATGAATAAATTAAACTGACCATTCAATGCCGTCATGGGATAAGGAGATAGGGCTGGCACCAGCATGGTTCCCACCATTTTTCCAGGATGATCGGGGTTATTTACAAATTCATCAATATCTTCCGTTTGGATGGTTAGGGTAAATTCAAAAGGTGAATGGTCCCTTTTCCCTTTTTCAAAACCTGCTTCATAATCTGCTGATTCTCCAAGACTGAAAAATCCTCGCATGGTTTCAGTAAATTGTATGCCGGTACCCTTAAAAGGCTGGTATTGATCAGGTTCCTGCGGAGGATTAAATTCATAGGATAAATGATAATCGTTTTCCTTGGCTATGATTTTACAACTTCTTTCTGCCAGTCCACTGATTGTCAAGAGAGGATTGGTGCCGACTGGCCTGGGTATCACCGCACCGTCCATGACGAATAAGCCGGGATGTAAATCCTTTCCCTCTGAGTTGGAAAAAACCTGACCCTTATGGTCTACAACGCCAAGAGCACCATCATCTGCCATGCTACACCCACCTAGAGGATGTACTGTCACAAGATCATAGTTCATTAAATCATTCCAGGTGGGATTGGGAATTTTTGTTCCTCCCAAAGCCTGGGTAGCACTATAAATTTCGCCATTAACTTTACGGAAAATCTCTTGTTTGCCCACCCCTCTCCAATTAATACTTAATTTTCCATCATTCAATATCATTTTGCCATTTCCATCATCATGGGTCATCACCAAATATACCTGGGTATGATCGGCCGCCCCATGATAAGGGCCTAATAATAGGCTTTGTATCTCTCTCCATTTTTCCCTAAAGTAATCGCCCATTCCCCTATCTGTATCCTTTCCTATGAACTTGGAAAAAGCAATAAGCGCTTTGGGAATGATCGTTCTAATAGGACCCGGGACGGTACCTTCTTCCAAGGTCATTCCGGATTCAAGGTCTTCCCGTTCTCTTAGGTCAATCACACTGGTAATACAGGGTCCCACCTTGGCAATTGCATCTGTTCCCTTATTTCCCAAACCAATTCCATGGATCGCCTCGTCATTATTATAACCAAATCCCAATACATCACCGTTGCCGGTAAATTTTTCCCCAATTTTTGAAGAGATCGTTAAGCCCATTTGAGCGGATCTAAGCAAAATTTCGGTAGAACCCAAAGAACCGGCACTTAGAATAACATTTTTAGATTGGACAAACATCAGAGGAGCATCAAAATTTTCTCTACCGGTACCAATTGGATGGAAATATACTTGCCAAAAGTCTCCCATTCTTTTCACATACCTTACATTAATTTCAGTAAAAATATCTGCACCATGATTAAAAGCATCAGGCAGATAATTCATTGCCGTGGTATTTTTAGCTCCAATATTACATCCCGTTACACAATCTCCGCAGTTGGTACATTTAGGTTGCTTGATCCCTACATGGTTTTGTTTGTCTTCGAAGGTAACATTGATATCCAGTAACCTAAAAGGGGAAGACATATGTGCTGCGGATTTCCTCATGGCTTCAGTTTTCTTCAGCACGGGGTAACCGTTGGTATTTTCAGGATATGGATTGGGCTTTAACATCTCCCAGGCTTTCTCCACCCCATCTTCAAAAGAGTCCGTATTTTCCCTGATTTCTGTAGGCCAAGCTTCATCCACCATTACCCTATTTTCGGGCCGGATGGCTACATTGGCATTGACCAAAGAGGTCCCCCCAAGACCGCATCCTTTGAATACATTGATGCCATTGCCCATGGTAAATTCATAAAGCCCGTTTTTATGAATACGATCGGATTTTCCATTGATGAAATTCATCTCCCCCGCAGCCTGACGGAGGGTCTTTGGAAAATCTCCGGGCAAAAATTCCTTTCCCTTTTCTAATAGACAAACTTTCTGTCCACACCGGGACATCCTGGATGCGGCAATACTTCCACCATATCCGGATCCTACCACCACAAAATCATAATTGGCTTTTAATGCCGTTAAGGGTTTAGAGAGTCTTTTCATGTTTGATAATTATGGGTTCTTCAATGATTTCATATTGTATAGGTCCACCCTCGAATTTGGGGTTTTCTTCAGTACCGACGTTCACCCAATTTTTAGGCACTCTTCTCAAACCTATGGGATAAATGGTAACATTCTCTTCATTAATATGTATTCTCAAAAGATTCTTGAAGCCTTCCTCCCTGTACGAAGATGCTGCTTCCGTAATATGATTCTTCAATACGAGCACACTAAAAGTCAAATAAGCGCCAAATAAAACGCCGCTGATGGTGCCACCAGCCAATATCATCTCCAAGGAAAATAAAAGTACCTGATTCATACTATTGACACCCATTTCAAAATGATTGAGGTTAGTATAAGAAAACAGCCAAAATAGAAAGTAGAAATTAATGAGGTGTAATACCCCATGCACAAACCCTGCGATGTAATTCCATTTCTTTTTTCCTGATTTGGTGTCGGTAAAAACAAAAACACCAATAAAAAGTAAAATATTCAGAAAGAGTGCCGCAGGATTATGGGATATACCTAAAAATATAGTATTTAAATAAATCCCAACTTGACGCTCAAAAAGCTCAATGCCGGCCAATATTTCCATTAACGTTTTTCCATCGAAATATTTTGTCTGCAGAATCCAGGAAGTAAACAAATGAAAAATCCCAAAGAAAAATAGCATGGTAAGGCTGTAAAATGGAAAAAAAAGATTCAGAAAACTTAATTTTACTGAGGTTGATTTTGAAGGGAAAACCTTTTTTAGTTTCCCTTTAAAGCCATCCACTGACTCAATATCATCATTTAAAGTGTGTGTAGGGTGTAAAAAAGCCCCGCCACCTCCTGCTGTTATCAAATGACAAATCTCACCCTCCTTGCTTACCTCTTCATATCGTGCGTAATGGTGTAAATCCCCTGTCAATATCGCTGAAATCTTAATGTTTTTGTTTTTTTCTTCATATTCCTTTTCACCGATTCCAAAAAGCACCTTGTTGATAAAAAATTTAAATCTTTCATGGGCAGTATTTTGGGGATCAAATGATCGGTAAACCCAGGAGGGTTCTGAGGTGCATAAAATAACTTTACTTTTTTCACTAAAGAATTTTTTGGCGATTTCCCTAAAATAACAAATCTGCGGAAAGTCAATGTCAGAGTTTAATTGGATATCAACGGCAATCAACCAATAATGATGGGGTAATTTCAGGGCAAAATAACTTCTCGTCTGCTGGGTTTTCCAATTTCCCAAAGATCGCTTTTGGGTAAATAACCTTAGAAAATTGGTCAATCCATCATACCAGTCGTGATTGCCGGGAACCGCATAAACATGGGGCCTGTTACTATCATTGCTGTCTTTGGGAAAAGCCGCTTGGTAGGGTCCTCTCAGTCGGTTATCGTATTCAATCATCTCAGGTGTGGGATAGATTTGATCACCTCCCATAATCAAAATTTCCCCCCTTTGCAGGTTAAGTCCATCCATCGGCAGATTTTCTCTGGCCAATAGATTGGCAACAGCAAAGGTGGGATTGAAACCATCTCCCAGGTCCGAAATATAGTCTATCCACATTTCATTTTTATGGGAATAATCCATAGGCTTTACTTCCTGGTCCAAAGCGGCCTGCATTTCCCTCCGGTCGGCAAAATTCCCGAAAACACTAGATAAAACTGTTTTTAAAGCGGTAAATGCCAACTGTTTGGGGTCATACCAGTTGACCATTGGTTTTCTATCAAATTTCATTACTCTATATTTTTTGGTTGGGAGTCCTTATTCACCTTTGGGTCCAATTCCACTTCTTCCGAAGAGGAATGGTTTGATGGTTTTTCCATGGTTGTTAATTTTGAAATCATGTCATACCGACTCTTAATGCCCCCTTTGGAACCGTTAGTATTCCTGACCTTGGTAAAATAGGAACTTTTAAGTCTATGGGAGATGGATTGATGTAAATTGCCCTGCAGAAGGATGGTTTCCAGCCCCATAGCATTCTTTCCAATGGTCAGTGAAATCTTTTTATACCCGATCCCCATAAGGGTTTCTATTGGAGTAAACAATTTCAGGCTTCCCCTTAAGAAATACTCCTCGTTTAGAATCAGAACTTTTGCGTTAATCTGCACCAAGGTGTATCCTTTCATTTTGGATCGGGTGACCTGGTGGTCATACACCGGGATTTCTTCCCCCAAAGCCTCAATGAGGATACTGGAAAAAACACTGAGTTTTTGTTTTCCACCTTGTTCACTGAACCTAAAATAGGTAAAATAAAAGACTTTGGTTTCCACCGCATCCCATATGAGCTTTCCCTTGAAAATTCCCCTGAAGCTTAATTCGTTCCCCAAATCAGAGCTCCTGGTAGCTTTTTCGTCCATGGGAACCTCAGGTACAGATCCCGTTTGCAAAAGTTTCTTGGCATTTTCATAACCCATGTTGATCAGCTCCCTAAAATTTATCAGGTTAAAAAAAAGATCGGGGTCCAAGGGAAGTGGATCTTCTGATTTGATCACTTTTAAAGTAATGGGCTCTGTGTACCCGTAAGCTGCCAAATGGTTATTGATCATTTGGATATGGCGGTATTCCTCCAATAATGCCCCATTGGCACTCATTTCGATCATGTGGACATACTGGTTAAATGCTCCAGGCAGGTAAGCAGGGGAGTTGCCAATGGCCCACACCAACCACAGTTCCTGTGATTGTTGGTTTACGGCTTCCATGAGATTTGCATCTTTGATCCATACTGCGTCTGTATACCAATGGGAATCAATGAAAAGGGCGGGCATAAAAATCGGCAGGGAAACTCCAGCTATAAGGTGATCTTCCTGTATTTCCCTGTTTCCAAGGGCTTCGACACTTTTTTTGGAAAAGTTGCAAACATTGAAGCTTGCGTTTATTGCATCATTGTTTTGGATAGTGAGGATATCAATGCCCAAGTGGGGGAATACTTTGTTCCTAATATTATCTGCATCCGCATATCCATTCATGAACATAGGGGAAAAATAGTCCTTTAATTTCCTGCCTGATAAAAAATACTTCACTTTAAGCGTTCTCCATCTTTCGGCAATTTCCTTTGGTTTCAGTCCACTGGCAAGCATGGCTGTATTAAATATTCCTCCAGAGGTCCCATCCACATGTGTAAATTCTATTCCTGCCTCCTCCAATGCCAACAGCACTCCCGCCTGGTAAGCTACGCGCATGCCACCCCCGGCCAGTATCAAAGACCTTTTTAGGTCCGTATTTTTTTTGTTAATCCCTACTTGCATGATATATTCCTAGTTTTCGACTGTAAGCAAAGATGATGGACAATCCCAGTGCTTCATAAGCAAGAAAAAAAATAAACAAACTGCTGGGGATACCGTCCACCGACCAGGAAACCATCCTTGCCAATACACCCAGTCCCATAATTCCTAAAAACAGTTGGTTAAATTTTTTCCTGGAAAATATTTCTTTCAGAAAGAGGATGGCAAATAAGCCAAATCCCAATTCCAAGGCCCTTAAGAACCGATATTGGCTGAGGAGGTTTACTTGAGTATACTCCGGCAGTTTTTGTAGGTCGAGCTGAAATAATATCTGAAAATCCCAAACCGGATAAATAAAAGCCCCCCAGAAACCAGCCAGGATCACCAAACCGATGTAAGTGTAAAAAAAAATATAGTTAAGGGACTTCATGGTTCTTTGATGGTTTTAAGGAAATATAAAAATAGAATTCCAGAAAAAAGATCGAAAACGGCCACCCCAAGAGCAATAAGGGCAAAGAGGCCTTTGAGGACTCCTAAGCTTACCGCAACAAATGCCCCCAGTTTTTGGAGAGCGCACCATATTATGGCTTCCTGACTGGTGTGGGCACTATAAACTGTGTGGAGCATCAAGCCTCCAAAAAGAGCCATAAACATCCCAACTATGGCAAAAAAATGGGAAGTGGTAGGGGTAATTTCCGCTCCTATAAAACCCAAAACAAACGCAGGTACAATTACTTGGAGTAGGCCCGATATGATGGTAATCAGGGAAATGATCACTACCAGTAAACTCAAATATTTTTTAATGCTATCCATGAATCCTAGGGTTCAATTATTGCATTTCTATTTTTGTAAGTGGGCTTTGCCTTGGCAATAAAAAAATACATGGTGATGCCCCACATGAGGGTAAGAATGATCCATCGCAAGTCATTCAAAAACATCCATTCCTCCAACAATACCTGAAGGGCAGCCTCAGTATCCACCCCTGCTTTGAACTGGTCATTGACGTCTTCAATATACATTTGTTGGATCAAAACTGGAGCAAGCAAACCGGGTATCCAGGCGAGTGGAACCCACCTTAGTCCCGTTTTCCATTCTGTAATCAACATCACCAAGAGGGCAATGGCCATAAGGGGTATGGTGATAAAGAAAAAGCGGGTGGCCAGGTCCGTTTGGGGGATAATGGCATCATAATAATTATCGAGGTTTAATGTTTTGGGATAATTGGGAAACCAAAAGAAATGAAGGGACCAAAACATGCCCAAATACATCGAGGCACAAAAAAAGATATAGGCATTATTCAGATCAATAAGGGTGTTTTTTAAAGGGCTCATGGTGTAGGGAAATTTTGAATCAGCAAATCAAATTCTAAATTTTTCATAATCGGTAAACTTAGGGGGGTCCGGCCATTCTTCCCCTTTTCCAAGGTGATAAACAGCCTCCAATCCTTCCGGCATTTCCCTTGGGGGCTCATCGTACGTCATGAACCAACATTGGAAATGATCATCCAAAATCCCGTTTGTTTTTGGCATAAAAACCGTGAAAAAGGGATCGGGATTAAGGTCAATATTTCTTAAATAAGATACATTTGGGTGGTCTCCAATGTAAAGTCTCCCTTTTGCCTTTCCGAATAGATTGATTCCAGCCTTGGTTTGAAAATAGATATAAGATGCCATCAACATATTTCTGAATCTACAGTAATTAGTAGCTCCGACTTTTATTTTAATGGAAGGAGACTTCGGTTTGTCCATTTCAATGCGAAAGGCAAATTGACCGTTTTTTTCATATTGACTGGTTACTTTATCGGCTGTTTCAATAAAATCCAAGTTGGCTACATGCTTGGGCATCCCCCAGATTCCTTTTCCACCTTTGACGGAAATTTCCGTGGAAACAGGAAGATCCAAAATGTACTGCCCTGTTCCATAATGGCCCAAAAAAACCGAATTCAAAATCCTTGGTGCAGGCTGTCTGCCATGCGTACACCCAATGCCAATGCTGTATTCTATGTATTTGCCTATGCTGGTATGGAGGTAATTGATAATGGTAATCAGCAGGGCTGCCCTTCCATTAGGTAATCTAAGGGCATGGATTTCATTTCCTGGAAGCAGGTCATTGGCAGCTTTCCAGTCACAGGAAAACCCGGCCATCAAAGCAGGCGAGTCTGAGGAACTAACAGGCATTTGGTAGGGAATCCCATCCACTAATGCATACCTTCCTTCATACCTTTTTATTCTTTTTGGTGGCATTTTATTAAATAATCTTAACCATCTTTTAATTCCTGTATCATTAGCGGAAACACATCTTTATGTGCATTTTTCCCAAAAAAGATATCCAAATGGCTGTATCCGTCCAAAAGGTATAATTTATGGAAACCTGGTTTGATCTGCTCAAGATAGTCATAGGTTTTCTGTTGGCTCTCTGGTAAAAAACATTTGTTTTCTTTACCACCAAACAATACAATCCTGGCATCGGTCTGTATGGGGTCAATACTATAATGGAATTCATTGGTTTCAGAAGGAACTAATACTCCTTCATTTACGCAATTTCTGATATGCTTAAAAAAAGATAAAGGGACATGGGCAAATTCATATTGTATCCATTCCTTGGTTTTTTCATCCAGATTTTTCAATTCCCACAGAGCGGGAAAGCCGGATCCATAGGTAAAACTGACCATTTTACCCACAGTGGTGTCGCTTTCCCAATGGGTCGCCTTAACCATTTTCTGAATTACTTTTGATCTGAAATCAGGAGCCTCCAATCCCCATTGTGGATTCAGATAATCAAAAAACTTTCCTACAATCGGCAATAAAGCATTTAACTTAAACTTTGAAAAAGTGGGAATAATTGGATGGAGGGAAACCGCATTGCTGATGATTAAATTAACCTGAGGCAATAGACCCAAAGCAGCAGAAATCATAAAACTGGTACTTCCCTGGCAATGTATAATTGCTTTAAGTTCTTTGGCACCTGTTATTTCCAGAATTTTTTGAACTGCAACCGGGTGATCATTTATTGCCACCTGATCCAAATCCCATTCATTGGGTTCCAAGTCGATGCTTCCCCGCCAGTTTTCCAACCAAACATCATATCCCTCTTTAGAAAGCTGGTAAATCAGATTATTTTCTGAGGGGGGGTTGAAAATATTGCTGCTGACTCCGGCACCATGCACCAACAGGATGGGTCCTTTGCTGGTCTCGGCGGAAATAAAATGCCTGAGATTACAGGAAAACCCATCCAAGGCTTCAAAAGGAATGGTCTCAAATTGACATTTCATCGTTATAATTTTTCAAAAGGTTAATTTAACAAAATATAATTAGAAAAAAACGGAATTGCATTAAACACTTTGGATATTTTCTATTCACCAAATTAATTTTAAATTTGATTCCAAACAGAATGGTATCCCTATGAAAATTACATGCTTGCATTCCCTGTTTTTAATGATTTTCGGAAGTTTATTTTCTCAGTGTCATTCAGCATCAACAGGTGATAATGACTATTCGGAAGACATTGAGGTCATCACCGCCATGAGTCAGGCAAGAGCTGACGCCTTTAATGAGGGAAATGCCGAAGGAATAGCCAGGCATTTTACTGAAACCGCCTATTTAATGCCACCTGGAGGGCCCAATAAGGTGGGAATTAGTGCCGTGGAAGTCTATTATCAGGAAATTTTCGATGAATACCATACCGAATTGGAAAGCGGTTATGAAGAAGTAAAAGTGGATGGAAATCTGGCTTTTGGCAGGGGATTTGCCAAAGTTACCCTTTTTTCAAAAAGTAATGATGACACGCTCTATGCTACTTCCAAGTACCTGAATATTTTAGAAAAACAAGAAGACGGAACCTGGAAAACGACCCATGATATTTGGAACAATAATGAAGATTGATCACAACTGGCCAACCAGGCATTTTTAGTAGGATTTTCTATTGATGGAAAAAGGCCATTGCCACCCAACAGGCATCGCAACCCTTTGATTGGTAAATGTTTTGTGGAATGGTAGTGAAATGAATATAAGCTGAAAATAATCACATGCCATGATCCTAAACCGGATCTACATCCACGGTGAATCTGACTGATCTAAAGGCTTTACTTGCATTAAGTTCCACGATTTTTTCCATTAACTCTATTTTAAACCTGGATTGGGCATTGCCATTCCGATCCAACTTAACCCATAATTCAAAAATATACTGATTTTTGATTTTGCCGATCAGGCCTTTTTCGGGCCCCAGGATTATCTTTTTGACTTCGATAGCCTCCAGGAGGTTTTTAAGATTTTTAGCAGCTTTTTCTGAGGTGTTCCTGTCTTTGTTTTTGACGATAATTTTTATGTTTTTTACAAATGGAGGATAAAAAAACCGTTTCCTTTCCAACATTTCCTTTTCATAAAAATCCCGATAATTTCCTCCTATTATCTGATTGAAAATCAGCTGATCTGGCCTTCTCGTTTGAATAATCACATTCCCAACTTTATCCCTTCTTCCTGCCCTACCCGCCACTTGAGTGATTTGTTGAAATGCCCTTTCGGCAGACCGGAAATCAGGATAGAATAGGATTCTGTCCGCATCAATAATCCCCACCAGGGAAACGTGGTCAAAATCCAATCCCTTTGTAATCATTTGGGTCCCCACCAGAATGTCAATATTTCCAGCTCCAAAAGACTCCAAGAGTCTTTGGTAACCATACTTGCTTCTTGTTGTATCCAGGTCCATTCTGGCTATTCTGGCTTCCGGAAACAATAAGGACAGGTTTTCTTCAATCCTTTCGGTCCCGGAGCCAACAGTGGTTAATTTATGGCTGCCACAAGCACTGCATACCGTCGGTACTTTTTCCTTGAAGCCGCAATAATGGCATCTAAGTTCTTCATGAAATTGATGGTAGGTCAGACTTACATCACAATGTTCACATTCCGGTATCCAGCCACATTCATCGCAGGAGATGTAGGGGGCATATCCCCGCCTGTTTTGAAAAATCAAAACCTGCTCCTGATGATTCAAGGTCTCCTGAATTTTCTCCCTAAGATGTCGGGTGATATCCAGCTTTAGCAGGTTCCTTTTTTTATCCTTAAGTATATCTGCCAAATGAAAGTAGGGAAGTTCCGCATTTCCATATCTTTTATCCAATTGAACATATCCGTATTTATCCGATTTGGTATTGAAAAACGTCTCAAAGGATGGGGTAGCACTTCCCAATAAGGTTTTGGCCTGATGCAACCAAGCTAACATGGTGGCCGCATCACGGGCATGAAACCGGGGTGCAGGATCAAACTGTTTATAGGAAGGTTCATGCTCTTCATCTACAATGAGCAGGCCCAGGCTATCAAAAGGCAAAAACAAAGAGGACCTCACGCCTACCACTAAATTGTATTTTCCTTTTAAGACACCATTCCAAATTTCTACCCTTTCATTATCTGAATATTTGGAATGGTAAACCCCCATTTGATCGCCAAAAACTTTCTGAAGCCTGCCAACCATATGGGTGGTTAAGGCAATCTCCGGAAGCAACATCAAAACCTGAGACCCACTTTCCAATACCTCTTTGATTAATTGGATGTATATTTCGGTTTTTCCGGATCCGGTTATCCCATGTAATAAAATGGTGGGCTTGGTTTCAAAACCACTTTTAATTTCCGACAGGGCTTTGGTCTGAAACGGGGATAATTGGATGGGTTGATCTTCCAGAACCTGCTCTTCGAATCTACTTACCTTAATGCTAAAGGATTCAAATACCCCCTTTTTGATCAAGGTTTCCATGGAACTGGCTGAATTTCCCGATTCCGTGATCACCATTTTTAACAAACCTTTTTCATTGCAGGCCGAAGATTGTAAAACGGGAACCATTTGGAGGTATTTCAACAAAACTGCTTCCTGTTTAGGACTGCTTTTTAAGCTTTCAAATAAAACTTCCAGGTTTTTTTCAGAGTCCAGGTAGGAAGGTTTTAATCTTATCCTTTTTTCAATTTTTGGGGAATATTTCTCTTTCAGGGATTCATAAAGGAGAATGGCTCCCTTGGCCAATAAACTTTTGATGATTTTGTGGCTGATCTTGGCAGGTAAATAATGATCCAGCTGCTCCAGATTCATTTCTTTTTGCTTTTCCAGTACTTGCAAAATCATTATTTCCCTATCATCCATGGGAAACCCGGGATCTTCAGGGTCAAATTCAGGATGCAGTTGAATCTTACTTTCGGTGGTCAATTTCAATCCACTTGGCAATGCCGCATTCATTACCTCTCCAATATGGCAACAATAATAGGATGCCATCCAGCCCCAAAATTTAATTTGAAGGGCATTCACTACGGGATAATCTTCCAACAAATCCAATAATGGTTTGGCCTGATAATTTTCAGGAGGTTTATGATGGACCCTCCCCACGATTCCCGTAATAATTCTTTTCATGCCAAATTGGACAATTACCCTAAAACCAATACCTATTTCGCTTTGAAAATCTTCAGGGACCAGGTAGGTAAACCATTTTGGGATCGGAACCGGCAAAATGACATCTGCAAATAATGGTCTTTTGGCTTTTTGGGATGGTTCTTGCCCAAATAAATCTTCCAATTGGCTTTCCGTTTAAAGTGAGGGTTTAGATTATCTTATTGTGTCATTTAACAGGGGCAGTTGGTCCAAGGCATCTTCGATTTGATCCACAGGCTTTTGACAGACCTTATCAAAGCAAACAAAAATCAAATTGTCATCTGAATTTTTATTTTCCAAAATAGGCAATTGGTCATCAAATTCCGTGGCCGCCAACACGATATTGGGATGATAATCTTCTAAAAATTTTTCAGCATTAGCATGAGAACCTTTCCCCATGATCGCGATCTCCGCCGTGGGAACCACTTTTTCTAAATAGAAATTGGCCCAGTTGGCCATAAATTCCGGCTCTTTGGCTATAAGAGGATGAACCAGTTTTAGCATTTTATCCGCTGTTTCCAAATAAAGTGGGTCGTAAAAATACAAACCCAACCGGTGAAAATTTCTTGCCATGACGGAATTTCCGGCAGGAATAACATTATCAAAAATTTCCTTCTTATTGGCTATCAATTTTTCACCCTGGGGGTCGTTTTGGTAAAACAATCCATCCGAGTGATCCAAAAATCTATCCAATACCCTTTCAGAGAGGGATTTTGCCCTGTATAGCCAGGAAGTATCATATACAATCTGATAAGTATCCAGGAAGGCTTGGATAACCGCAGCATAATCCTCCAAAAATGCGGGCGTATAGGAAATTTCATTTTTATGATTTCTAAAAAGCGCTCCATTGATTACCATTTTTTCCCAAATAAAGGTGCTGTTTTTCAATGCCAAATCCATATAACGGGGATTTTTCAGGGCCAGATAAGCTTGGCATAGACCGGAAGAAACCCATCCGTTCCAACCACTAATGATTTTATCATCCAATCCTGGATTTTCCCTTTTCGACCTGATCTGGAGCAACTTTTTTTTGTGGCGCTTCAAGTTTAGTTTAAAGTCCTCCAGAGAAAAACCGTGTTTTTCAGCCATTTCTTCATAAGAATTAACCTGAAAAAGAATATTATATCCAGATTCCCAATTTCCTGATTCTTTTATCTGATATAATTCGGAAAACCACGCCATGTCCCCGCCTAAATGGGCATTCAGTTCTTGGTAAGTCCATACATAAAATTTTCCTTCTTCCCCTTCACTGTCCGCATCAAGGGCAGCAAAAAAAGCACCCTCCGGATGCATCATCTCTCTTTCCAACCAGTCGATGGTTTCTTCTATTTTTTCCTGAAAAAATTCATCCTTACTCCTGGCGTAAGCTTTTGAAAAAAGCACCAATAACTGACCATTGTCGTATAACATCTTTTCAAAATGGGGAGCAAACCATTCACTGTCCACACTGTAACGAGCAAAGCCTCCTCCCAATTGGTCATAAATTCCTCCCTGGCCCATTTTTTTGAGGGTGAACAAAACTTTGTTCATCACATCCTTATTCTCATCCAGAATTCCGAAATCCAGAAGAAATGCCCAAATGCAGGGCATAGGGAATTTCGGAGCCCTATTTAAGCCCCCCCAGGTATCATCAAATTCTTCAAGGATTTTATGGCCCATCTTCTTAACCTCTTCCTTTTCAAAGGAAATTTCCTGAAAACTTAATCCATACTTTTCAGTGATATCTCTGTTCAAACTCTTCCCAAAGCCCTGTGCACTCTGGTTCAATTGATCATATTGGTTCTTAAATGCCGTGGAGATCCCATTAAGGATTTTTATCCAGTCCTTTTTTGGAAAATAAGTCCCCCCGTAAAAGGGTTTTTGATCAGGCATCAGGAAAACATTTAAAGGCCAACCTCCTCTAAGTCCCATCACCTGTACGGCCTCCATATAAATATTATCCAAATCCGGCCTTTCTTCCCTGTCTATTTTGATGCAAACAAAATGCTCGTTCATCAGCTGGGCTACGGGTTCATCTTCAAAACTTTCTTTTTCCATGACATGACACCAATGACAGGATGAATAGCCTATACTAACCAAAATGGGTTTGTTTTCAACCTTTGCTTTATCAAGGGCCTCCAGTCCCCAAGGGTACCAGTCTACTGGATTGTGTGCATGCTGTTGTAAATAAATACTTTGGCTGTTACTGAGGCGGTTGGTCATATAGAAAAAGAATTAAAATTTCATTTGGTTAAATCAATTTTATGCGGCCATCTATTGATCGGATCTGCTCTTCGATAAATTGAGATTCAGCGGTAAAATCGAGATCATCGGGCATTTTACGAATGCTATTGGCCATTCCCAAAAGAAAATCTTTATAATGAACAGAATTAGGATCAAAAGGCCGATGAGACATCCCTTTATTGATTTTATCAATTTGCCTGATTAATTGTAAGGTGTTTTCTTCAAAAAAGGTTTCCTGAAACTTCTCCCAAATATAATTTTCAGCCATATCATTGGGATGGATCATGTCTTCCCTGTAAAACCGGTAATCCCTAAGGTCATCCATCATTAGCTCATAGCTGGGGAAATAATATACATTGGGATGATCCTTTTCCATTAAATCACAAAATATCCTCAATTGACTTTTACTTACCTGATTGTTCAACAATCCATCCTTTAGGTGTCTCACCGGACTTACCGTAAGGATGATGGTGGAATTTGGATTCAGGGATTTCAGTAGATGATAGAAATTTTCAAAAGAATGGATCATCTCCTCCAATGACAATAATATTTTTTGAAACAGTTTATGGGGCTGTTTATGACAATTGGCCACTATCTGATGGTATTCAATATGTTGGAAGGCATAGGAGGTACCGAATGTGATGAAAATATGACTGCTTTCCGAAAGGAAATGGTTTACTTCTTTTTGGATCTCCCCTATGGCAATTGAAAGGGTTTCTTTTTTAGAGGCATTTATTTTGGAATGAACCTGAAAATGAAAATACTGGTCATTTCTGGAAAGAAATAATGCATCATCGAATCTTTTTTTTAAAAGCGAATCCGAAACCAACTGAAAAATGGATGCAGGATTAAAAATTACCCCAAAAGGGTTTTTCAAAATATTGAATTTATGGGCTTGAAGTTTATCACCCATCACTTCTGAAAAACAAGAACCAATGGTCAATATTTTTTTTCCATGGGATAATTTTTGGTCACAGGGTTTAAAATCAAATTCTGTCCTGAAATTTTTCATGCTTGGCCTGATAATAGGCCTGCAAGTTAAAAAAAATCTAATTCAATGCGGTGGTAAGAAAAACGGATTCCATTTTAAAACGGTTTTCCGGAAATTATTGATCAAGGCAAAAATGAAGTTTGAAGCTTGAAAATAAATAAAAAATCAATTTGACATTTAAATTGAAAAACAGAAGAAAATTTTCAATCGAAGTGAAAAATTTCTAAAAAAAAAGCCAGGTTTTCACCCGGCCTTTCTGGAATATTACAATGAATGATTATTCGGCAACCACCAAAAATTTAACCTTGGTTTTAACTTCCCGGTGAAGGTCAACTTCGGCCTCAAACTCACCCGAGGTGGAAACAGGTTGGTTGATAGAAATTTTCTTTCTGTCAATTTCCAAACCTTTGGCTGAGAGCGCATCTGATAGTTGGAGTGTTGTTACTTTACCGAATATTTTTCCGGAATCTCCAATTTTAGCTTTAATTTCGAGGGTAAGGTTTTCAAGTTTATTAGCAATACCTTCTGCTTCAGTTTTTATTTTTTCTGCTTTATGGGCAGCTTGTTTTATATTCTCTGCGAGGATTTTCTTGGCAGATAAGGTGGCCAAAACCGCAAAACCCTGAGGTATCAGGTAATTCCTGCCATAACCGGGCTTAACTTCCACCAGGTCATTTTTATAACCAAGTCCTTTTATATCGGTTTTTAAGATAACTTCCATTATTGTGATAATTTAAATTGAGTGAAGGATACAGAAAAGATTATTTCAATCCATCTGATACATACGGCAATAAAGCCAATAGTCTGGCTTTTTTAATCGCCTGGGAAACCTTTTTTTGAAATTTGGCGGAATTTCCTGTAAGCCTTCTTGGAAGGATTTTACCTTGTTCATTCACAAATTTAAGCAAGAAAACAGGGTCTTTGTAATCAATATATTTGATGCCCATTTTCTTAAACCTGCAATATTTTTTCCTGTTCTGTTCTCTATTGATCGGTTCGTTTTTTAATGTCATTTTGCTGGCTCCTCCTTAGCTTCAGATTTTTTGTTGAATTCTCCTTTTCTCCTTCTTTCAGCATACACAATGGCATGCTTGTCCAAAACGGTGGTTAAAAACCTTAGTACCGTTTCGTCCCTTCGGAAATTCAATTCATACTTCTTAATGGCGGTAGGATCTGCCTTGTATTCTACAAGTACATAAAAACCAGTACTTTTTTTCTGAATGGGATAAGCCAATTTCTTCAAACCCCAATTTTCAACATTGATAATCTCTGCCTCCAATTCCTTTAACAAGCCTACGTACTTGTCTACGGTATCCTTTATCTGAACTTCAGATAAAACGGGAGTAAGTATGAATACCGTTTCATAATTTTTTTGGAACATTCTTTTTGATTTTTGAATTTAATTTGTAAAAACAGAGTGCAAAATTAGTTGTTTTAGCTTAAAAAACAAAAGCCTTTCATTTATTTCACTTCAAATGACCGATTACCTATTTCATTACCATCACAAAAAATCTTTACGGTATATATGCCTTTAGCATAATCCGTCCCTTTCTCATAATAATAGGTGAGCTGCTGTAGGGTATTATTAAACAAAAAATCCTGTTTGGAAGTGTAAAATTCTTCTTTTCCGTCAATTTCAAAAGTCCCTGAACCTTTTGCGATATCGAAAATCACCTGGTCATTGGGTGCCAGGACCTGAACAAATACATCCCTTATCCCAGGAGGAGCTACATCGTTATCTGCTAAATTAAAGGAGACTTTCAATTTTGTGAGTTGCCTGTTTCGAAATTCATCTTCTCTTTCCCTGCCTCTGGAATTTACAGCTGCGACTTTAATATTTTCTGCCCTCAAGACTGCGGCGATATTGACTTTTTCTTCCAATTCCTCCGCCTTGATATTTAACTTCACTACTTCTTCCTCTATTTCAGCTTTGGAGCTTTTCAATTCTTTATTTTCTGAAAACAATTCTTCATTTTGCTCTTTTAAAGCAAGAATATCTCTATCCTTTTGGTGAAGCAATTTTCCGTAATTGTCAATTTGAGCATTTAGTTTTTCAATTTCCGCAGCGGACCTGCTCCTATCGGAATTTCTTTCCCTCAAAAGGCGGTCCTTGATCTGGATCAAAGAATCCACACTTCCACCCAACTTTGAAATTTCCTGTATTCTCAATGTAAGTTGGTAAGTAATAGAATCAAGCCTGATGTTCAGATCACTATTTTCCTCTGTAAGGATTAGAATTTCTTCCGTTTTTTGGTTTTTAATTTTATATTCTGAATAAAGCCTCCAACCACTTATCATTACCAATATTAAAAGGACAATGATCAACACGTTCTTTCCCCTATCCGAATTCACTTTATCCTTCCCAGGGTTTTCTTGATTATCCATTATATAAGACCATTAAACCTAAACATTCATTAATTTTTTTTTATTCTTCCTCCAGCCAGGGTACAAACCAATCAGGGGACTATCTGCAATTATTAGACCAAAAACCAGAAAATGTATTTATCATTTCGTTTGGAAAGGCACCATCTATACTACAAATGTAAAAAAAGAAGGAAATGAAAAAAAATTCAATAATTTAAAATATAATGGGATTCTGGACCCAATTTTTTAAAAAATAAAATTCCACATTCAAAAAAATCAATACTCAATGAAATCTCAGGTAAACTTTTTAATTCATTCCATATGACCAGCATTTCCGGTGACCAATGGATGTCAGAAACCACCACGATACTTTCCTCCTTAAGAAATGGCCGTATCATTTCAAAATATAACTTAGTAGGGCCATACTGGTGATTGGCATCCATCAATACAAAATCTATTTGATTGATTTCCTTTAAAATTTCCGGTAATTTATCAGCTATATCACCATTCACATATTTTATAGCCGACCCTGAACCGAAATTTTCACGGGCCATTCGGGATAAATTGGGGCAAGCCTCAAATGTAAATAATCTTCCTATGGTAACCTGTTCGAGGTAGGCCGTGTTCAAACCCAAGGATGTGCCCAATTCAAGCACATTCAGTGCAGGAGTCAATTGGCACATGTACTGGTATAGCAAAGAAAATTTTAATGTGGAACAACTGTATTTAACAATAGATGACAAGGTCCGCCAAGGTCCGCGTACCAACTTGGAACCTGCCCCTAAATCAGAAACCTCGATTTCTCTGGAGGATTTTTTAAATAGAGCCCTTTTGGCTTCAATGGCATGATCACCTTTTTTATGCGCTTTGACAAAAGAAAATAATTGAATATACCATTTATAAACAAATGGAGAATGGACACTGTGCTGATCTTCTTTCAAGAAAAAATATTGAAGATATTGACCGGCTTGCCAAAATAAATGCAACCGTTTAATTATCAAAGATACCGGAAATCAACTGGAATTCAGGGATGGTTACTACTAACTGCTTTCCATCAATCAACTTTTCCATAAAATATTTACCTTTCATTTTTCCCATCCCCGAGCGAAGATTACAACCTGAAATGTATTGGTGCCTACCACCTGGTTCCAAAATGGGCTGCTGACCAACAACTCCTTCCCCTTCGACTATCTTTAAAGGCTCTCCGGCATCAGAAATTTCCCATCTTCTTTTTAAAAGCTGAATGGTGGAAGCACTATGGTTTTCTATCGAAACTTTATAGGTAAAGACAAAGTGATGCTGGTTAGGGCTAGAAAATTCCTGCTGATAGGATGCATCAACACTAACTTTTACCCCTTCTGTGATTGCCGTTACCATTTAATTATTTTTGTGTTTCAAAAACTTATTCGAAATTTAGGATTAAGAATTTAAATATACCAATAGATTTTATCTAAATGAATGTGAAAATTGAAAATAGCTGGAAAGCCACCTTGGATGAGGAATTTAACAAGCCCTATTTTTCCGATTTGGCAGAATTTGTAAGAAAAGAATATTTGCATAAAACAATTTATCCCAAAGGCAGGCATATTTTCAATGCCTTTGAGTTATGCCCTATAGAAAAGGTAAAAGTAGTTATATTGGGGCAAGATCCCTATCACGGTCCCGGACAGGCACATGGGCTTTCATTTTCAGTACAGGAAGGGATTCCTTTCCCCCCTTCACTTATCAATATTTTCAAAGAATTAAAAAACGACCTTGGTATTCCGGTCCCCTCCCATGGCAATCTTGAAAAATGGGCAAAACAGGGCGTCTTATTGCTCAACGCTACCCTGACGGTGGAAGCCCATAAAGCAGGAAGCCACCAAAACCAGGGATGGGAAATTTTCACAGATGCGGTTATTGAACAACTTGCTGCCAAACGGGATCATATTGTTTTTATGCTATGGGGTGCGTTTGCCAGGAAAAAAGCGGCGGTAATTCCTGATACCCATCATTTAAAATTATATGCTCCGCATCCAAGTCCCTTATCTGCCCATCGGGGGTTTTATGGATGCCAACATTTTAGCCAGGCCAATCAATATCTCCTTGAAAATGGCCATGAAGCCATACAATGGTAAAAATGGCCCTTACAATAAGCAAGGACCTTTTTTTTAATTAATGGATTTAAAAAACCTGTTCCACCTTATTTTGTTGAACATGGATTTATGCTTTTCAAGCGAAAGCCATAAAAACCATGCTTTTCCTACCACATGATCTTCGGGAACAAATCCCCAAAACCTGGAATCCAAAGAATCATGCCGGTTGTCTCCCATCATGAAATAATAATCCTGTTTAAAAGTATATTTTTCCTGTTTTACCCCATCTATAAATATTTCATTTCCATCAATTTTGATGTCCTCATGCCCCTCAAATTTCTCAATGGTGAAAGCATATCTTCTGACATTATCTTCATCCAAATTAATGGTTTTCCCTTTAGCTGGAATTTCTAAAGGGCCATAATGATCTTTATTCCAACCAAAATAGGCTCCATCCGGAAATATATTGGGATCCCCCTGTCCTTCTTTGTTTACTCTTTTCTTAATAGAAGTCACTGTGGGAGATTGCTCCAATTCCTGAATTACACTTTCGGTTGCGAATACAAAGTAGCCGGAATTATCCGAGAAAGGGTAATAGCTGGCCGGATTAATACCATACCGGTCAAAAAATTCAGTGTTGAGCTGTCGGTTGGTCATCACATCATAGGAAAACTGCATTTCCTCGGGGTTTTCTCCTTTTTCACCATTAATATAAAGTTGGGTGTTTTTGATTTCAATGACATCTCCCGGAATAGCTACTGCCCTTTTGATATAATTGGTTTTGAGGTCTACAGGGTACCAAAATTCTTCCGGAAAATTGAAAACAACCACATCATTTCTATCAATTTCTGTAAAACCGGGAAGGCGATAATAGGGTAATTGGACCGCGTCTGAATAAGAAGGAATTTCTGTTCCCCAAATTTTTTGATGGGTCAAGGGTACCTGTAAGATGGTTTTGGGTATTCTCGTCCCATAGTGCATTTTACTTACAAAAAGAAAATCACCCACCAAAAGTGATTTTTCCATGGAAGCAGTAGGAATGGTGAAAGGTTCCAGAAGTAGCCACCTGATCAAACTGGCTGCTATTACGGCAAATAAAAGCGCATCAACCCATTCTCTGGTGGCAGATTTTGTTCGTTTTTCTTTATTCATTTTGATTTAACGTTAAAAGTCTAAAAAATCATTCATAGTCAAAACTCCTTTTTTGTCTTTGACCCATTCGGCCACCAAGACCGCTCCCATGGCAAAACCTTCTCTGCTGTGGGCAGTATGTTTGATCTCTATGTCATCAATGGTAGATTGATAGGAGACAATATGGGTACCGGGAGCAGGATCCACTCTTTTGGACCTTATGGGCAACACATCATTTTCCAGGATTTCACCATCTTCCAGCTTCCATTGGCGTAATCTTTTTATGTTTTCGATTATACCTTCAGCAAGTGTAATGGCAGTCCCACTAGGGGCATCCTTTTTTTCTGTGTGGTGAATTTCCCCGACTTTAATTTGATATTCCTCCTGATCACCCATTAGTTTTGCCAGGTATTGATTGACTTTAAAGAAGACATTGACACCAATGCTAAAATTGGAGGCATAAAAAAAGGTCCCATTTTTCCTATGACATATGGATTCGATATCCGCTAATTTATCCATCCAACCTGTTGTCCCCACCACGACCGGAATATGGTGATTCAGACACCAGGTAATATTCCCGTAAGCAGATTCCGGCTGGCTGAATTCGATAGCCACATCCACTGTTTTGGTTTCCAGGCTTTTCAAGTCCCCGACATTTTCAATGTTTATTTTTGCAACAATATGATGTCCTCTTTTTTCAGCAATCCGGGAGATGATCTTTCCCATTTTACCGTATCCCAAAATCAATATATTCATTTTAAAATTTTATTTTTAATCCGATGCCCAATGCAGTGTTTTGGGCTAATATGGGTTCAATTGCCGGAGAAACCTTTAAACTCAGGTCTTCGCTGATATCAAAACTGGAAAGGTGGGCATCCACAAAAGCGTCCACTGCGGCCATGATATAAATAGCTCCAAAAACCATGAACATCGCATCCCTATTTCTTCTCCAATAATTTACATTTCTAATAATTCCATCCTGGTTAAGGTTGGGAAATGGATTGGGTTCTGTCCCTCCACGTACAATATCAAGGGCAACCAAAAACTTTTGATACCTCCTATTGTTGAACTCCAGAAAATATATGGAAGTGGCCACTCCTCCATACATGATGGGCAGCTTCCAAACCTTCTCATTATATACCTGTCCCATTCCTGGGAAAATCAAGGATAGCATCAAAGCTTTTTTGGGATCTTTAAAATTCTCATTTATTACAATGGTGTCATTTTGGGGACCGGTTTCTTCAATCACTATTTGTCCATAAATGTCCTGAAGGGCCGCCATCATGATGAATGTGACGGCAAATACTCTATTAAGATATAACCGATTTGTCCACATTGAAAAACCTCAAACTAAACAATTCAACTAAATCAATTCAAGGATTTCAAGAATCCGGTTAAGATCACTTGTAGATTGAAATGGTATTTTTATTTCACCCTTATCTTTTTGATCTGCTTTTAATGACACCTTGGTTCCGAAATGGGAGGCCAATTTTTGTTGCAGTTTGTTGAATTCATATTTCTTGGTAGGATCTATTTTCGATGAATCACGGGGCTCTTTTTTCTCAGGACTGTTGTTTAGGTCCTTCACCAATGCCTCAACTTTTCTAACGCTCAGTTCGTCGGTCACTATCCTTTTGAAGATCGCCAACTGCTTATCCACATCTTCAATATTAATTAAAGCCCTTGCATGGCCCATGGTAATTTGCTGATCCCTGATCCCTGCCTGGATATCAGGAGGCAACTTCAAAAGCCTGAGATAGTTATTTACGGTTGTTCGGTTTTTTCCTACCCTATCACCCAACTGCTCCTGTTTTAATTCACATTCCGTCAATAACCTTTGATAGGAATGGGCAATTTCCAAAGCATTAAGGTTTTCTCTTTGAATATTCTCTATCAGGGCCATTTCCAACATTTGTTGGTCATTGGCCGTTCTGACATAAGCAGGAATTTTATCCATCCCTGCTAATTTGGCCGCCTGAAACCTTCTTTCCCCACTGATCAACTGGAACTCTCCTTCCGATAGCCTTCTGACGGTTATCGGCTGAATAATCCCTTGAACTTTAATGGATTCAGATAGTTCTTGTAAAGTCACCTTATCAAAATGAGTCCTGGGCTGAAAAGGGTTAACCTGTATTTCCTTTAATAGAATTTCAAAAATACCAGCAACCGGAGGGGTGGTTCCTTCAGCACCTTCCTTACCCTTTTGGGGTGAATCCTGTAATAAGGCACCTAAACCTTTTCCCAAAGCACCCCTTTTTTTATTCGTTTTATTAACAGTCATTCTTTACACTTAAATCAATTTACCTTAGCCATTCCATTTTTAGTGGCGATTTCATTGGCCAGGTTAAGATAGGCCACGGCACCTTTTCCCGTCGCATCAAATGCCACTACAGGCATCCCAAAACTTGGAGATTCACTCAATTTAACATTTCTGGGAATAATGGTCTCAAAAGTCATGTCCTTAAAATGCATTTGAACCTCCTCCACCACCTGGTTGGACAACCTTAAGCGGACGTCGTACATGGTCAATAAAATCCCCTCTATTTCAAGCTCTTGATTAAGCCGGGTTTGGATGATTTTTATCGTATTCAATAGCTTTCCCAGTCCTTCCAGGGCGAAATATTCGCATTGTACCGGGATAATAACAGAATTGGAAGCGGTTAAGGCATTAATTGTAATGAGACCCAAAGAGGGCGAACAGTCTACTATAATAAAATCATAAAGTTCTCTCACCTCCTGGATCACTTCCCTCATTTTTTCTTCCCGGTTATCCAGATTTACCATTTCGACTTCCGCTCCCACCAAATCAATATGGGAAGGAACCAAATCCAGGTTTTCTATTTCGGTATGGATCACAATGTCCAGAATATCATTTTCATTGACCATGCACTCGTAAATACTTGTGCTGATACTTTTGGGATCAAATCCCAGTCCTGAGGTGGTGTTGGCCTGTGGATCAGCATCAATAACAAGTGTCTTGTATTCCAAAACCGCCAAGCTGGCTGCTAGGTTCATGGCGGTTGTGGTTTTGCCCACCCCACCTTTTTGGTTGGCTATTGCTATTACTTTTCCCATTCTTTCTTAAAGTGTATTACTTTCTCCATTATTAAGTAAAACCTGTTTATTACCGGATGCCGATGTTGGTTCTACTTTCAATTGCTCAAATTATTAAGGGCCTAATTTCTCAATATTTACCCCTTTTGCCAAAATGAAGGGATCAAATAAAACCTTTTATCATTGATTTTTGCTCTAAAAGCAGAAGGCCTTAAATAAATGAATTCAATCATCCATTTTGAATATTTAATTCTATAAAAGGTTTACAAATATATCATTTTAATTGGAACTATGGGCAGAAATTTCTCCGCACAGGAAGTCCTGATTTTGATTGATCTTCCGGAATAAATCCCCTTTCACCATGTGGCCAGCACAAATATTGGCATAAAGAATGGGTTTATCAAATGGAAAACCCATGACAAAAAAAGGGCCGCATTCCTGCTCCCTTCTTTCAATGATTATTGCTTGCCCTTTTTCTTCCTGGGTTCCACTTTTTTGCTTTCCGCAGCCTTCATGGCCTGTTCAATTCTTGTCTGAAATTTTGACTTTTTCTTGTTGGCATTTTTGGCCTTGCTTTCCTCTACCTTTTGCCTGATTTTATCATCATCCACAAATTGCTTGATTAAGGCCTGCTGTCCAAAGGTAACCATATTGGAAACGAAGTAATAAAAACTAAGGGCAGCCGGAAAAGAATTCAAGACAAACATGAATACCACAGGCATAATGTAACCAATGTTTTTCATGGGGCCCTGGGCGGTCGTTAGCTGGTTGTTAAAATGGGTATAGGCCACCTGGGAAATCGTCATCAGCAAGGTAAATAAACTCACGTGAGAACCATAAAATGGAATGGTAAACGGTAAGTCTAAAATGGAATCATAGGTGGACAAATCATGTGCCCATAGGAAAGATTCCTGCCTAAGCTCAATGGAATTGGGGAAGAAAAAAAACATGGCCAATAGAAAGGGCATTTGAAGCACCATAGGCAAACATCCTGAAATAGGACTCACACCCAATTGACCAAACAGTTTCATTTGTTCCTGCTGCATTTTGGTCTGATCGTCACCATATTTTTCTTTCAATTCATCTATTTCAGGTTTGATCACCCTCATCTTCGCCATTCCAATATAGGATTTATAGGTGAGGGGAAGGAGAAACAGTTTGATGATAAAAACAATCAAAATAATGATGACTCCATAGTTATCAAAAAAGTTTTCCAACCAATGAAACAAATTGACAATGATGTACTTGTTTACCCAGCTGACAAAAACATAGCCCATGTCCACGTTCTTATCAAAGTCAGGGGCTACCTTTCTTAGGATGTTATAATTATTTGGTCCAAAATAGTAATTGACTTCACCATCTATTGGCAATGAAAGAGAGGCCTGCATATTTTTCACCACAGCATCCTCCCCGATAGGGGTATCCTGAGCCAGGTTTCCCCCAATGAATTGGTCCTTTGCAATAATACCTGATGTAAAAAACCGCTGTTTGAATGCCACCCACTTTAAGGGTTCGCCTATCTGTTCCTCATCCTCGGAGTCACCTGTAGTAAGGTAATCGTAAGATCCCTCCGAAGTGAAATAATTCATGTAGGTTTTCCTCCTCGATTCCAGCATATCCTCTTCGAGCCTTTGCAAACTGCTTTCCCAATTGATGACCATTTCCTGGTTGGCCAATGCTGAACCAAAACCGGTAACCTCCATTTTATGAGATAATTGATAACCCGATTCCGGCAAAGTATAAATTCTTCTCAATGTCCCGGATCCTGCAGAAGCCGAGAAAATCAACTGGTTGGCTGGTTGGCCCTCCAAATCGATGGTATTTTCAGTTACCTGATAATAAAAATCGTTCAGGCTTAGGGGACCCTGGGCTGTATTGATTAAATAATCAATTTCCCCATTTTCATTGTCAAATAGAATTAAAGGCTGCTGATCATAAGTTTTAAAGTTTTTAAGCTCTACCAATCCTATTTCCCCCCCTT
Organism: Cyclobacteriaceae bacterium; assembly: GCA_040905165.1. Taxonomy (GTDB): domain Bacteria; phylum Bacteroidota; class Bacteroidia; order Cytophagales; family Cyclobacteriaceae; genus Cyclobacterium. The sequence goes on along the minus strand of JBBDSA010000040.1, from coordinate 80,020 downwards.
TGCTGGAAAGTTGAATCTTAACTTCATCATTTTCCAGGACATACTCATTTTTCATCCCTTTGGTCAAAGTACCAAAAACCCCATATTTTTGGTTTGTTTCGAGGGATTGGAGGCTGTCTGAAACAACATCCTGATCGTCAAACCGGTTGTTTTCCTTCTGTTGGAGATTCTGGGAATCTTCCTCCGTTGCTACAGGCGCTGGTTGCTCTTCAGTGATTTCCGGTCCACTTGCGAAAAATAGTGAATATACCAAAATGACTGCTGCGAAAAGAATGAGTCCTGTCGCTTGATTTTTATCCATGATTGAAATTTTTGTATTATAAGGATTCTCTCCTAATAATAATTTTAATTTTTATTTTGTTTGTTGTCAACTACCGCTTTTATAAACCGTATAAATAATGGATGGGGGCTAAGTACCGTACTCTTATATTCTGGATGAAACTGTGTCCCTAAAAACCAGGGATGATCCTTTAATTCCATAATCTCCACCAATCCGGAACCTGGATTTTTACCGGCTGCCACCATACCATGTTCTTCAAATCTTTTAAGGTATTTATTATTGAATTCATACCTATGACGGTGTCTTTCAGTGATCTTAGGTTTACCGTATGCCGCCATGGCTTTAGTCCCTTTGACCAGTTCACAAGGATAGGCTCCCAACCTCATGGTCCCCCCCATTTGTGTAATACCCTTTTGTTCTTCCATCAAAAATATCACGGGATCTTTACATTCACCCTCCATTTCGGTAGAACAGGCATCTGAAAGGCCAATCACATTTCTGGCAAATTCAATAACGGCGATTTGCATACCCAGACAAATGCCAAAATAGGGAACCATATTTTCCCTGGCGTACCTTGCCGCTTCCAATTTTCCCTCCAAACCTCTGACACCAAATCCCGGCGCTACCAGAATCCCATCCATTTCCTGAAGTTTATTATCCACATTCTCCTCATTGATGTCTTCAGAAGACACCAAATGGAGATTTACTTTGCATTCCAATGCTGTCCCCGCATGGATAAATGATTCAATAATGGATTTATAAGCATCAGTCAAAGATATGTACTTTCCTATTAAAGCAATGTCTACCTCCTGGGTAGGATTTTTTAGCCGTCCCAGGAAATCCTTCCACTGCTCCAATTCAGTATTGGTTTTGGAGGTGATTTTCAACTTGCTCATTACCCTTTCGTCCAATCTTTCCTTTTTCATTAAAAGGGGAACATCGTAAATGGAATCAGCATCCATGGCTTCAATCACACAATTTAACTGCACATTGCAGAATAGGGCAATTTTTTTCTTAACTTCCTGAGGTAAGTGCCGTTCCGTCCGACAAACCAATATATCGGGTTGAATCCCTGCCTCAAGAAGCTGTTTTACGGAATGTTGGGTGGGCTTTGTCTTTAATTCTTTAGCTGCTTTAAGATAAGGAATTAAGGTCAGATGAATGACCAGTATATTGTTGGGGCCAAGATCCCACCTTGCCTGCCGGACCGCTTCAATAAAAGGCAAAGACTCTATATCACCGACACATCCTCCTATTTCTGTGATGATGACATCATATTTCCCGGAATTTCCAAGTTTGTAGAAGTTGTTTTTTATCTCATCCGTAATATGGGGTACTACCTGTACCGTCTTCCCCAAATATTCTCCTTTCCTTTCCTTGGTGATCACATTATTGTAAATCCTGCCTGTGGTCACATTATTGTCCTGAGAGGTCGTGGTATTTAAAAACCTTTCGTAATGACCCAGGTCCAAATCGGTTTCTGCACCATCTTCTGTGACATAACATTCTCCGTGTTCATAAGGATTTAATGTCCCGGGATCAATATTAAGATAGGGATCAAATTTCTGAATGGTAACATTTATTCCCCTGGATTGTAATAATTTGGCTAATGAGGCGGCAATTATCCCTTTTCCAAGGGAGGAGGTTACCCCTCCGGTAATAAAGATGTGTTTTGTAGACGAACCCATAAGAATGGTTAAAGGATATAAAGTTTTTATTCTTATGGGATTCAAAATTAGACAAAAAAATTGATTTGCTTATGGCTATTCTGATTAAAATTTTTGATGCTAACGATGGCTTGCCTTTATCCACTTACGATCAAATCATTAAAACCTACTTAAAATCAAATCAAACAAGTTGAATTCATGCCTTTTAGGCAAATGAAATTCATGGTCAATATCTACCTAAAAAATGATTCCCCATTGAAAGATTATGATACGATGTTGCTTAAAGTTCCAATTCCATCAATCTGTATATTGACCTCATCTTCTTTTTGCAAAGTAAAACTGCTGTCAGGTACTATTCCTGTTCCAGTCATAAGCATCGCACCCTTAGGAAAGGTATATTCCCTAAATAAAAATTCAACCAACTGGTCAAAATCACGCTTGATCTGTGAAATGGCAATGGCCTCACTGAAAACCTTTTCCCCCTTTCTGAATATGTCAAGTTTTATTTCGGTCTCCTTGGGCAGAGGTTTATCGGTAACATAAATACAGGGGCCAACTGCAGCACTGCCGTCATATATTTTGGCTTGGGGCAGGTACAGCGGATTTTCCCCTTCTATGCTTCTTGAACTCATATCATTGCCTATGGTATAGCCAATAATTTTTCCTGATTTAGTCAGGACGAGGGTAAGCTCCGGCTCGGGAACATCCCAAGTGGAATCCTTCCTGATCCTTACCTTCCCCTGATGCCCTACCGCCCTTGGCCCAGTGGCTTTCATAAATAATTCCGGTCTTTCCGCATGGTAAACTTTTTCATAAAAAGTGCCTCCCCCACTGTCTTTGGATTCTTCCTGCCTACCCAGTTTACTCTTGAAATAGGTGACTCCGCTGGCCCAGATTTCCTGATTTTTTACAGGGGGCATTATAAAATCCCTGATCCAATCTTTTCCCAAGTTGGAGGGTGATGATTTTTTTATCTGCAAAGACAATTGATCTAAAAGGTCATCCCTGTTGATAAAATCATCCCAGTCTTCATCTGGTAATGCATAAAATTCCTTATTGTCCTCAATGACAATGCCTTTTTGAGTTCTGTAGATTTTCATTGTTGGTAAACTTAATATATGCTGGGTATAAAACCGAGTTAAATATCAACAATGTTCCAATTATTAAAAAACAAAGGACAAAGCCATCACTAAAATGAAGCCGGTCAATGAAATGATGGTTTCCAGCACGGTCCAGCTTTGAAGCGTTTGCTTTTCAGAAATGTCCAGGTATTTTTTGACCAACCAAAAACCACTGTCATTGACATGGGAAAGAATGCAGGATCCTGCGGCAATGGCGATACCTATCAGGGCTTTCATGGGGTCGGAAAGGTCCATGGAAATAATTACGGGTGCTATCATTCCAGCTGCGGTCACCATGGCTACCGTAGCAGAACCTTGTATCACCCGGATAATTACCGCGATGACGTAAGCCATGACAATAGGGGCCACATTATAATTGATAAATACCTGGGCCAATGCCTCTCCTGCACCACTCTGAACCAATATTTCCTTGAACATCCCCCCTGCGCCCGTAATGACGATGATCAAACCTGCCGGTGCCAGGGCTTTGTCCGAAAATTCCAATAACTCCCTGGCATTGAAACCTTTTCTATAACCCAAAAAATAAAGGGCAATAAGGGTAGCAATCGTTAATGCAATGAAGGGATGCCCCAAAAACTGAAAAATCCCCAAAAGATAATTTTCTTCATTAAGATAACCCATGTTTGCCATCATTCCTGTGGTTGTGGCAATCAATATCAGGAAGAGGGGCAAAATAATGATGAAAGCAATCAGATAAAAATCAGACCTGGTGGCTTGTTCTACCTTATCTTCCTTAAAAACGATATGTTCGGGTACAGGAACATATATTTTTTTGGAGATATAGCTTCCAAAAACCGGACCTGCCAAAATGGCACATGGAAGCCCAACTACTACCCCAAAGATAATCATCCAGCCCAATGGGGCATTGATGATTTCAGCTACTGCCACCGGTCCAGGGGTTGGAGGAATAAAAGAATGGGTAACGGCCATTCCTGCCAATAAAGGAACGGCAAAATGAAGTAAAGAATAACCCGATTTTTTGGTCAAGGCATATACCAAAGGGATAAGGATAATAAACCCCACATCAAGGAAAACAGGAATGGAAACAATAAACCCGGTAAGCATCAAGGCCCAAGTGGTCCTTTTTTCCCCAAATGCTTTGATAATGAAATGTGCCAAAGTCTGTGCACCACCCGAAACCTCCAGTAATTTTCCTAAAATCGCACCTAAACCCACCACGATGGTAATAAACCCCAGTATGTCACCCATTCCCTTCTGAAGACTGGCAATTAACTCCATGAAGGGCATTCCTGCCGCAAGCCCGACAAAACAACTCGCCAATAAAAGAGAAATAAAGGCATGAACCTTTAATTTCATTACCAAGACCAACAATAAAAGAATGGAAAGAGAAGTGATGATAAATAAGTAAATGGTTTGGTCCATATTAGAGGGTTTATTATATTGATGAAAAAATGTTTTGGGATTTTTGCCTCAATTTCAAGGGTGGAAATAATTGATAATAATTAAAATTAATTGGATGGGACAATGCCGATAAAAGCTTTGAGGTGTTCTTTCAGGCCAATCCAATCTTTTTTCTCGATATAAGATTTAGGTACCAATCCGCTTCCCATACCCACTGCCTTAGCCCCTGCATTGAAATAAGCTTTGATATTATTTTCATTTATTCCACCGGTGGGCATCAGTTGAATTTCATTGAGAGGTCCCAAAATGTCTTTGATATATCCTGGACCCATGGCATTGGCAGGAAAAACTTTAACCATGGTAGCCCCCATTTGCCATACTTCATATATCTCTGTAGGCGTAAAAGCTCCGGGAAAAACAGGGATTCCTTGGGCCACACAATAGTTGATTACATCTTTATCTGCAATGGGTGTAACGATAAATTGGGCCCCGGCTTCCAAAGCATCATGCATTCCAAACAAATCACAAACGGTGCCTGCCCCAACATTCAAAGTATTTCCGAATTCCTTTACCAACCTGGAAATGTCTTTTCTGGCATTGAGGGAGTTTAAAGTGATTTCCATGGTTGAAATGCCGGCTTCTTCAAGACAGGATGCTACCTGCATGAGTGCCTCGCTCTGCATATTTCTAAAAATAGAAACGATGGGTGCTTTATCAAAAGCATCCCAGGAAAATCCTTTTTTCATGGTCAAAGTTTTGTTGGTAAATTTGATATTGGCCCTGGACTACGGAATTGGAAACCAATTCAGGCGTTAATTTGATAGATGGTACTTCTAAAATATCCAATGCCATACTGTAGGGTTGATAAAGTTTTTCTTCGGAACACAAATAAATCGCTTTATCTGAAATATTGATCAAATTACGGAGTTCATTTCCAATCATCAAACCGCTTAAATAATGATAGTTTTGCTTTTTATCCAAATGCCCAAAAAGGTCATTGGTCCTGACATTGAACAAAACCGATAATAAAGACTTTGTTGATCCATGCATCAACCCTTGTTTAAAGGCTGTAATTTTTTCTTCGGAGTCCATTGGCGGATTTTCTTCCAGGCTATTGGAAAGCAGGCTATGATGGCAAAGCAACTTAAATACTTCTCCGGTCATATACGTATCAAAATCGACAATTTTATCTGATGAAATATATACATGTTTGGAATGGGTTCCAGGGAAAATAAAGGCACCCTCCCCATCAAAATCAGGCAGCTGGGAGATCAAACCAATAAGCTGGGTTTCTTCTCCCCTCATTACATTATGGTCATTTTTTAACCCGGAAATGATGATTAAAGGATGATTGAAATCTTCTTTTGCAGCAATCACATGCATTTCCATTCCCAGACCACTCGTATCAAAGGGTACCGAAACATAAGGTAATTCCTTAATGCCTATACTGGAAGAGGCCATTCCCGAACAAATGATCAACTGCGTATTCAACTGTTGTCCTGAAATTGCCTCCAGCTCTTTTACGGCCTCATGTATATAGTTGAGGTATATATCTTGCTTTTCCTGAGGGTCATTCGCCTTGGAGTCCTTCCAAACATTGAATGCCTTTTGGATTCCAAAATCGCTGTTGAATTCAGAGGTCACCCTTTTATCTGATTGATTTACCAGGCGAAGTCTAAATGAACTGGTCCCCCAATCACAGCTTAAAAATTTGCACATACCTTAGGTTCAGCTTTTACAGGAATTGATTTTGACAAGTGTATCAACAAGTAAAGGCTGCTAATCCAATGGCCAATTAACAGTCTTACCAATTTAAAAATTGAAATTAAAAAATTAATGAAGATTTTTTCGAATTTTTTAACATATTTTCATTGTAGGTGCTTTTTATTTACCAACAACAATTGAGAATGAATAACAAAAAAATAAATTTTGCAAAAGCAGTTACCCTGTCATCCCCTCCCTGAGAAATGTCGTATCCATCATTTCTTTTGGCTAAAATCAGAACTTTTAGTCTTGGTGCGGGAACTAAAGGAAAACCCGGATCAGGGTAAGGCCATCGGAAAAAACTGCTACAAGATTCGATTGGCCATCAAGTCTAAAGGCAAGGGCAAGTCTGGGCCATGGTTATCACCAACTTTGTGGTGCCTCTGAATTATTTTTAAGGATGAAAAATTTGAATTTACGTTTCCACTTGGCAAAATTCAAAGTATTCACCTAAAATACTACAGATATCAAGGAAAATACGACTTTTTAAACCCAAGATCGATGGTTCCCGATGATGGGTCAGGAAATTATTTGTCCATTAATTATCAGGAGGACATTAAAAAATTCGAATTGCTTCTTACGCCAGTTATCTTCTAAAAAATCATAAAGTTCATCCAAAGATACTTGCGCCTGCTTTGACCTTTTTATGTCTAAAGCCATTTCTCATACCTACTTCTTACTTCTTCATGGGGTCCAGTTTGTCCTTCTTTTAACTGCTGCAGGCCATTTTTTATAGAAGCTATTTGTCCGGCTGAAAGGTTGTCGGCAAAGTCGCCCACTTCCTTTGCCAAAAGGTGTTTTATATACTGAAATACTTTTTCCTGTTGAGGCTGTTCCAGTTGAAGTAAATGGCTCAATAATTCTTTTTCAATGGTCTTGCTCATAGGAAGGTTATCTTTTGGGTAAAAATAACAGTTTTTATCCTTTTGTATTTAACTTAACACTGTAAATGATTTCCGATATGATACTGTGGCCGGCACCGATACCCAAAATTTCATTATTGGGAATCTTGAAAACTATTTAAGTCGTAAACATCCGATTCCATTTCAAGCACCAGTTCCCGGTTGTTGGTCCATTTGACCAAAATGTTACCTTTGTGAAGGTTAGCGACAATTTTTAACCAAAGCAACCAATTATGTCAACAAGACTAAAATTATCAAGTTTTATTCTATCCTTTATTTACGTAAATTTACCATAAAAGAAACATTCAGAATAAAAGAATATCTTTTCATACATAAAGGATAAACTATTCTTTTTGATTGATAGTAATCCGGGATAAATCCAGAAAAAGATTATATGCAATGAAAACTCAATTTGTAACAGACAATAACGGCAACAAACTGGCCGTGATACTTCCAATCCAAGCGTACAACAAAATGGTAAATGATTTGGAGGAACTTGAAGACATTAAACGCTATGATGCCGCCAAAAAAGGTACGCAGGAGTTTATAGACGCAGATCAAGCTTTTAAAGAAATTGAAAAAAAACGCGAACAAAAGTAATGTACAAAGTTCGTATTGGAGGAAAGATATTTATTGAAATACACCGACATGCAGGTGCTTTTGTAAGTCTCCGTCAAGTTCCTTGCCGTTAAACCCATGGCGATAAGCACCCGCACAACCTTTTCGGCTATTTTTGGACATGCCTTTCACTACTTTTATAAAGAACGTTTTGACCAAATGGACAACCATAAAGATAGTTTTTCCTTTTTCAGTCGAAAAATTTCAATTGAAAATTAATCTACCGAAAGGAATGAAAAAAAGAAGGTGTAGGCGGGTCTATTTCTGTGCAGCATTTGCGGGAGTGAAAATGCCAAGTCCACCTCATGGTTGGATCACATTGGATGGTGGCCGAGTGTAATTTGCCAGTCCTGCAAACTCTCCCGAACCAATTAAAATATTCATTTTCTAAAATAATTTGCTTATTATTGGGTATAGAGAACAAAGCTCAAACTACGGGTGGATTCCCATGTTGCGTCGAATTAAAATCTCACTGAATAAGTAATGTTGAATAAATCGATGTAGAAAGATAATACAGAGAAAAAGGTCATAGTTCACTCAATAATTAAAATAACCTAATCTGGATGCTTGTTGGTCAAGCACTAAGTTACTACGATAGTATGAATTTAAATAATTGCGTATTGATAAGTCTTCTCTGTTTTTTAGGATCATGCCTAAATAAGGATAACCAGTATATTTTTGAAGTTTCTGACCTTGAGAATGGTACAGTTTATAATGAGACTATTCATAAATTGACATATTTAGAAGGTAAGGTTTTAAATACTGATAGTCAGCTAGTCCGCCCAAGATCTATTTTGGTCACTAATGATGAAATAATCCTTTCAGTTAGAAGAGAAGATTCCTTAATTCAGGTTCTTTCAAAAGATGGAAAATATTTAAGATCTTTTATGAGAAAGGGATCTGGGCCTAATGAAGCTATGTCTGCCATGGAAATAGGGTTAGTAGGAAATAGGGACAGGAATGAAAATATATTCGTGTATGATGGCATCAAAAAGTCAATCTTTAAAGTTATGCCTGACAGTATAGCAGAGATAAAACTTCAAGAGCTATACCAGTCAGTTATTCCTGTGGATGATACTTTACTTATTGCTCAAGGATTAGAAAGGGTTACTAAATTTAGTGTCATAGATTATAACGGAAATATTCTTAATAATTTTGGAGAAAACCCAGAACATCCTGCGAGTAATAATCCATTTATTCTAAATCAGGCATATAATAGCACAATTAAGTATAATAAAAGTAAGAAATATCTTTTATCTGCCGCAAAATTAACGGATAGGATTGAATTTTATAATATTGATGATTTACAACTTAAATTATTAATTAGAGGTCCAGTTTACTATGAACCAATTTTTCATGAAGTCAATAATAATAATTATCCTACATTTTCCCAAAATGAACAGGGTAGGTTTTCATTTGTAGACTTCGTCTCTGGAAAGGAAACATTATATTTTCTATATTCCGGATATTCTAGAGAAGAACGCCCTGGAATTGCAAACTTTGGAGACAAAATATTTTGCTTTGATTCATCTGGTAATGCCATAGCGGGTTATCAATTAGATCATTATTTATTAGGTATTGATGTAGATGAAATTAACGGGAAAATATATGGAATTGATGTTGATACATATGATGAAGAAAAAATTATTGTATATGATCTTACCAGTGGGCATTAATTCGTGTTCAAAAAATACTGAAAAATATTTATTTGAATTCCCCCCCCTTTCCGCAAGGAAGCCAAAAAGCTAAATAAAAAATATCCATCTCTTAAAAACGAATTATTGGAGGTCGGTGATAAGCTTTCCTCGATTCTCAGCACTGGTACGGCAATAGGCAATAACTGCTATCAAATCCGAATGGCCATCGCGTCTAAAGGAATAGGGCATTTAATAACAAAATTTTTATGCTTCGCCATTGCCTCCTTATTGGGGACTACCTCACCCCTATCTGCCTGGGCAAATCCCTCCGCTATTTCGGACCGCTCTTCAATTTGTTTGTTTGAAGTTCTAATTCATTGACGGGTTAATTCCACTCCATGAACACTTGTAAGACCCCAGGGTCGTTCCCTGTTTTTAAGAGATTAAAGTTCTACCTTGATATGTAGTTTTCCGCCAAGACCTTCTTCCACTACTTTCTTTCTTATTTCCTGCAATGAGCGATTCCAAGGGTATCCCCAAATATCTATTCAACAATATTATCATTTTTAGTGTTAATGCTCGCTTCCTATGCAAAATCTCTGACACCCTTGTTTTCCCTCCCAATAGAGGAGCAATATCTACCTGTTTTAAATTCATCTGGTCCATTCTAAACTTAATCGCTTCTATTGGGTCTGGTACTTCCTCTAAAACATGAAGGTCATTTTCCTTCTCAAACAGCGTCCTTAATTCCTGTTATATATCTACTACTCTCATATCGGGCATCACTTCCTTTGCCATCTTAGGATTTTACTAACTCAACAGGTAAATCCTTTCCCATCAAAGGATCTGTTATACCCGGTTGGCCCATTTCTATTCGCCCTGCATATCTTTTTAAAAAATATTGATCATCATTTAGCAACACTGAAAAATCATACCAGCCATGACTTTTTCCAGTAGGTATGATTATTGACTGGCTTCCCTTCGGCTTTAATGTGAGGGATTTTCGGCTACCTCCATATGCATTATCCTCAATGATAATTTCCATTCCATTTTGTTCCATATTGTAGGTCTTCAAATGGTAATCGCCCTGAGCCGACAGCTGTTCATTATTGAAATATTCGCTATCAAAACTCACTTTGTCCTGATTTTTACGACCTTTTATTTCCCTGAAAAATCCATTGGGCCCATAGACGATAAGGTGAAAAATATCGCCTTCAAATTCATTAAGAGGCCATTCGTAATTTATTTGATCACCGGGCTTAACCGTAAAAGCCCATGATTGGTAATTTTCATACCCAGATTGGTCTTTATTTCGGTATCCTATAGGTGCATAAACCATAAAAGGTGCCCCTAAAGCCTTTTTGCCGAACCTTTTATCGGAACTTATAAAATTCAACTTTAAGTTTTTTCCAGAAGGATCGACCCCCCCATCCACATATAACTCGTAATTCAGTGCGTTTGAGGGTTTCGTTCCCGGTTCCTGTTTGGGAATCCAGGGTGATTGGCTGGGGTTTTGATTGATTTGGAGGATTTCCTCTTTGCTCAATGCCTTAAAATTATTGGGTAAATCCTTAAAACCTGCATTGTAAATTTCCTTTACATGGCTTTCAAAATCCACAAAATCGGGTAAGTCTATTTTCTCACCATAATAAGGTCTAAATACTGAAGTCAGGTCACCACAGACATTTCTCCTCCAGGTGCTGATATTATCCTCTTTAATGATTTTACCTGTTTTATGTGATAAAAACGTCTCCAAAAATAGGATCGTGGAAGTAATATCACATACTTCTGAATTTACCCAACCCCCTCTGGACCAGGGTGAAGCCACAATCAAGGGCACCCGGTACCCTAAACCGACAGGGCTTTCCCTGGCATTTTCGGGATTCATTCCAGGGTAATTCAGCTCCTGCTCCAAAGTTACATACTCCCCTGTTGCGTCCAAACCATCAGAAATCTTACCTGAGGAAGGATCTCCGGGTTTGGGTGGAACAAATGGCGGCACATGATCAAAATACCCGTCATTCTCGTCATAATTGAGGATAAAAATGGTCTTTTTCCAAAGCTCAGGATCTTTGGTTAAAATCTCCAAAGCTTCAGAAACATACCAGGCTCCATACCAAGGCGCACTGGGATGGTCTGAAAACTTTTGGGGAGCTACCAACCAGGATACGGTTGGCAATTCGCCCTTTTCAACATCCTTCCGGAATTCATGAAAAATATCTCCCTTTGGAATTTTGGTGGAGCGTTTTTCTCCTTCTTCCATGTATTCCAAAATTTCGGTATGATGATAATGCGGATCAGCAATATTAGTAGTAAAGGCTCTTTTATGAAGTTCTTTTTCCTTTGCCGAAAGTTGCTCAAATGTCTCCGGATTGTAATTCCTGATGGTTTTTTTGATAGATGCCAATGCCTTTTTCTTGGCCATCAAAGTTTTTTGAATATCCGTTTTCTCTGATTCAGCCGCATTTTTCAATTCTTCCTCCAGTTGGCCAATTTCAATGGGTAGATGTTGCTGATGATGTTTCAAAAATTCAAAATGCCCTGGAGTAAATCGCACATTAAACTGATTGAACCATTCAAGGTTATTGTCTGTAAAATTGGCCAACCAGGATTCGTCCTCTCCTTCCAACAAAGTGCCAACACTCACTTCATTCTGGTACACCTTCCAGGAAATTTCATTTTCCTGTAAACGATCCGGGAAGGTTTTCCAGTCCACTTCCTTTCCATAGGTATGCTCACCGTTTCTTACAAGGGGCTTCTCTCCGGGTTTTCCATGGGTTTTGCCTGCCCACAGGTAATTCCTATTGGTGGTCGTTCCAGTTAAGGCAGCACAGAAGTGCTGATCGCAAATTGTAAAGGCGTCGGCAAAGGCATAATAAAATGGGAGGTCTTCCCTATCATAAAAGCCCATGGTCATCGGCACATGCTTGAATTCATCCCTTCCCGATCGTTTGGCTTCGATCCAACCATTATGTTTACCCCCGTTTCTGGCATCCACCTGATTTTCCCAAGAATGGGGGATGTCCCTCATCCAAGTGGCTTTTGTGTCCTTTAAATTAAGTCTGAAAGGTGTAAAGGTATTTCCCTCCCGATCTGATTGCATCCAAACCAGGTTTTTATCCGGGAGTCTGATGGCTCTTGGATCATTAAAACCCCTCACCCCTTTCAATTTACCGAAACAATGATCAAAAGAGCGATTTTCCTGCATTAAAATCACCACATGTTCGGCATCATAGAATGTCGAGCCCATTTCAGGATTGATGGCCATCGCCTTCTGAATGGAAGATGGTAATGCACCCCAAAGACCCAGCCCACCTGAAAAGAGTGCTGCTTTTTTTAGAAAATCTCTTCTGTTTGTGTCCATAAAATATCAAAAATCTTGCTTGACCTAACCATTAAAGGTTATATCCCATTTGGAATCTGGTAAAAACAGGAGCATTGCTTTCTGGCTTTTAATTGACCATTCAATTTATTATTCTACATCCCACCAAACCCTGGTGGTAATTCTGTCTTCACCCTGCACACCAACGGCCTCTTGGTAGTTGTCACGGTTTAATGCCTGAACACTGGTGGGATAAATAAACCTCACCGGGATGGTTGCGTTGTAGGCTGCCGGACCCGGTTGAATTTCAGGAATACCTGTCCTCCTCCAGTCAAACCAGCCTTCCAAACCATTAAAGAATAAAGCCAACCATTTTTGCGTACCGATTTTTTTCAGTTTTTCTTCCTGGCTACCCGTATAAGCTACTTGGTTCTGTGTGAAATAAGCAGGACCAGGTTGGACTGCATCTGCCAAAACATCAAGACTTGCCACCCGAAGTCTATTTTCATAATAATCAAAGGAAGCCCGAATTCCATTGTCATAGTAATTTGCTGCCCCACCAACAGAAATAAACCCTTTCTCTCTGGCTTCTGCCAAAATAAACTGAAGTTCCGAAAAACCCATCAAGATGGTTTGAAAACCTATGGGGGATGCATATTCCGAACAGGTTAGGCAAGAAAAAAACAGGCCTACCCTGGAGATGAAATTGGAACCGCCCTTATTGGGATCTCCGGATGGTGAATACCCATATGCATTTTCATCGGCTAATCCATTGGGCACACCTGCATAATCTTCAGGCTCACCGATGATTCCAGCCCCACTGTCATTAGTGGGTTGATAGTAAGCAAATAATCTGGGGTCTTCCAAGTCCTTCAGATAACCTTCTATAGTAGTGCTCAATCTGTACTCATCAAAGGAACCAGACCTGGTGGAGTAAAGATAATGTTGGTTGGGTACATCCTGAAGGTATTGCAACGCTGCATTATCTGCATTACTCTCAAAAAGGGGAAACTGCTGAGGATTGCTGACAATGGCCTGCATGGTAGCAGATGGATCTTCCCTATCGGAAAGCCGCATCAATGCCCTTAATCTTAAGGAATTGGCCAGTTTTTTCCATTTCATGATATCGCCTTGAAAAAGAATATCTCCTTCGACACCCTCTGAGGAACTTCCCAGTAACTGATTGGCCTCCTCCAGATCAGCAAGAATTCCGTCGTAAATTACATCCTGCCTGTCAAATTTTGGGTAATTAATTCCTTCTTTGGCACCAATTGCTTCCGTATATGGAAGATCGCCATAGACATCAGTCATAAAGGCATACATCAGGGACTTCATTACCAGGGCAATGCCTACATAATTGTTTTCTCCAAGCTCCCCGGATATCAAAACCATATTGTTGACATCTCTGAGGGTATTGTAAAACACGCTATAGGGATCGCCTTCCGGACCCCAATTGTAGCGGTCTTCATTGGTAAACTGAATTTTTGAAGTGTACTGCATGACCACATTTCCAATTCCCCAGCCCTTTCCAATAATTTCATCGGCAGCATTTCGGATCACATTGGGTAGCAAAAGGGATGAAGAAACTGTTTCCGGACTGTTGGGATTTCTGTTTACCTTTTCAAAACCCTCATCGCAACCTGCCAACCCAAAAAAGAGTAGCAAAGACAGGGTGCTCATTATTATTTTATATGTTGCTTTCATTTTGACCTTGCGTTTGAAAGTTAAAATTTAAGATTAAGATTAAAACCAATACTTCTGGAAGAAGGAAATGCCATATCTTCTACACCGGGAATCAAAGTGCCCCCACTCATCGACATGGTTTCAGGATCAAAATGTGGATTTTCTGTCCAAAGGGCCAAATTACGGGCTACCAGTGAAACCCTGACTTCCTGAAATGGCGATTTGCCCATGACCGTCCCAGGTAGTGTATAACCCAGGGTCACCTCTCTTAATTTGGCAAAGGAAGCATCATACTTCGCCGCTTCCACATTGCTTCTTTCATAATACCTGTTGTGCCAGTCTCTGGAACTGATCTTCAGGTCATTGGGCACAAAAGTTCCATCAGCAGTTTGAATGACCCCCGGGCTGACGATCCCGTTACCTTCAACCGATAAATCATAACCGTTCTCCCTTCCCAACAAGGTTTCTTCCAACTGCCCAGCTGTACTGCCAATGGTCTTGGTTCTTGAAACCACGATTCCGCCATATCTTATATCAAACAGGAAACCGAAAGTTAGCCTTTTGTAGTTGAAATTATTCTGAATACCCAGCATCCAATCCGGGTTATAATTTCCCTGCAAAACCAAATCAGTAGAAGTAAGAGGGGTACCGGAAGTATTGTGGATAATCTGACCAAAATAAGGACTGTTCGGATCATCCACCCTGGCAAATCCCCTGCCATACATATTACCCATTCTTTCACCGATTCTTGCCTGAATGGTCGCCCCATTCCTGCCCACCATGGAATAGGTGTCCAAATCATCTGTCAACTCCAATACCTTGCTCCTGTTTCTGGTAAAATTGGCCATGATATTCCAATTCAATCCATTGACTTTTTGAATAGGCCTTGCTGAAAATACTATTTCAATACCGTTGTTTTGAATTTCTCCCGCATTGATAATTCTGCTGGCATAGCCAGTGGAAATGTCCAGTTCAATCGGTATAATCTGGTTTCTTGTCCGGTTATCGTAATAGGTAAAGTCAAGGCCCAATCTTCCTTTCAATAACCTAATATCAGTTCCAAATTCCATGGAACCGGTTCTTTCCGGTTTTAATTCCGCATTGGCCAAACGGTTGGATTCGGATTTACTTTGTATAGATCCCCAAGCAGTCGCCGGATTAAACACATTGGTAAGGCTGTAGGGATTGGTATCATTTCCTACCTCGGCATAAGCTCCCCTAACTTTGAAAAAGGAGATGGCATCCGGCATTGTCACCATATCCGAAATGATGGCACTTAGGGTGGCAGAAGGGTAAAAATAGCTGTTGTTCCCAACTGGTAGAGTACTGGACCAGTCATTTCTTCCGGTTATATCCAAAAACAAAATATTATTGTAACCGATCTGTCCAAATCCATATAAGGAATTGATTCTTTTTTCGGATACCATCTGCTCTACCTGAAGATTTACCGCAGTGTTGGTAAAATTGTAGATTCCCGGAATCAATAATTGAGGGGCCATGGTTTTGGTAAACCTGTTTTCCTGCACCATTTGGTTACCTCCCAACGAAATGGTATGGGACCACTTTACATTTTCAGTGTCGGAGTAAGTGAGGAGAAAGTCTGTGTTTCTCTCACTGAAATACACCGCATCTTCCCTATAGCTGCCCAACGGAAACCTCATGGTGCTAAAAGCCCTTTTTCTTTCCCTTAAATCATTGTAAAGGTCCAAACCGGTTCTCACCATAAAATTCAATTTATCCGTAAATTTATAATTGGCCATTACATTACCATATATTCGGTCTTTGGATTGCCCATTGGTATTTTCATACACATTAAAATAGGGATTGTCATGGTAATTGTAATTGTAGTTGAACTGCTGCCTACCTTCCAAACCTCGCATCCAATAATCCCTGAGGTTGGTGGTATTGAGCTGCCTTCCATACCATATCCAGAGGTACATCAAGCTTTCTGTACCATAACTGATGCTTGGCCGGTTACCGCTTACTGAATTTTGGTAATTAATAGCGGTGGAGATGCTCAACCGGTCGGTAATTTGGCTCATCCCATTAAAAACAAGGGTATTTCTTTTCAGATCTGTATTAGGGACGGTTCCCTTTTGATCCAAATTGGTCCAGGAAAACCTGAAATTCGAGCTTTCATTTCCTGAAGCAATGGAAACATTGTTCGATAAAGTCACCCCTGTTTGAAAAAAATCATTGATATTATCGGTCCGGGACACCCAAGGAGTAGGAATAATGCTACTCCCCTCCGGAGCATTAAGGTCCCCTCCCCGGAAACCTGCCACATCTCTGGGTGAATCAAATTGGGAAATTGAAGTTCCCTGGTCCATTTCCGGACCCCAACTTTCATCCACACCATCCGCGATACCTGCCCCGGCACCATCAACAAAAGAAAACAAACCGTTATTACCCTGCCCATATTTATCCTGCCAATCAGGTAATATTAAAGGGGTATCGAAGGTAGTATTTGAATTGATACTGATGCCCAGACCCCTTATGTTTTTTCCGGATTTGGTGGTAATAAGTATCGCACCGTTGGCCGCCCTGGACCCATATAATGCTGCCGCTGCCGGCCCTTTCAAAATACTCATTGAAGCAATATCATCCGGATTGATTTCACCGGCAGGATTGCCATAATCCACCTCCTGATTACTGGAACCGGATGAGCCAACGATATTGTTACTGATGGGAACCCCATCCACAACAAATAAAGGTTGGTTGGCATTGATATTTAAAGAAGATTCCCCTCTGATTGTTACCCTTGAGGACCCGCCCACCCCACTTGAGGAATTGGTGATCTGTACACCGGCTACTCTTCCGCTGAGCGAGTTCATGACATTTGTTTCTCTGGCTTCCGTAAACCTATCCCCATCCACTGCCTGTACGGAATAGCCCAGAGCTTTGGTTTCTCTCTCTACACCAAGTGCCGTAACGACCACCTCGCTAAGTTCCTCAGAAGAATATTCCATCACCACATTAATCGTCGAACGGTTACCTACCATGATTTCCTGGGGTTGAAAACCGATATAGGAAAACACCAGTGTAGCTTCATTGGATGGAATTTCCAATTCAAAATTTCCATCCAAATCGGTGACGGTACCCTGGGCAGTGCCCTTAATCAAAATCGAGGCCCCTAAAACAGGTTCTGCACTTGAACTTTCAGTAACCTGACCACTGATCGTTCTGGACTGTGCCAACAATGCATCCAAATTGCTAAACAGCAACGACAAGGCCAATAAACCAAACCTAATTGAAGGTCGATTTACATTGCCCTTAAAACATTGTAATAAATTCATCATAAGTAATGAGCTGTTAAGTTGATTGTAAGGAATTAGAAAGGAGAAAGGAAAACATTCCCAAGGAAATTTAAGCTGGTTTCAATTTTTGAGTTTGGTAGAAAACAGAAATCAATACATGTACTTCCATGAAAATTGGGAATACCTCTATATCCTACTGCTTAATTCTAAATATAAACATTAAATAAATAAATATTTCAATATTCCACAAATTTGTAAAAAGAAAAATTTTAATAAAAATTTAAAGCTTTAATTAATTATAATCATTTGGGAAAAAACTTAATAATAATATAAACTAATGTATGCATCCTATGTCAAAACCGATCCCTCCCTTAAATGGTAGGATTTGGGTTGGGTAAATGCTCTGATTCCCAAATAGGATAAAGTGACCCCAAGCCCCGAATTTTTCCGACCCGTCCAGGGTAAATTAGGGCTTACCCGATCACAGCAATTCCAGTAAGCAGTTCCGGTAGGCAACTGACTCAATATTTTTCTTGCCCTGTCTTCATTGCTTGAAAAAACCGCTGCTGTAAGCCCGTATTCTGAATCCTTCATCAGGTTGACAGCTTCCTCGTCACTGGCCACCTTTTGAATGCCGATTACCGGACCAAATGATTCTTCTTTCATGAGTGCCATATCATGTCGAACATCCGTCAAGACTGTGGGATAAATAAAATAGCCATCACCATTTCCCCATCTCTCTCCTCCAATTTTTAATTGGGCCCCTTTAGATACTGCTTCATCTACCTGGTTTAAAATAAATTCCACTTGTTCCTTTCTTGTTAAAGGTCCAATGAAGGTTTCCTTGGACATGGGGTCGCCGATCACATAAGAAGAAACTTCCTGAATAAAATTGGAAATAAATGCTTCATAAATCTTTTCGTGTACATAAATCCGCTCCACTGCACAACAGCTTTGCCCATTATTGTAAAAAGCTCCCTCTGCTGCATTGATGGCTGCCTGTTTTACATCTTTAACATCCTCCATGACATAGAGGGGATCTTTTCCTCCCAATTCCAGTTGAACCGGAACCAATTTAGAAGCCACACGTTGGGCAATTTGCTTGCCGGTTTTATGGGATCCAGTAAAAAAGTAACCGTCCAGATTAGCTTCAAGGAGCAGCTCCCCGACTTCCCCTTTTCCAATAAAACATTCAAAAACATCCTTTGGAACACCGGCTTGCCAAAGAAGCTCTTTGATTTTAAGCCCGGTAAGGGAGGCGTATTCAGAAGGTTTGTAGGCCACGGCATTGCCTGCCACCAAAGCATATAAAAAAACATTGTATCCCACATTATAGGGGAAGTTCCAAGCAGAAATATTGGCGATCACACCCAAGGGCTCAAAAATAATTTCTTCCCGGACCGGTCCATCTGCGGAAACAGGTTCGTTGGCCAGCCATTTCTCCGCATTTTTTTCCAAATGGACAATCCTGTTGTGGGCACCTTTGATTTCATTATAGGCCTGCTGTATGGGTTTTCCTGTTTCACTGGTCAAAACCAGCGCCAACTCATCCAGATTTTTCTGAACCAGTTTACCAAACTGGCTGATGCATGCCAGCCTTTCAGCCACCGGTTTTTCTTTCCATTGGATTTGTCCCCTTTTTAATTGCTCTATTTTTCTGGCCACTGAAATTGAATCATCTTCCCTCAATTCCTTGACAATGGACCCATTTGCAGGATTGATTACCTTCATTTGATTTCTAATTTAACTTGATCGATAAATAACTGATAAAGTATCATGGGGTCCAAAAAAGGTACTCCCCTATTTACTGAAAATTCAGGGTGCCACTGAACGCCAATGACTTTTCCTTCAGGTGCTCCCAGATAGCCTACAGCCTCTATGATTTCATCCTCCTTGCATCTGGCCAGCACTTCGAGCCCCTTTCCCAGATTTTTTATGGCTTGATGGTGGACCGAATTAACCCTTTCCATGCCGGCTTTCGCATATATTCTTTCCAGAATTTTTCCTTTTTCAAAAACCAGTTGGTGGCTTAAATTATCATAGCTTTCCGCATCCCTGTGTTTTATCGCCAAGGGATTTTGGGTGGCAATATCCTGGTACAGGTTTCCACCAAAATAAACATTTAATAGCTGAATTCCCCTGCATATGGCCAAAACCGGCTTTTTATTTTTAATGGCAAAATCCAGGATTTTAAGTTCATATTCATCCCTATAGCTATCCCCAAGCCATTTTCCTTGAACGATAGGCTGCTCTCCATACCATTCCGGAGCCAAATCAGTGCCTCCCTGAAATACAAAACCATCCATTTCGGCTAATATTGGTTCCAACCTGGAAGCAGGGACATCAGGGATCAATACCGGCAATATGCCTTCCTGGGTCACATAACGCGCCATGTCATTTTCAATATAACTCAGGTTTTTAGGACCAAACACAATCCTGGAGGGGTCAGGATACATAAAACAGGCGCTGATTCCGATTTTAAGCATCATTACAGGGCGCTTTTATAAATGTCTTTAAAATCTGCCTCGGTAACCGGTTTGGGGTTATTGGGATGGCAAAAATCGGCGGCTGCCAACTTTGATAAGGTATCAATATGTTCCTCTTTTACCCCTATAGAAGATAGTTGGGTAGGTAATCCCAGTCTTTCATTCAATTCTTTAATAAAAGGTACCAATTGATGACCTTCTCTTTTATTCCTACCCAACATTAAGGCCATTTGGTCAAATTTATCCTCAAATCCTTCATAATTGAATGCCAAACCATAAGGTAAATTCACTGCGTTGGCCAAACCATGATGCGTGTCCAGCAAACTGGATAATGGATGGGCTAAACTATGGACTACACCCAGGCCCTTTTGAAAAGCAACCGCTCCCATCATGGATGCCATCAACATTTTGCTTCTTGATACCAGGTCAGGTTTTAGCGTTGCGGTTTCCAAAGATTCCCCAATCAATTGGATGCCCTCCAGGGCGATCCCGCTACACATGGGATGCCAGTTCTTAGACAGATAGGCTTCAATATTATGGGTAAAAGCATCCATGCCTGTGGCAGCGGTTACAAAGGCCGGCAAATCCATGGTCAGCTGTGGGTCGGCAAAAACAATTTTTGCCATTAGTGAAGGGGCAAACAATATCCTTTTCCTCTTGCTCTCATCTTCCGAAATGATGGCACTTCTACCTACTTCACTTCCTGTACCGGCAGTGGTAGGTACGGTAATAAAATGCGGGATCGGTTCAGTTACATATTGATCACCTCCAATCAAATCATCATAATCAAACAAATCCCGATGGTGATGAATACTCAAGGCAATGGCCCTTGAAACATCTAAAGCCACCCCCCCTCCAATACCAATAATACAATCCCTATCGGTGGATTGATAATGCGCTTTACCTTTGAGAACATCGGATTTAATGGGGTTTTTATGAACATCTGAAAAAACGGATACGGACATACCTCCTTGGGAAAGTGGGGCCAATATCTTTTTAAAAAAATCCAGTTCACGGACGGTGGGGTCGGTGACTAAAAGTGGTTGACTCAAATGATGGCTTTTCAGATAATCGGTCAGTTCGGTGATCACCCCAACGCCAAATCTGATGGGTGTCGGGAAATTAAAATTGAATTTTTGGTGAATATCCATGGGATTATTTAATAAGATAGGGGACGGAATACGGTAAGAATTAAATGATTTCAAAATACCTTTTTCTTTCCCAATCGGTGACCTTGGAATCAAATTCCCTGCATTCCCATTCCCGGGTTTTGCAGAAATGGTTGACAAAGCCTTCCCCAAATAAGGAATAAGACAGATCGGTGTTTTTCATGGCCTCAGTAGCTTCTTTGAGGGAGGTCGGTATGGAACCGTTGGAATAGTCTCTGTAACCATTACCCACAGTGGCCGGTTTGCTCAGTTCCAACTGATTTTGGATTCCATATAATCCAGCTGCCAGGCAGGCCGCCATGGCCAGGTAAGGGTTCACATCGGATCCTATTACACGCGTCTCCAACCGGGTAGATTTTTTGCCACCCGAAATGATTCTTAAAGCGGTGGTTCTGTTGTCCCTAGCCCAGGTCAATGTAGTGGGCGCCCAAGCCCCTTCTACCAGTCTTTTGTAACTGTTAATGGTAGGGGCAAACATGGGCAAAATGTGGGGCAAACAATGCAATTGACCCGCAATATACTGCCGCATTAAGGGACTCATTTGCCATTTCTCTTCTGTGTCATAAAACAAGTTTTTTTCCAGATCGAGATCCCAAAGGCTCTGGTGCACATGTCCTCCGTTTCCAGGCAGCGATTCGGTCCATTTGGCCATAAAAGTAGCCATCAACCCATGCCTATAGGCAATTTCTTTTACACTTGTCTTGAACAGTACGGCTCTGTCAGCAGCCAGTAAAATTTCGCTGTATTGGATGGCAGCTTCATAAACGCCAGGTCCTGTCTCTGTATGCAGCCCTTCCAAGGGAATATCAAATTTCAGACATAAATCAAAAAGGTCATTGAAAAATTCGCTTTTCAGAGAAGACCTCAGGATGGAATAACCAAACATCCCCGGAGTCATGGGTTTGGTGGATGCAGCCGAATCCTTACCATACTCCTCGGGAGTCACTTCAAAATTGAACCATTCAAACTCCTGGGCAAATAGTGGCAAAAAGCCGGCATCAATCGCTTGTTGCCGTATGGTTTTCAATAAAGTACGGGGACAAACCAAACTTCCTCGGTCCTTGTCCTGGCTAAAATCAGCCAGGAAAAACGGAATATCATGGTCCCAGGGAATCTGCCTTTGGGTGCCGAGATCCACATGGGCTTTAAAATCAGGGTAACCTGTATGCCAGCCGGCAATTTCTACATTATCATAGGATTTATCTTCCATATCCCAACCAAAAACCACGGCACAAAATCCCAAATCCCCTTCAAGAATGGAAATAAACTTATCCAGGGATACAATTTTTCCCCGCAACACCCCATCTATATCCACTATGGCCAACTTTATTTTTTCGCAGGAACGGGCTTTTAATTCCCTTATGATTTCATCTTTTGTAGGTTTCATGTTGGTCAGGCTTTATGAATAAATAAGCTGAAAAAAAGGTATGCTCCCAAAAGCATCGCAAAAAATATAAGGGCAAGAATAAAGTTATAAATGACCATGGCGATCATGGATATACTGGCTATTATCAAAGCCAATGCAGGAAATAGCGGAAAATAGGGTACTTTAAAAGGTCTTTCCAATTCCGGTTCTTTTTTTCTAAGGTGAAAAAAAGCGATCATGGATAAAATGTAAAGACCCAGGGCACCGAATACTGCTATGGTGATGATTTCACCTGTTTTTCCGGTCATTAAGGCAATCATCCCGATGACCATGTTGAACAGCAATGCATTGGCCGGTGTTTTGAATCTTTTATTCACTTTTCCTATGGCCTTTGGGGCATACCCCACCCTTCCAAACTCAAACGTGGTCCTGCCTGCTGCCAGGATAATCCCGTTAAATGAGGCTACCAAACCAAAGAGGGCAATAAAAGTCAAAAGTTGATAATAAAAATGGTCATTGCCCACCACCATGCCCATGGCCAAAGGCAAAGGTGAATCTGAAGCGGTTCCTGATTGATCCGGATAAACAATGGCCTCCCAACCGCCCACCCCGACGGCAGAAATAAAGGTCAACACACATAAAATCACCAAAGTCAGTAAAGCAAATCCAAAGCCTTTCAAAATGTTTTTTTGTGGATGGATTGTTTCCTCTGCCACATTGGCTACCCCCTCTATGGCCAGGAAAAACCAGATAGCAAAAGGAATGGCAGCCACTATGCCCATATAGCCCTTATGAAAGCCATTGATATGAAGGTTTTCTACCTTGAATTCCGGAAGGGTCACACCTGCAAAAAACAATAAACCCAATACAGCCACTATGGTAATAAAAAGCTCGAAAGTAGCAGCTACCTGCAAACCAATAACGTTCAATGCGGTAAAAATAAGATAAGCTCCTATGCCTATCCATACAATATTCCATTCAGGAAAGAAAATACCAAAATAGGCGCCAATAGCTGAGGCGATGGCCGGGGGGGCAAAAATAAATTCAATATTTTGGGACATGCCTGCAAGAAAACCCAAATGCTTGCCCAAACCCCTTTCCGCATAAGAAAAGGCACCTCCTGCTTTGGGAATGGCACAGGCCATTTCAGTATAACTAAAGGTAAAAGTTACATACATGATAATGATAAAAAAAATGGCTATCGCAGCGCCCCAGGTACCCCCTGCCGCCAAGCCTAAATTCCAACCAAAATAATTACCCGAAATCACATATCCCACACCCAATCCCCAAAGCATAAAGGGCCCTAATGTCTTTTTTAATTGATGTTCTTGTACAATGGTTGTCTGATTCATGCTATTTTTACTTTTTGAAAGGGTAAACAGGCCATTAATGCTATCAGTTAAATTTGGGTTAGAGCCATGTGGGGGAATATTGCCAAAAGGATAACAAGTCACCGTTAAAATTAGAAATATTTTTGAATTTACACGATATGGATCAAGTTTAATCAAATAAAAAAACAATGTTGGTATTTATTTTGGCGAACTTTAATATTATTCTTTCTAGTAACCAGGATTATTCCTTAAAATACATTTATCAATGAAAACAATTGCAGTCGTAGGTTCAGGAACAATGGGAAGTGGGATTGCCCATACTTTTTCTCAACATGGCTTCCATGTTCAGTTGATCGATAACCAAATTCAGGCCTTGGAAGCGGCCGTGGCTTCCATCGAAAAAAATCTTCTGCGCCAAAAGAAAAAAGGACTCCTTGATCAAGGATCAGGAGCAGAGATTCTAAAAAGAATTAAAATAACGAATGCTTTGGAAGAAGGGGTACAGGAGGCCGATTTAGTGGTAGAAGCAATAGTAGAGGATTTTGACGCCAAAGCTGCCCTATTTATACAATTGGATAATTTTTGCGCTTCCAAATGTATTCTTGCCAGCAATACATCATCAATTTCTATTGGTAAAATAGGTGCCTGTACCCAAAGACCGGACAAAATAATAGGCATGCATTTCATGAACCCTGTTCCGATAATGCCTCTGGTTGAAGTAATTGCCAGTATCAAAACTTCCCCCGAAACGATCCATATCATTAAAGCAGTAAGCGAATCCATCGGCAAGACCCCTCTCCTGGTCAAGGATTACCCTGGATTTATTGCCAATAGGATATTGATGCCCATGATCAATGAAGCCATTATAAGTTTAAATGAGGGAGTTGCCGATGTGGAAACCATAGACCAGATCATGAAAATGGGTATGGCACATCCCATGGGGCCACTGGAATTGGCAGATTATATTGGGCTCGATGTTTGCCTTTCTATCCTGAGCGTTCTTGAAAAAGGATTTGGATCTTCTAAATATGCGCCCAGTCCATTATTGGTGAATATGGTAAATTCCGGCTTTACCGGAGTGAAATCAGGGGAAGGCTTTTACCGCTATATACCGGGCACAAAAGAAAAAGCAGTGTCCGAAAGATTTAAGCCCAACCATTAACCGAATAAAATGCACATTGCAATTGCAGGTAATATTGGAAGTGGAAAAACCACTTTGGTCCAAAAACTGGCTTCTCATTATGGATGGAAGGCAGAATTTGAATCCGTGGAAGAAAATCCCTATTTAGTTGATTTTTATGGGGACATGCACCGATGGTCGTTCCATCTTCAGGTATATTTCCTACATAGCAGGTTTAACCAGTTAAGGCGAATTCAGGAATGTAAACTGTCCACCATACAGGACAGAACCATTTATGAAGATGCCCATATTTTTGCAGCCAACCTTCATGAGTCGGAACTGATTACCAACAGGGATTACAAAAATTATTTGGAATTGTATCATGCTATGGAAAAATACATCAGTCCGCCGGATTTAATGATCTACCTCAAGGCTGATATTCCAAAGCTGGTGGATCAGATTGAAAAAAGAGGAAGGTCATATGAAAAAAGCATCCAGATCTCTTACCTTAAAAGCCTTAACAATCATTATAAAAACTGGATAGACAATTACCGGCAGGGAAAATTGTTGATTATTGATGTCAATGATATGGATTTTGTTAACAACCGGGAAGATTTTTCCTCTGTATTAGAGAAAGTGGAAAGGGAATTATTTGGATTATTTCGGTAAGATTAAGATTTTAGGACCACTTGAATTACAAAAAAGTTTAAAAATTATTTTGGTCTCCACTTACATCATTTTCCTGTTGAGCCAGGAACCGATAGCGGAAAGGGTATTTTCATCGGGGCGCAGCAACAATTGGTCAATTCTTTTTAGCGAGCCCCCCACTAAAAGATTTTCATAGGCAGGAATCCGTATCATCCGAAAGCCCTGTAACCTTGAAATCAAATCGTATTGGACATCATTATAGGCATTTAATTTCCAACCCGGAGCTCCGTTGCCGGACAAATCTCCCGGCTCCTCGGAAATCCCAAAGCTTTTGGAGGCCAACGGAGGTCCATTCCAAACCCTATCCTGTAATCCGGATAACATACATTCTCTTTCATGGGCCCGGCATAACCGCTGGTAATTGGAATGCCAGGTAAAATTAAAAACCTGATAGATCTCCGATTTTAGGGTCACCATTCTATACCTGTTAAAATGATGGGCATCATCATATAAAAACAGGTTTTTTCCGATTTTAAAATCTATTTTTAGATGGTTCAATATGGGCAATTCACTGATTCCATTAAGGTTTAAATAGGCCGCTTCTAACAATTCCAAACCTTTACCCCCCAACATTTTTTTTTCCACTTTAATTTGGTAGTTGATGTCAGCAGGGATGTCCTCTAAGGCCAGGGCTTTTAACAGGAAGGCGATTTTCAATTGGTGCAAGGGGATTTTAAGTTTTTAGGAAAATTTAGAATAAAAGTAGAAATTATCATTTTCTGGATTCAATTCTTTCTTTTAAATTACCTTTTGAACCTGGAAATGTGGTTTTTGATGACATGTCAATACCTATAATTAGCATGATGATCAAAAAAACCAATCCAAAAAGGAGAAAAAACCATTTGTTTTTGTTCATATTTTATGACAAATCAATTCAAATTAATTCATTTTTGATATAATAACAAAAAAAGACAAAAAAGTTCCTGATGATAAATTATGTTATTTTATTGCTTCCTATCAGCTTTTTGGATAATTATAACTCCCTTTTAATCAATATAATACAAATAAATAAAAATAATTGACAAAAATTAAGTAATTTTAACTGTTAAAAATTACTAATTTTAATCCTCCCTACATTAATATTGCGTTAAAATTACATATGCCTACGACGGTGCATTGTAGGATATCCTACATTTACTAATTATTAAAACCAATTTTATGTATAAACAGATCAAACCTGATATGATCTATCATTACTTCGATCAAGATATTGACTTGATTTATGAAATCATTGAATTGGTTATGGATTTGAATATTCAGGATTTACGGACATTAAACCCGCTATACGATTTGGGAGAATTTCAGACAATCGCTAAGAAATTCCATAAATCCAAACCTGTATTTAGTTTTTTAGGGGCCATTTCAGTCAATGAGGTAATTGAAAAAATTGAAAAAGATGTTGAAATATATTTTCCCCTGCTTTATCAAAATCTCTTGGGTCAATTAAACGATTTGGAAGAGGATTTGAAAATTTTCCTTAAAAAAATCCATCATTGAGCCTATAGCTTTTATAAATATTTCCACCATTTTTTTCGGAAATATTTGGTGGTTTTTATTTACTTTAGCCCCTTAATAAACCTCCCCATTTAACCTCTTTGCAAAATAATTGACTGGACAAGCAAAGGCCTGTATCCTTGTCCTTAAAATCCCATGATTCCATTTCAAATTACCACTTATTATCAATCAATGAATAACGAGTTAAAGTATTCAAATATTAGCCGGGCCATATTGATCTTGTTTCCGGTATTTTTTCTGGTCTTTTCATGTCAAAAACCAGAGAAAGGGCTTATTGCAGAAAAGGGAATGGTTGTCTCGGCCCATCCCATCGCTTCAGAAGTGGGGCTAGAGATCCTACAACAGGGAGGCAATGCCGTGGATGCTGCAGTGGCCGTTCATATGGCATTGGCAGTCGTATATCCGCAGGCGGGAAACATCGGAGGGGGAGGTTTTATGGTAATCAGGGAAAAAGAGGGGAATTACCATTCCCTGGACTACCGTGAAAAATCACCGATCCATTCATTTAGGGACATGTACCTTGATAAGATGGGGGAACCCCTTCCTGAAATCAGCCAAAATGGTCATTTGGCATCGGGTGTACCAGGTTCTGTGGATGGTATGGCAAAAGCCCATGGGAAATTCGGCACCATGGACTGGACAAAACTTATACAACCTGCTGTGGACCTGGCTGAAAAAGGGTTTGTACTAACAGAGGATGAAGCATCCTATTTTAATGGGGCTTCTGAAAATCTAATAAAATATTCAACGGTAGAACCTGTTCAATTTTCTGGTAAAGATTGGCAAGAAGGTGATACCCTCATCCAATCTCAATTGGCCAACACCCTGAAACTGGTCCAGGATAAGGGAAGAGAAGGATTTTATAAGGGAACTGTTGCCAACTACATTGTAGCGGAAATGGAAAGAGGTGGAGGGATCATCACATTGGATGACCTGGATCAGTATGAAAGTGTCTGGAGATCCCCTCTTTTAGGTTCATATAAAAATTATGACATCATTACCATGGGACCACCAAGTAGCGGAGGGTTGATTATCTTACAGATGTTAGGGATCATGGAGAATTTTGATGTTTCCAATAAGGGTGAAAAATATGCGGACTATCTCCACCTTAAAACAGAAATGGAAAGAAGGATATTTGCCGATAGGGCTGCCTTTATGGGAGACTTGGATTATTACCCTGTTCCGGTATCCGACCTGTTGTCCGGTGATTACCTGGGCCAGAGATTTGAAGATTTCGACCCCGAAAAAGCCACGCCTTCTGATCTGATCCAGGAAGGAGAAATTCTTTCAATGAGTGAAGAGACCACTCATTTTTCCATTGTAGACCCACAGGGCAATGCCGTTTCTTCCACGACGACATTAAATGGGGGAATGGGTTCCAAAGTAGTGGTAGAGGGGGCCGGATTTTTATTGAACAATGAAATGGATGACTTTTCCATAAAACCCGGATTTCCCAACATGTTTGGGGTGTTGGGTGGAGAAGCCAATAAAATCGAGCCGGGAAAAAGGATGCTAAGCTCCATGACACCAACCATTCTGGAAAAAGATGGTTCCCTTTTTATGGTAGTAGGCACTCCTGGTGGATCCACCATTCCCACTTCCGTTTTTCAAACCATTGTCAATGTGGTGGAGTTTGAGATGGGCATGCAGGAAGCCATCAATGAAAATCGTTTCCACAGCCAGTGGAAACCCGACCAAATAATGTACGAGAGGGATTTTGACAACAGGGATATTTTGGAAGAACTTAAAGAAAAAGGCCACGAAATGACTGAAAGAGGTGGGATTGGAAGGGTAGATGCCATTCTGGTATTGGAAGATGGGCGCCTTGAGGGAGGTGCAGACCCAAGAGGGATGGATGCGGCATCAGGTTTTTAGAGTTAGCACTCTGACCTTTGGGGTTTCCAAAACCCCGAAGGTCTTCTGTTTAAACCATTTTAAACCTTCGAGGTCTGGAAAGACCTCAAAGGTTAGACCTCAAAGGTTAAAGCAATTCCTCTCGATCCCAAAGCCTGTGTTTGGAAAGTGATTCCAAGAAACCTTCTATCGTACTATCCACATAAAGTTCCGAAGCCCTTTTCATTCCTTTTTTACAGCAAGGAAGGCCAAGTTCAGCAATAAAGGTATCTAACTCGGGAAGGATAAGTATAGGTTTACAATGATTGAAGGCATTCATTATAAATTCCTTTACCTGAGCATTTGCCAGCATATCTGTACCTCCATCACCCCCATCAGCAATCACAACCGCATCATAAAGGACGGAAGAAGTATTGAAAAAGGTTTCTGCTACATCAACTTCTGCACCATTATTATCCTTAATTTTACCCAGTTGCGTAGAAACCACCTTTAACTTTGCCCCTGCTTCTCCCAACCTGGATTCCAAATCCTGAGCCTGCTTGCCATCATGACCACCTATGCTGATAAAAGCTACCTTTCTGGTCTGCGTAGCATTTTTGAGATTTTTGATTATACTAAGGGCATCATCGGATTGGGTTGCAGGGTCTGTTACAATTGGTGCATAATGTTGATCATTGGCATCAGCTGGTTTTCCTTCATTCACGGGTTTTGCCGGATTTGAAGGTTTAGGAACTCCAATGGCCTTTGCCACTTTCTGTGCCATATCCATATCAATATTAGTCAATTGATCCACTACATTTTGTCTGATAGGAGCCCGCTCCACTTTGGAAAGTTCAAACTGCAAAGCTTTAATCATGTGTTGCTGTTCCGTTTTCGTCTGACTCCTGTAAAATAGCCTGGCCTGACTATAATGATCCATAAAAGACCTGCTGCGGTTACGGATTTTCTTAGCGTCAATCCGCTCCTCATGGCTATGAAATCCACCGTCTTTGATCATGGCCTGGTAAGGACACCCTCCTCCAATCGAATTGGGGTGGTAACTCGCTACACCTTCATTGATTTGCTGGCGCATATGCCCATCTCTTTGATTATTCCTTATGGGATTAATGGACCTATTAATGGGTATTTCATGGAAGTTGGGACTTCCCAGTCGGCTAAGTTGCGTATCTGTATAACTGAACAATCTTCCCTGTAAAAGGGGATCATTGGTGAAATCTATACCCGGTACCAGATGCCCGGGATGAAAAGCAACCTGTTCGGTTTCTGCGAAGAAATTTGCCGGATTTCTGTTCAGCGTCATGGTACCTACAAGTTGTACAGGAACCTCTGATTCTGGAACCAATTTTGTCGCATCCAAAAGATCGAAATCAAATTTATGTTCATCTGACTCAGGAATCAATTGAACACCAAGGTCCCATTCAGGAAAATCACCCTCTTCTATGGCATTCCAAAGATCCTTTTTATGGAAATCCGAGTCTTTTCCTGAAATTTTTTGCGCCTCATCCCATAAGACAGAATGAACACCCAGCTTGGGCTTCCAATGAAACTTTACAAAAGTAGATTCATTATTATCATTGATCAACCGAAATGTATGGACCCCAAACCCTTCCATCATGCGCAAGCTTCTTGGTATAGCGCGATCACTCATCACCCACATGATCATGTGTAGCGATTCAGGCATTAAAGAAATAAAATCCCAGAAGGTGTCATGGGCCGAAGCTGCCTGAGGTACCTCATTATGGGGTTCTGGTTTTACAGCATGAACCAGATCCGGAAATTTCATGGCATCCTGTATAAAAAAAACGGGGATGTTATTTCCCACCAGGTCGTAGTTGCCTTCTTCTGTATAAAACTTAACGGCAAATCCCCGTACATCTCTGGCCAGATCTGTACTTCCTTTGGAACCCGCTACGGTAGAAAATCTTGTAAAAACGGGGGTCTCTTTACCCACTTCTGTAAAAATTTTGGCCTTTGTGTATTTGCTCAGTGAGGTGTGCAATTTGAATACGCCATGAGCCCCTGAACCCCTAGCATGAACGATCCTTTCGGGGATCCTTTCATGATCGAAATGGGTGATTTTCTCCCTTAATATAAAATCCTCCAAAAGTGAAGGACCTCTATCTCCTGCTGAAAGCGTATTTTGATCGTCATTTATTTTAAGGCCCTGATCGGTAGTCATGGCTGCTTCATCATTTCTCAAGGTATTTTTTTCTAAATCCTCGAGTTTTGGATTACTTGGGTTTTTGAATTTTTTCATTTGGAATTTGATTTATGGTTAAATGTACTAAGTAGGATTTTAAAAATAAATCTCATTAACTTTTACGCAGATCTCATGATCTAAATTGCTCCTTACAGGCAAAAATAGAGATGGTTTGACTTAACCTGGCCCTATTGTTTGTTCCCTATCCCAATTCGCAAGGGAATAAGAATGAAATCAAAATATTTTAAAAATAATTTACAAACATCTTGCCAAAATAAAATCCTGTACGCGTGGTATTAAAAAATTATCGGTTATTTTTAATTAATATTCATGGTTTTCAAATTTTTGTATAAGTAATCCATGATATATTTTTGCAATAATTGAAATAACAATTTTTCGGATGGTTTCAATATTTTCACCGCTAAATAAAAAACTCAATTTTTTCCCGGGTATTTTCTACCCTCCTGAATCCCATTGTCTTTAAAAACAAAAACTTAATGTCCACATATAATGTTCTTTCCGAAGATTTGAAATTCCTTCCTTTTTCCAACTGAATTTTTCCTTTGGGCAATACCTGACTTTTTTGGATAATCCCCAATATCTGCGGGACAGTTTTGGCCAACAAAAGGGTTGTTTTTATATTTAACTCCGCTTCTCCGTCCCCCTTTTCAATCTTTGGACGCACCTGTGCAAGAATATTACCGGTATCAACTCCTTTGGAGATATAGTGGATGCAACCACCGACGTGTTCATAATCCTGATAATATAATGCCCAGAATAAAGTATCATTCCCTCGATATTGGGGTGCCATTCCATAATGGTTGTTGATGGCGGCGAGTTTTGGGATTCGGAAAATGGCTTTTTTCAAAATGGGTGCCTGGGAAGTAAATAGGACATCCGGTTGTAAGCTTTTAATAAGGGCCGCTCCCTTCTCTGTGTTGATTTCCTTTGAGGGAAACCGGATTCTTTCACAGTCCAATCCTTCAGGCCTATTGTTCCTGAAACGTCTGCTTATCCTGATATTATGTAGCTTTTTCAGGATTTTTTTTCCTTTATTATTTACCCAGTTACAGAAATTTATTCCTGTCTTCTTTTTAGGTTCAGCAAAAATATGGATGAGCGTTACATTGCTGAAATTTCGAATAACTTCCTGTACCACTTCCCTGTCACGATGCGCTAGTCCACTGATGATTACAATTTTCATTTCATTTCAATAAGGCATACAACCAACCAATAGGTTATAAAATCATGCCAATCTGGGAATTAATTGAATTCTGAACAATTAATAAAGCTATTCTATTGGCAAATTAAAGCTAAACTTCGTAATGATCTTAATAGTTTATAATATATTTTGAATAATATATATTGGCTTTTAACAGCCATTGAAGGCTTTGGTATTCCAGTTTATTTACCAATTCGGCAAATAGATCCGACCTATTAAATTTTTCTGCCAATAATTCATAATTAAACGAATCGCTCAATAGCACATGAGCCAAATCCTTTGCTTCCATTGTCATTTCGATTTGTCCCTTATTGGAAATCAACTGATTAAAGCCGGGTTCATCATTAAAATTGAATTCAAAATCATAATTACCGGATTTTTTGTTTCGATTGATTTTTAAATAGTTCAGCACCTCATCCAAAATTATTCCAAAATCATAGCAAATGATAACTGAATTATCATGGCAAATTCTAAAAAGCTCCTTAATTAATGATGGTGATTTGGCATAGTAAAGTGACCCGGAAAAAGTAACCAGATCGATTTTTCTGTTGGAAATCGGGATGGAATGGCCATCATATAAAAGAAAGTTCACGTTTTTTTTGGATTTGGCCATTTTTAACATGTCTGCGCTGGGATCTATGCCATACACACTACATCCATATTTTGCCAATGCCAGGGTAGAAATTCCGGTGCCACATCCAATATCCAATATATTTTCAAATGTTTCTTCTCCTGAAAGGCAATTTTCAAGGATCAATTCATGAAGTGGGGGTCGATAGGAAGCATAATGCCTGGCTGTAATTTCATTGTATTTTTCTTTCTTCTTCATTGGATGGCTTTTACTTTTTTAACCCATTAAACCAAACCGACCATTACAAGTATACTCCAAATTTACTATCGGTCAAAGACAAAATTTAATTAAGACCAAATTTTGGAATAGCTTTTTGGGGTTAAGAAATTATGAAAGTACAGTGGCATCGCTGTACCATAAATTGGCCTTAAAATCAGCTATTAATCCTTTAATTCTCTGTATTTTTGGTCCTGATTGAGGCCAGAAAAAAATTATAGATTGAGCTATTCCCTAAAAGCATAATTCAATTTATTTAAAACCCTATGGCTTTAATTTTGGCTAAAGCCCATAATTTTAAATTTCTATTGTGGAATGGGCTAAAGCCGCATTCCTATTAAAGGAGGTTGGGCTAGTGATTTATCGGCCCTAATTTGGAAACAGAAACCCTTTGGATCAATTGCCTACTGCTTTAGCTGTAGGCAATATGGAGTTTGACAGCATCATTGGCTTTAGCCAAATCATTTATCCTTAAACCTCTCAAATCCAAATTTCACAATAAACGCTTCATATTCTTCCTGGAATGTTTTTCGCTTATGATGCTCAAACCGAAAAATTTTATTGAAGGGCTGAAAAATCTGGAATTTTTAAACCAGTGCCCCATATGACTGAATATATTACTAAATTAGGTCCTTATTTAATCTTTCTCATGAAAAAAACCACCGGAAAAGTCAGTTTAAAAAGTGTTTTCAAAACCATAATTTGGCCCAGGAGGAAATTTATCATTATAGGTTTGGTGCTGATTGTGATCAGCAGGCTTTCTGGCCTGGTCCTTCCCTATGCCAGCAAATACCTCGTCGACGAAGTAATTCCATCCAATGATTTTCAGCTGTTAAAATGGCTGCTGATTGCGGTGACCATTGCAGTAACCCTTCAAGCGGTGACCTCCTATGCCCTCACCCAGATTCTCAGCGTGGAAGCGCAAAACCTGATCGCCAAGTTAAGGGCGCAGGTACAGTCCCATATTATCCGGTTGCCCATCCGGTTTTTTGACAATGCCAAAACAGGTGAATTGGTTTCCAGGGTCATGACAGATGTGGAAGGGGTAAGAAACCTGGTGGGAACAGGATTGGCCCAGATGGTGGGTGGGGTGTTGACTTCCATTATCAGTTTGGTGTTGCTGATCTATATCAGCCCCATGATGACCCTGTATGTGCTGGTGCCCGTTGCCGTTTTCGGTATAATTTCTATGAAAGCTTTTAGCAGGATCAGACCCATATTCAGGGAAAGAGGCAAAATCAACGCGGAGGTAACAGGCCGTCTAACAGAAACCCTGGGGGGCATTAGGGTGATCAAGGGGTTTAATGCGGAAAACCAGGAAGAAAAAACCTTTGAAGAAGGTGTAAACCGTTTGTTTTTAAATGTGAAAAGCAGCCTTACTGCCACCAGTTTTGTAACCAGTGCCGCTACCTTTTTATTAGGTTTGGCCTCAGCAGGAATTATGGGTATAGGCGGCTACATGATTATGGAAGAACAACTTACTTTCGGTGACTTTCTTGCCTTTACCCTATTATTGGGATTTATGATTGCCCCTATCCTTCAGATGAGTAATATTGGAAGCCAACTGACGGAGGCATTTGCCGGATTGGATCGGACGGAAGAATTAATGAATTTGCCTTTGGAGGCTGATCCTGCCAAAAGAAATATCAAGATTCCGGAAATCAATGGGGAAGTAAAATTTGAGGGTGTTTATTTTGGATATGAACCCGGCCAGGATGTGGTGAAAAATATCAACTTTGTGGCGCATCCGGGCACAGTCACTGCACTTGTTGGCAGTTCTGGATCCGGCAAAACCACGCTTTCCGGACTGGTGGCCTCCTTCCTGGTACCTAGCCGGGGACTGGTCACAGTAGACGGCCAGGACCTCAATCAGGTAGACCTGGATTCCTACCGAAGCCAACTTGGCGTTGTGCTACAGGATGATTTCCTTTTTGAAGGTACCATTAGGGAGAATATTTTATTCCCAAGACCCAATGCTACAGAAGAGGCCTTATTGGAGGCAGTAAGTTCGGCTTATGTGAACCAATTCACTGATCACTTTGAAAAGGGTTTGGAAACCGTAATCGGAGAGCGGGGTGTAAAACTTTCAGGTGGACAAAGACAACGATTGGCCATCGCCAGAGCCATATTGGCAGATCCCAGGATATTGATTTTAGATGAAGCCACCAGTAACCTGGATGCCGAAAGTGAGAATTTTATTCAATCCAGTTTAAAAAGGTTGATGCAGGGCCGGACCACTTTTGTCATTGCCCACAGGTTAAGTACCATTAGAAAAGCTGATGAGATTTTGGTTATCGAAAACGGCCAAATTGTAGAAAGAGGCAGGCACGATGACCTGGTGGAAAAGAAAGGGCGGTATTATGACCTGTATACCTTCCAGGCAAAAATTTGATCAACTGATATTACCTTCCTTTACAATGTCAGCAATGACTCCTTCTGCTGCCAAACGGCCTGAGGTCATGGCAGCGTTGATGGAACCGTTTAACAGTTGGTCTCCAGCCATAAAAACATGGTCATAAACCTTGGTATGTTGTGCAGGTATCCAGTGTTTGCAATCCGTCAAATCAGGTAAGGCTTGGGGAATTTGAATCGTTTTCAGATGTTTGAAAAAGTCCGCACTGATACCGGTAAGGGCCTCCAATTCCAAGGCAACCATTTTTTCAATATTATCCAGGCTTTCCATCTCTTTTACAATGGAGACGGATAATAAGGCACGACCATCCTCGGAATAAGACTTACTGATATCCGTCAAAAAGACCAGGTTATTGATTAAAAAATGGCTGTCCGGAACCAGGCCGATCATGGCCTTACCCATAAAGGATTGTTGGGTGGTGAAATAAATATTGGTAACAAAATGGTACCGAAAGTTGTTAACTTCGTTCAGTAGATTTCCTGCATCGGCAGCAATGATGATATCATCTGCGGTAAGGGTGTTTCCGGATTCAAGTTGGATTATGTTTTTCTCAATTTTTGTTACTTTGGTGTTGTATTGTATTTTGGAAAATTTTAATTGTGCCAACAGTTGCCTGGGGATTTCTTCCATTCCCTTAGCCGGCAGGGCTGCATTTCCTTCTGAAAACATTTTAAAAATAAATTCAAACATTCTGGAAGAAGTTTTCAATTCTGTTTCCAGGAAAACACCTTTATAAAAGGGGATGAAGAAATTATTTAAGATCCTATCGGAAAATCCAAAATCCTTTAAATACTCCAGTGTTGTAGTCTGAGGGGAAGAAAAGATCTGTTCAATGGTCTTTTTCTTAAGCATTTTGGTAAGCTGGAACATTTTGAATTTATCCCACAAGGTACCAACTTTTGAAAAAGCCATGGGGATCATTCTGAGAGGATTTCTGAAAGGATCATGGACGGAAAAAGTGTCTCCAGGCTTTAAGATGACCGCACCTGGCTTAAATAATTTAAGTTCTAAGGCATCAAAGTCAAGGTATCTCCTGGCTTCGGGATAGGAAGTCAACAATACCTGAAAACCACGGTCGAGGGTATATCCATCCATTTTTTCCGACTTGATTCTACCTCCTATCCTGTCTGTACTTTCCAAAATCACCGGATAATAACCTGCTTTTTCCAATTCTAGGGCTGCCACCAATCCTGAAATACCTGCTCCGACAATATATACATTTCGGTCATTCATTTTTCGATGATTTAAATTACCATTTTCCTATTCCCCAACTAAAGGAAAAATTCAGTCATTTAAATTTTTCCTTGATCTGAATTTGCTTTTATTTTCCGGT
The DNA here is from genome assembly GCA_040905165.1 of Cyclobacteriaceae bacterium. Taxonomy (GTDB): domain Bacteria; phylum Bacteroidota; class Bacteroidia; order Cytophagales; family Cyclobacteriaceae; genus Cyclobacterium. The sequence goes on along the minus strand of JBBDSA010000040.1, from coordinate 42,822 downwards.
TCATTCTTGGGAATTATTTTTTCCTCCCGTTCCTGATGGGATTCCGGGGTATTCTTAGCCCTTGGGCCTGCCTTATGGTTCCTTTTGGGAGATGTACCCTTACTGGATTTTTCCCTTCCGCCTGATTTTTTGGATTTGATATTTGGCTTTTGTCTGGTTGATGCTGATAAATCCGGCCCTTTTCCTACCTCCTCAGGGTTGGACAGCACTTCAATTTCCAGACCAATCAGGTTTTGTATGTTTTTGTATTTGAACTTATCCTTTTCATTGACAAAGGTGATGGCCTTTCCTTTCTTTTCCGCCCGGGCAGTTCTGCCCACGCGGTGAACATAATCTTCGGGATCATTGGGTGTGTCAAAATTCAATACTAATTCAATGTCTTCCACATCAATTCCCCTGGACAATATATCGGTAGCCACCAAGATTTTCAAAGATTTATTTTTAAAGGAAGACATGATCTTTTCTCTTTCCGATTGATCCAAATCCGCATGGAATGCTTCCACCTGAAAATTCCTCTTTAAGGTTTTATAAAGAGATTTCACCTTATCCTTTCTAGAACAGAAAATAATAACTGCCTGATAATCTTGTTGATTTAAAATCCACGTGGTCAGATCTTCCTTTTGTTGGTCGTAAACATGATAAACATATTGGCTTACTCCTTTGGCTGTTTTTCCGAGCTCAATAGAAATTTGCTCCGGTTCGTGCAGTATTTTTTGAGAAAATTTCCTGATTTTGGGAGGCATGGTTGCAGAAAAAAGCAAAGTCTGCCGCTTCTGTGGCAGATATTGGATAATGGTCTGGATGTCCTCTGAAAATCCCATGTCCAGCATCCTGTCTGCTTCGTCCAAAATCAAATGCTCAATGCTGTCAAAATTCACTTTTCCCCCGGCCAGAAGGGCAATAAGCCTACCTGGTGTGGCCACCACAATTTCCGCTCCCATTTCAAGGGCCTTTTTCTGCTGTTCCCAGGTATTGCCATCTCCCCCACCATAAATGGGTATCGAACTGACGCCCAAAAAATAAGCGAGCCCCTGGATCTGCTGGTCAATCTGAATGGCCAACTCCCTGGTCGGGGCGATGATCAATGCCTTTACGCCCTTACCCGGATGTTTTGTAATCCGGTTCAGTATGGGTAAAATAAAAGCCGCCGTTTTACCAGTCCCGGTTTGGGCAGTGGCAATGATGTCTTTTCCGGCCATAATGATAGGTATGGCCTGTTCCTGAATCGGAGTAGGTTTTTCAAAACCCATGGCATCTAAGCCCTCCTGCAGGTTGGTTTCAAAATTAAATTCGCTGAAAGTCAATTTTTTTCTTATTTTAAGTATATGAATAGGCCCAGCCGATAAGCAGTAGTTGCAAAGGTAACCTCAAAAACAACAACCATTTGGGGATTCCTTTGTTCTTTTTTTGGTACATATACAAATTGGCCGGAAACACTGCAATTAACAATAGGATGATTCCATAGGCAGCCGCAATCCGGGTAGGTTCAAATAGCAAACCAGCACCCAAAACCACTTCCATCCCTCCCACCAGCATATTTACCAGCTTGGGATAAGGAATGTAGGGTGGTATAATGCTTATATATAACTTAGGCTTCACAAAATGCATGATGCCCGCAGCAATATAAAAAATTGCCATTGCATAAAGAAAAGTTTCATCCTTAAAAATTAATTGCATAATTTTCTTTATTCATTAAAATTAGGACTTCATGATGGCATTACAAAATTTATCCCGGTTAAAGCTTTATTTATTTTCATTATTGCTTCTCCTAATGGTCAAATGGGGACCTGTTTTGGCACAGACCACCCAAAAACCAGTACTTCATGGCAAACACTGGATGGCCATCACCGGAAAACCTCTGGGAGCCACCGCAGGTTCCATGACTTTTCAAAAGGGAGGAAATGCGGTGGATGCGGCATGCGCCATGTTGGCCGCCACCTGTACCATGTGGGATGTTTTAAGCTGGGGCGGAGAAACCCAGGCCTTAATTTATAACCCACACACCCGGGAGGTCATTGCCATTAATGCTTTGGGTGTGGCTCCTACAGGTGCTACGGCAGACTTTTTTAAAGATAAAGGCATGAAATTCCCTCCCAGCTTCGGTCCCCTGGCTGCGGTTACTCCCGGCACCTTGGGGGGATTGATTATCATGCTGTCTGAATATGGGCGATTAAGTTTAGAAGAAGTGTTGGCACCGTCCATGGAAATGGCGAGGGGTTATCCGATTGAAGCCCAAACTGCCAATGCCATTGAACGGGATAAGGATAAAATCAAAGAATGGCCTTACTCCAAAGCCGTATTTTTACCTCATCTGGGTGAGGAAAGGGAAGCACCTATTGCCGGTGAAATCTTCGAACAACAGGACCTGCTGTCCACTTTGCAGAAGTTGGTGGATACGGAAAAAAAAGCCTTAAAGGCAGGTAAATCAAGAAAAGAGGCGCTGCAGGCAGCCTATAACCGTTTTTACAAAGGGGATATTGCCGAAGAGATTGTCCGGAGTGTACAGGAACAAGGCGGGCTGATCACCATGGACGACCTGGCCAATTGGAAAGTCAAAATCGAGGAACCCCTACATGTGAATTACAAAGGCATAGAGGTGTATAAACTCCAGCAATGGACACAGGGGCCAGCTTTATTGCAATCCCTGAATATCCTGGAGAACTTTGACCTGAAAGGCATGGGCTTTAATTCTGCCAATTACATTCATACTTTATACCAGGCCATGAACCTGGCTTTTGCGGACAGGGATTTTTACTATGGTGATCCCGCATTTGAGCCCAAAAGCCCCATGGAAGGGTTGCTGTCCAAAGAATATGCTAGGGAAAGGGGGAAGTTGATCGGAGAGGTCAATGATCCCTGGGCCAATCCCGGCGATCCCTACCCCTTTCAGGGAAGTGAAAACCCCTATAAAAGTCAACTTGAAAACTACAGCAAAAAATATTTCAAATTCAGTGAAGACAATGATGGGGAGGTAAGTGACAGCTTTTTGGAGGACTTTACGGCCGGTACCACCTCTATAGCCGCTGCAGACAAAGAGGGCTGGGTCGTTTCTATAACCCCGAGCGGGGGATGGATTCCGGCTGTGATTGCGGGAAATACCGGGATTGGCCTGAGCCAGCGCATGCAAAGTTTTGTGTTGGATAAAGAAGTGAATCCCTTTAATGTGGTGGAACCGGGCAAAAGACCGCGCGTGACCCTTACGCCTTCCCTCGCCCTAAAAGATGGCAAACCGCTTATGGCCTTTGCTGTACAGGGCGGGGATACTCAGGACCAGAACCTCCTACAGTTTTTCCTGAACATGGTAGAATTTGACATGAACGTGCAACAGGCCGTAGAAGCCCCCAATCTCAACAGCTACCAGATGCAGGCTGCTTTTGGCAACCATGAAATAAAACCTGGTGCCCTGACCCTGCAATCAGAGACCCCTTCCTGGGTAAGGCGGGACCTGCAAAACAGGGGCTACCAGATGGATTTCAGGGAACGCACTTCCGGGCCCATCAATGCCATCTGGTTTGACTGGAAGCATGGCACCATGTGGGGCGGGGCCAGCAACCATGGTGAGGATTATGGGATTGGGTGGTGATCAGGTTAATGGGCCTCCAAAAAATTCAATTTCCCGGCTATAGGATGGGTATTTTAGCAAAAGCCGACCATCCAGGCCGTGATGGTATGGTCAAGTCTAAAATTCACCCTGTGTTATGGCTGTTTTTTTATCTTCAATTCTTAAACCTCTAAATTTAAATTTCTGCTGCCTGTACATGCATCCAGTCAAAGTTCCGCTGCCTGCCCAGGCTGACCCATCCCTCTTCCTCCCAGCATTTCCACCATTCCTCATAAACCGGATGTGCCAGCGACGCCCTGTCCCGACCCCAAGTCAACTGATTCCTTGCTGGGTCAAAATCCAGGGCAATTCCCCAGGCATGTGTAGACCATTGGGTCCCTCCCCTCATCAGGCGATTATTATAACAACCCCCAAAGTGGTTTAATCTTAGGGCATCAATATCCTCCTCTCCATAAATATCTCTCACCTTTTCCAAAATCTGCAAGAGGCTCTCGGCCACTTTTTGGTGGCAGGTAATTCTCCTGGCCCTGTACCTTAGATCCCATGCAATTTTAAATACAAAGGGCAGGCTCATGGTAACCAATTGACTTCCCCTTGGTCCATAAAATTCATGAAATTCTGCAGATCCCTGTTTTGGCCATCGGTTTGCACTGACAAATTCATCCGGCCTCCATGGTGGCCTCCTTCTATTGTTTTCCAATAAAAAGGTTAATTCATCAAAAGCATATTGGGTACGCTGACCCCAAAAACCATCTACAGGCCCTGCATCTATACCTTTTTCATTGGCTGTGATTTGGATAAATGCGGTAATTTTTCTGGTATTGGGCCACGCATTATTCAACCCTGGCACCTGGTTCAAAGCCTCCAAAGTGGCAGGACCGAAAATCCCATCTATCCTTCCCCGGTAAAGCCCTTTTTCTTGAAGTAATTCCTGGATAACCCTTATTCTTTTTTTCATGATGAAGAATTTTTTTTAAAAATAAAGTAATTTTAAAAACCCCAATTCAATGAAGCTTTCTTTCCTTGGAGAACTCATATTTAATACATTGCAGCAACATATCCTATTAAATCGTTTTTCTGTCAGCCGCCATCTATTTTAAGCTTATCTGCTGTATACTATTAATGATATTGGCTCCAGTCAACGGGTATTTTTTGCTGGCTCTTCCAAGTTGATCCCTATTTCAAAAGGAATCCGGATAGGTCAAGGACAACAAGTTGCGATTTTTTTATTTCTATTTCTACAAATTCACCGGAATGTTGGACAGGCCAGTAAATACTGGTTGTACTTACCAATTACCCATTCCTCCAAGGTGCTTGGATTCTTCCAATATTATAAAATGAATTAGGTTCACTTTTATTTCCTTTCTGGAAAAAAATGAGAAAATATACCCAACCTTGGGTATTGAATCCCTTGTTTCTAAACAGTAAATTGTAAAAAAATTCCCTTCTCTTTACTGCCTGTAAGTGAAGAGGCGAAGCTTTATTGATTTAATTCATTTTTTGACCAATTTCAATGAAAGATACCCATCAGCCATTGGTTTCCTGTATCATGCCTACCAACAATCGAAGGAAATTTATACCCTTCGCCTTACGGTATTTTTTGCGGCAAAATTATTCCAATAAAGAATTGATCATAGTTGATGATGGAACCGATGCCATTGGGGACTTAATACCGGAAGAACCATCTATCCGCTATTATAGGTTGGATAAAAAAATTACCCTGGGAGAAAAGCTTAACCTAGCCTGTGGCTATACAAAAGGGGAAATTATTGCTCATTGGGATGATGATGATTGGTATGTTCCCTACCGACTAAGCTATCAAATCAACGCTTTACAAAATGGTCAAGTAGATGTATGTGGAATAAACCAGCTGCTTTATTTTAATTTATCCACCAAACATGCTTACCAATACCGATACCCCTCAAATCAAAGGGCTTGGCTATTGGGGAGCTCCCTTTGCTATACCAAAGCCATTTGGACTACCAATCCATTTGCACCTATAAATGTGGGAATGGATGCTTTATTTGTATGGAGTATTTCTCCTGGCCGGGTAAAGCCGCTAAAAGATTCAAGGATTTCTGTTCACATGATCCATGAAGACAATGCCAGTTTAAAAAAATCCAATGGGAGTTGGTGGTATGATTATCCGGTAACGGAAATCCAGCAACTGATGAAGAGTGATTGGAACACCTATAGCAACGGAGCCTTTAGCACCGCTAAGGTAATGGTGAAAAGCCCTGAGGTAATAAAATCCAATTTCATCGAAACTAAAAAACCCCTAAAGAATACTTATGCCTGTCTGGTCCATGAAAATGAGGATTGTATCATTGACCTGGTACGGAATCTGCATTATTATGATCCCAGCTCTTCTATTTTACTTTATAATGGAGGTGAAAATACTGCATTGTTTTCCGAAAATTTTCCCTATGAAAGCTTTGGGGCCAGGATTCATCCCGATCCAATTCCCGTACAACACGGATACCTCCATCCCTTTGCATTAAGATGCATGGATTTTGCTTTGGAGAATTATTCTTTTGACACATTGACCATTGTAGATTCTGACCAGCTGGCATTAAAACCCGGATACAGCCCCTTTATTGGGAATTATTTAAAGGACAGGGCCAATATTGGTATGCTCTCCAACAAGCCTGAACAGATATTGCCAAACAATTCCAAAGTATGGCCAGCCATCCAGGCTTATAAGGAGTTTGATTTATGGAAACCATTTCTAAAGCAATTTCAGGATGGAGAAGAAAAATTTGTCCATTGGAGTTTTTGGCCCTCCTCGGTATTCACCCGGGATGCGACCAAAGACCTGGCCAGACTTTTTAAGGAAAACAAGGTGCTGCAGGCCATTATGCAAAAAACAAAAATTTGGGCGACAGAGGAAATCGTATTGCCTACCTTAGTCAAGCTTTTAGGATATGATATTACCCAAAATCCCTGTTCACATGATTTTGTACGGTATCGAACATCCTATACAATAAAGGATTTAACTGCCGCCCAAAAAATTCCCAATGCTTATTGGATTCATCCCATCGAACGAAAATATGATAATGATTTACGTATTTTTGAAAGGGAGAAGTCAAACCATTATAATAGTGAAAATGGTGTATGGAAAACCTCCCCTTCCGCCAATTTGTTAATAATCAGTACTTTATTATCCAGTATTAAAGGTATTGAAGGCTGGCTGGCTGACAAGGAGGCCGAATTGTTAATTTCCATTATGCTTAAAGCATGCAATTCCTTGCCAGAGCCCCATCATATAGTAGAAATAGGAAGTTTTCAGGGGAAATCTACTGTGGTACTGGGAACTGTTGCCAAGGCTTATTTTCCAGAAGCAAAGGTATATGCCATAGATCCCCATGAAGGTATGGTAGGAGCCAGTGACATGGGTATACAACATGTCCCTCCCACGCTGGAAAAATTCAAACACAACATTGAGAATGCAGGTTTAACCGAAGTGGTGGTGCTGATGAAGGATTATTCCTACAATATTAAATGGGAGAATCCCATTTCTTTTTTGTTTATTGATGGCCTTCATGACTATCCCAATGTAGCCCGGGATTTTTGGAAATTTTCCCCTTTTGTGGTTCCTGGGGGATACATTGCCTTTCATGATTATGCGGATTATTATCCCGGTGTACAGGCCTTCGTAAATGAAATACTCGCAAATGGACGCTTCTTAAAAATTCATTCGGCAGAAAGCTTAATAGTGGTGCAGAAAGTCGGCTAACAACCATGCAGTGTATGTGTCGATTTAGCAGTAATGAAATAAAAATTCCAAATGATTTTTCCAGCCCTTGACATTATACGCCTGGAGTTGACCAATGCCGGAATAGCAGCAGAATTGGGCAACATTGGAGAGATATTGTCCGACAATGCAAACGGTGGCGACGATAACATATTTATGTCCCTTATTAATGTTGAAGAAAGCCGTGTTTCCAGAGATCCACACAACTACATCAGAAGCGGAACGGATATATTTATGAAAAATCCGGCGGTAAATTTATATCTGACTGTCTTGTTTACTTCTGTTAGACCTGTGGGAGGTTATGGACTTGCCTTGCAGAGTCTTCAACAAGTGATACAGTTTTTTCAGAGCAAATATGTCTTTGACCATTCCAATACGGTTAACCTAGATTCAGCCATTGAAAAACTGATCCTTGAGATGGTCAATCTGAACCTGGAACAGCTGCAACAGGTATGGTCGGTATTGGGAGGAAAATATCATCCTTCCGTGGTCTACAGGATGCGCATGATTACTATTGACAGCGTAACGGATCAAACAGGTGCATTGATACAGGAAATTGAGATCCAGCATCGTAAAATCTAAATCATGCCTGAAAGCGTGGATGTCATCAACACTTTATATGAAAATTTATTTTCTGTAAGGTTTTTACACCCAGGTTTTGGGACGCCGGCATCCAACAGCTTATCCCAATCCATCAGGGTATTTCCGGATCAAAGCACCAAAAGATTGTTTAGGGATTATGGCATTTCTTATAAAATATTCAATGATCTTCTTGTTTGTTATATTCGAAGCAGGCTTTTTGCCCCTCCGGCAACAGATTTAAAAGTTCCTTTTATTTCATTTCAGGGTGAAATCCGGATCCGGCTTCTCTTGTATTCTACCCGGGATTTTATGGACAGAACCGCTGTTGTAGCCACCGGAAAAAACCAGGTATACCACTTTTCTAATCGAATCAATAATGTAATTGGCCCGGACCCTTTTGTATCCAGGCCCATAGATGTATATGTTGCTGCCAGTGATTACAGTACAGGAACTATTGTTCAGGAGGGAGCTCAGCTCTTTCAGGCGCTCCAGCATGTTTTTGACAGTGATAATATAGCCATCAGTGATCCTGCATATTGGCAGGAAGTACTTCCGGTTGAGCAGCTTGTAAATAATGCTGATTTACAGGAAACCGATTCCCTGGAACTGGATGATACTTGTTTTGCTGTAATCGATATTTTCAACAGTGGAACCACCAACAATGCCTATAATCTTTTTGTCACCGGTCCGGATAATCAATTAAGAAGTCCGGTATATAATTTAAGGTTTAAAAGTAAAATATGAAAAATTTCAATGACTAAAACAGGAAAACATGTCACAAATAAATGAAGGTGCAATCAGAACCCCAGGGGTTTACACCACAGAAATTCCAACATTTCCGCCTTCCGTTGCTCAGGTATCCTCAGCGATTCCCGTATTTATTGGCTATACCCAATTGGCACAGGATGAGGTAGGCGCTTCACTCAATATGGTACCCACCAAAATCTTTTCCTTAAAGAATTTTGAATTATATTTTGGATTTGCAGATAATGAAACGGGGATTTCGGTTAATATCAATATCAACACTACAACAGGGACAAGTATAGGGAATGCAACAATTTCCAATCCATCGGTGCATAATATGTATTACAGCCTCCGCTTGTATTTTGATAATGGAGGAGGACCATGTTATATTATTTCGATAGGAAATACCCCTTCTCCACTAAGCCCTGACGATTTTATTGGTGGATTAAATGTTCTGGCTGCATCAGATGAACCAACTATCATTGTTTTCCCCGAAGGGCAATCCCTGGCGGAAGCAGCTTATTACAATACGGTGATCAACCAGGCCATTGAACAATGTCGGGTATTGCAGGACAGGTTTACCCTGGTGGATATCCATCATTCATTGCCGGTTTCCATTGGTTCACCTATTGAACCCTCACCGGTTAATACAACCAGTACTATTGACAATTTCAGAACTGCATTTGCAAGAAATACAGATTTAAATTATGCAGCTGCCTATTATCCAAATTTAAAAACCACATTGGACTATTCCTATCTGGCATCCGATGTGGACATAAACATTACCACAGACGAGGTGGTTGAACCCACTGCCACACTGGATACCTTTCAGTCTTCCAGGACCTCTATTTATAATTTAGCCATTGACCGGATAAGGACTCAATTAAGTCCCACCCTGCCCCCCTCCCCTGCCATTGCCGGCATTTACGCCAAAGTGGATGGTTCCAGGGGAGTCTGGAAAGCACCTGCCAATGTCTCCGTGAATTCCATTTATGGTGTGACCGATTTCATTACGGATGCAGAACAGGATACCATGAATATTGATCCGGACACCGGAAAATCTGTCAATGCCATACGTCCTTTTACCGGAAAGGGAATTTTAGTCTGGGGTGCCCGCACCCTTGAGGGAAACAGCAATGAATGGAAATACATTTCAGTCCGAAGGTTTTTTATAATGGTGGAAGAATCAGCAAAAAAAGCCACTTTCCCCTTTGTATTCGAGCCCAACGACGCCAACACATGGATTAAAGTACGGGCCATGCTTGAAAACTATTTAACCTTGCTATGGCGCCAGGGAGCTTTGGCTGGAGCTAAACCCGAGCATGCCTTTTTTGTAAGGTGTGGGCTCGGCCAGACAATGACATCCCAGGATATTCTGGAGGGAAGGCTGATCGTTGAAATTGGAATGGCGGCCGTAAGACCTGCAGAATTCATTATCCTGAGGTTTTCACACAAATTACAGGAATCCTGATCACATTTATTTCATCATTTAATTATTTCATTTAAACCAAAAAAATCATGGCAGAATATCCTCTTCCCAAATTTCACTTCCAGGTAGAATGGGGCGGTTTAAAAATTGGCTTCACGGAAGTAACGGGGCTTGATATTACCTCTGAGGTAATAGAATATCGCGACGGGGCTAGTCCGGAATATTCAACAGTAAAAATGCCGGGGCAACGCAAGTTTTCGAATGTCACCTTAAAGCGGGGATCTTTCCCCGATGACAACCAATTTTATGAATGGTTCAATACTGTCAGTTTAAATACAATTGAAAGGAGGGACCTGATCATTTCATTGCTGAATGAAAATCACGAACCGGTCATTGTATGGAAGGTAAAAAATGCCTGGCCAACAAAAATTACTCCTACAGATTTAAAATCAGAAGGGAACGAAGTGGCTTTGGAAAGCATAGAGTTGGTTCATGAAGGGTTAACCATTCAAAACGGGGGTTGATATGGACCTCAATTATCCCCAGGTGGGGTTTCATTTTTTGGTGGTCTTCGAGCTGTTCCCACAGCTGCCCAATGATTTCAGATTTCAGGAAGTGTCCGGGTTAACAGCAACTATGGAAATGGAGCCAATAAAAGAAGGAGGAGAAAACCGATTTGTACATCAATTGCCGGTACGTACGAGTTATAGTGAATTGGTTTTAAAAAGAGGGAAATTTATGGGTTCGGGTATTTTGCATTGGTGCAAAAATGCCATTGAAAACTATGAATTCAAACCCACCAATATAATGATCTCTCTTTTAAATGACGACCATTTGCCTTTGTATAATTGGTACGTGATCAATGCCATCCCGAAAAGGCTGGAAATATCGGGTTTTAATGCGGAAAGAAGCGAAGTGGTTATAGAAACTATGGCCCTTAACTACCAGTATTTTAAATATTACGATCCTGCAAGTGCAGCCATGGACCTGGCAGGCTCGCTTACTGGTTCCATTAACGTTAACATAGGATTTTAACAAAATGATATGCCGATAGAAATAAGGGAATTGTATATTAAAGTACATGTGCAGGATGCAGAAGCTTTACCAAGCAACTCAGGTCCTTCTTCTGAAGTGCCTCCCAATCAAATTAATAATATCGTTGCAGAATGTGTGGAGCAGGTGTTAACGATTTTAAAAGAAAAACAGGAAAGATAGCAATGCCAGGGAAATTAGAAAAAATGAAAATCAAGGCCTACGATAAGGCGGGCAAAGAACTTGTTTATTTCGCATTGGTAAATCCAGAAACCTATACAGTAAGACATAGGGTAGTATATGATTCTACAGTACCACCTGCCGGAAATCCTGGTAAGGAATTACAATACAATCATACTCCCCCACCCGATCTCCAATTTGATTTTCTTTTTGACAGTACAGGGATTATTCCAAAACCATTAGAAGGAGTTGCAGAAGCTTTAAGCAATATTCCCATAGCTGGAGCAGTTGCAGGTGCGCTTTCCAATACAAAAAAATATAATATCCTTGATGAGATTGAAACCTTTAAAAAAATAGTACTAAACTACGATGGTGATATTCATGAGCCCAGAACCGTAGAATTAATATGGGGCACCCTTTATTTCAAAGGGAAACTTACCAGCCTGCAATTTAATTATAAGTTATTTCAACCTGACGGTACTCCAATACGAATTATTGCAACCGCTGCATTTTCGGGTACGATTGAGGATGACCTTAAAAAGGCACTGAAAAAAAACAATTCCCCTGACCTTACGCATATCCGGGTGGTTAAGGAAGGAGACACCTTGCCATTGATGGCCTATAAAATTTATGGCGATCCGGCCTATTACCTGGAAGTCGCAAGGGTTAACAAATTAACTAATTTTAGAAATTTAACCCCAGGGGATGAAATTTTTTTCCCACCTGTAAATAAAAGTAAGTAATGGCTGAGAGTATGACTTCACCAACAGGTACGCCCACCAGTGGCCTGGTAACCTTCACGATTAAAATAAATGAAGAAGCAGTACCGGAAGAATTTGGCATTATATCCATTGTAGTGATTAAAGAAATCAATAAAATCCCCTCTGCCAATATACTTATTCAGGATGGGAGTGCATCAAAGCAGGATTTTGAAGTGAGTAATCAGGAATTATTTATACCCGGCAATGAAATTGAGATTCTGTCAGGATACCAGTCACAGGAAACTACTATTTTTAAAGGAATTTTAATAAAACATGGAATTAAAATCCGTAGTGGGGCCTCCATGTTAATAATTGAGTGCAGGGATGAATCCGTGAAACTTACTATAGGCCCGAAAAATAAATACTTTATAGATAAAAAAGACAGTGAAGCAATTGAAGAAGTAATAGATACCTACGGTCTGGAAAAAGAGGTTCAATCCACCACCGTTCAGCACAAAGACCTGGTGCAGTTTGGATCCACAGATTGGGATTTTATTCTTACCAGGGCTGAAGTAAATGGGCAAGTTTGTATTGTAGATAATGGAAAGATAATTCTCAAATCACCTTCATTGGAAGGCGAGCCTGTTCAGACGTTTCACTATGGAGACTCTATTCTTGATTTTGATGCAACCATAGATGCAAGGGATCAGTATCAGGCAGTTAAAGCTATTGCCTGGGATCCATCCATACAGGAATTGCTGGAAGTAGATGCAGAGGATCCTGCTATTAATGGAAATGGGAATCTTTCCCCAGGGGATTTGGCAACAGTCATTGGTCTTGAGCATCTAATGTTAAGCCACACAGGCATGTTGGAGCAGGAAGAATTGCAGGCCTGGGCAGATGCCCAGTTTTTGAAAAAGCAATTGGCAAAAACCAGGGGAAGGGTTGGATTTATGGGTACCTCTGAGGTTAAACCCGGTGATTTAATTCAATTGGAAGGATTGGGAGAGCGTATGAACGGGAAGGTATATGTTTCCGGAATTCGTCATGAAATAAATAATGGAACCTGGAAAACAGACGCCCAGTTTGGGCTTTCTCCTGATTGGTTTTCTCAAACCTATCCTGTAAATCAAATCCCTGCTTCCGGCATCTTACCTGCAATACAAGGTTTGCAGATAGGCATAGTATCCCAACTCCAGGAAGATCCTGATGGCGAAGATCGAATATTGGTTAAACTGCCAATTATAAGTAATGATGAACAGGGAATATGGTCCAGAATAGCTTGTCTTGATGCAGGAAATAACAGAGGCAGTGTTTTCAGGCCGGAGATTGGAGATGAAGTGGTAGTAGGTTTTCTTAACAATGATCCTCGGGATCCAATCATATTGGGTGGTTTAAACAGCAGTAGCATGCCTTCTCCTATTCCCGGGGCGGATGAGAATCATGAAAAAGGATTTATATCTCGAAGTGAAATGAAATTGATTTTTAACGATGATAAAAAGTCATTGTTGCTACAAACACCTGCAGGAAAAAGCATTTTAATGGATGAGGATGCTGGAACGCTGAAGCTGGAAGATGAAAATGGAAATAAGATCATAATGAACGCTGATGGAATTACCATAGAAAGCAACAAAAAAATTATCCTTAAAACCAGTGATGATATTGAGGTGGAGGGTAAGGATATAAAACATACAGCACAGGCCAGTTTCAAGGCAGATGGAACTGGGGGCATAGAGCTTACAAGTAGTGCTATTGCAAAATTAAAGGGTTCATTGGTACAAATAAATTAAATCAAATATGTCTTTTGCAGCAAGAATATCCGATATGCATGTCTGCCCGATGACCACTGGACCTGTACCTCATGTGGGTGGCCCAATTTTGCCACCTGGAAGTCCAACTGTTTTAATTGGCGGTTTGCCGGCCGCATGTGTTGGTGATATGGCCACCTGTACCGGTCCCCCAGATTCAATTATTATGGGGTCAACAACGGTACAGATAGGAGGGAAATTTGCGGCCAGAATGGGCGATTCAACCGCACACGGAGGCACAATCATATTAGGTTGTTTTACTGTTTTAATAGGATAAAATGTTAGAAGAAAATTCTTTTTTAGGAAAAGGCTGGAGCTTCCCCCCATCCTTTGATGAAAATAGCAAGGAAGTAAAAATGCTAAGCGGAACTGAAGACATTCAAAGCAGTCTCCAAATCCTGCTTTCAACCAGATTGGGAGAAAGGTTAATGCAGCCTAGATTTGGATGTAATACTGATGAAATGGTTTTTGAAATAATGGATACAACTTTCAAAACAGAAATGAAGAAAAGAATTGAAGTGTCCATTTTACTATTTGAACCACGAATTGATCTTGAAAAAATAGAACTAACCCAAAACGAGCTGGAAGGTAAAATCCTTATATCTGTGGATTATATCGTGAGAGTAACCAATACGCGTGGCAACCTTGTTTATCCTTTTTATCTCTCTGAAAAATAATCATGATAGATCTTAAAAACATCCATCAATTTTTAAGAAGCACTGACGGTGTAAACCAACTGCAACGGAACTTACCTGCATTGGATCCGACTTATGTGCAGCTCGATGGACGGACAAAAAGCGATCTTATCAATTTTCTTTATAAGTTGTCGAACCAAATCAGCTATTACAATCAAATCAATATACCTCAGGGAGATTGGACGGCCTTTTTCGACTTTCTGAAGTCTGCTGATGGAAGCATCATGAGTGATGATGAGCTTGACCAACTCATGGCTTCCAGAAATGACTGGCCGCCACATCTGGCGCTGTTAATGGCGTTCCTGGGTTTGTACGCCGTTGCGCAACAGGATATGAATCTTTTGGTTGGTAAACATCTGAACTATTTCTATAAAAAGGTTTTACAGGTAACTCCTAGAATTGCCAGGCCTGACCAAGTTCATGTGACGTTTGAACTAAACAAATTAGAAACATCCTATCTTCTGAGTCAAGGTACGCTGTTAGACGCAGGCAAAGACAGCTCAGGGCAACCGCTAAGATATTCCTTAGATAATGATATGGTAATTAATCGTTCTGTTGTTCAGTCACTGAAATCATTGTATTTCGATCAGCAGAATGGCCGCGCAATTGTATTTATAGCAGACGATGCCACATTGGTGAAGTCTTCGCTTAGCAGCGGCTGGCGTCCATTTGGAACTTCGCAGCTTGCGATGGCTCGTGAAGTAAGAAATATGGTGGAAGCAAACCTTGGATTCGCCATAGCATCGCCCGCTCTCCTTTTAGCGGAAGGTACACGCTCGATAACAATTACGATCCATTTAACCGCCACACCCGGTTTCTCAACTGATGATTTACCATCTTTTCTTCCTGCTTGCTTTGACATATCTCTTACTGGAGATAAAGGATGGACATTCCCTTTATTCATACAATCTTATGCTAACGACAGCGATAACTTAAATCTTAAACTCACCACAAATTTAAATGAAAAGGATGCTCCTGTTGTTTCCTACAACTCTAAGTTGCACGGAGACGGATATACTACCGCCTGGCCAGTGCTTCGTGGTGTTCTCAAGCCATATAGTTTTCAATTAGAAACTCTCGCCAAATTTGTCGTAAGCAATATTGAAATTGAAGTTATTGCTGACGGAATAAAAAATCTTGTGCTGCAAAATGATGAAAGCCTGCAACCGGTAAATAAGCCCATTTTGCCATTCACCTCATTCCCGCGTATTGGCAATAATTTTTACATTGGTAGCACCGAAGCATTCAGCAAAAGTTTACAGTCTGTTTCCGTTGCATTAAATTGGAAGGATCCACCTGCCAATTTCAAGGATTATTATATCGGATACGATAATGCACAAATTAATTATAGTGAATTTCAACACAGTACATCTATATTGGCCGAAGCAAATTGGAAGATTCTAACGCCAGGTGCTCAACCACTTTTTGATGGGAATAATACTTCCGATCCGAAAATATTTACCGAAGATGTATCTTTAACTCAGGAAGCAGCTTACTCCAGGAATCCGAATTTGATTCCTGTTAAGGAATACTCTCCCGGTGTTGACCAGGGTTTTATTTCAATTCAATTGAGTGCACCAAGACAGGGTGACGTCGGAAACTTACCTTCCTATGCCCCCTTCGAAGCTTTTGGGCATAAAGTGTTTCCGAGTATATATGCTGTAAAAGCTGTTAAGCGAAGCGCTTCCCCTGATGACGACACTATACTATTTCCCAATCAGCCCTATACTCCAACTTTGCAATCAGTTACTTTGGATTATAAAGCAAAGGAAACATTTACGCCTTCGATACCGAACCAAATTGATCAGTTTTTTATGCTCGATGCTTTCGGCAATGTCGAATGTAATGCCAATATTCCAGCCAGGCTTATTCCTGAATTACCAGTTTCAGCTGCTACTTTAACAGGTACCCAAGTCGGTGTTCTGTACTTAGGAATTGACAAGTCCCAACTTCCGCAAATTCTGTCTCTTCTCTTTCAAATGGAAAGCGGCAGTATGCCGGGTAGCCTTTTGCTGCAAAAAGACGATATTTCATGGAGCTACTTAAAGGATAATGAATGGCAACCAATTGCTTCCCCTGATATTCAACGGGATACCACCGAATCCTTTCAAATGCCGGGGATCATCCAGGTTAGTTTAGCTTCAGATGCCGATTTAGCTGCCACTTTAATGCCTTCGGGGCTTTGCTGGCTAAGAGTAACTGCCTACCAAAATGCTGACGGAGCAAGCGATATTTCTACGATCAAGGCTCAAGCGGCTTCAGCCACCATGATCGCCGGAGATGACGCTGATATTTCCACGCTGCAGCCCGGAACCATCACAAAATTGGTAACAAAAACATCAGCCATTAAAACAGTAACCCAGAACTATCCTTCATTCAACGGACTGGCCACCGAAAGTGATGCTGATTTTTATGTGCGCACAAGCGAACGCCTGAGGCACCGCAACAGAACAATAACAGGCTGGGATTATGAACGGATCGTGCTGCAGGAATTCCCGGGTCTCTTCAAAGCAAAATGCCTTTCGCATACGAATTATATTGATGATTTCAATAACCTTGAGCCGGGATGCATCAAATTAGTGGTTATACCCGACGTGCGGCAGGGAAATGCAGGAAATCTTTTGCAGCCAATGTGCAATCTGGCTTATCTGGATGAAATTAAGCAATTCGTTATAGAAGAAAACCCTTCACCATTCCTTAATACAGACACAGTTTTCGTTTCCAACCCGTTTTATGAGACCTTGCTGGTTGATTGCAAAATTTCGTTTATTACGGGCTACGATCCGGGATACTACAGCAATCAATTGCAGAATGATATTTCCCGTTTCCTCAGCCCGTGGGCTTACGATGAAGGGCAGGACATAACATTTGGAGGCAAAATTTACGCATCTGAGATCCTGTCATTTATCGAGAGCCGTTCATATATTAATTACGTGATTGATTTTCGATTATATCACCGTTCTCAGGGCAAGGATTTTACATCCGGAATCGGATGCATGAAAATAGGAACAGATTTCATTGTTGGTATCCAACCTTCAGCTACCATTGCCAGTTCCGATGGATATACCTTCACCGGTACCAAAATAGGATTTGATTTTGTCGTGGGCATTCCGGTTGACGTGGCAACAGCCACACGCGCTGATGCAATTTTAGCTTCTAATATAAGTCACCGCATAGGTACTCTGCAGGAAGGCAGCTTCGAGTGCAGCGGTAAAACTTCTCTTGGAATCGGAGAGATGATTGTTGGATTGGATTTAATACCTATTTAGTAACAAATTAATTTAAAAATTAATAAATATGGCAACAAAACTCAGCAGATCAACGCTAAATCAGTTTTTCTTCGATGGTGAACGCCCTACCGGAGATAATTTCGAAAGCGCCTGGATGTCATTTCTAAATCAAAATGACGATCAAATATCATATAATGTTACTAATAATAACATAGAACTTGGACCAAATACAGGATTAGTGCTTGGCAATCCAACGGTAGGAGTTACTGCAGGTACATTACGTTTCAATAGCGGCACGGGCACTGTACAAGTCTACGATGGTGCTGGTTTTATAGATATTGCAGGTGGTGCCGGTGCTTTTGTACCAGTTGGTGCCGGCCCTGCAGTTGCATTTAATGAAGGCAATGTAGGGATTGGAACGGCATCCACGGTTCCTTCCCATCGCCTTGAAATTCCTTTGGGAAATAATACAGAGGCAGGTGAGGAAATATTATTGGGAAATCTTGTTATTCACAATGGACCATCTACTGCTTCTGGAGCTTACATTGGAAATAATAACTTCGAAAGTTATGCTTTATTTCAGGATAGCATTGGTACAACTAAACTTAACGCCAGCAATGCAAATGGTTCACAATTATCTTTGGCTATAAACGACGTCGATATATTCTTAATTACACAAGATGGAGATATTGTGCTTTCGCCTTCTTCAAGTGTAGCCATCCGAGGAGATGTTAACATTGGGACAATGTTAGCTGGTCGTAGATTGACCGTTAATAATCCCACTGCGACAGAAGCATTAGTCGTAAATGGTGTTGCAGCAAAAACCGGCAGTCTCGTTTGGGTCGCTCCAGGATCGGATGCAAGAATCAAAAAAGAGATAAGACCTTATTTGGAAGGTTTGGATAAAATCATCCAACTTAAGCCGGTAGTTTATAAATATAACGGTAAAGGTGGGATTGCTGACAATGGTGGTGAAAATGTTGGATTAATTGCACAGGATGTTCAAAAAGCAGCACCTGAAATGATTTTTTCAGGGTGGAAGAAGCTTAATTCTGACGATGAGAACGAAACTGAATTGCTAAACTATGATTTCCATAATGTCTTATTTATGTTCATTAATGCCTTTAAAGAACTGAATGCGAAGGTTGAAAATTTAGAAAAAGCAATAAAAAATGAAAAGTGAAAAACCGGTAATTCATCTGGAACTTACCATTGATGAAGTTAATTTGATATTAACTGCCTTAGGGCAGTTACCTTATGTGAAGGTAGTGGGAATGCTGGAAAACATCAGGAAACAGGCAGAAGGGCAATGGGCTTCAAAAACAGAAGCGAACAACAGCCAAAAATAAGGATGGATGGATAATTCTGTCAAAATCAGCTTGGGCAACCTGCTGCAAAACAGCAAAAATTTCAACTTTTTGCAGCAGCAGGGAATGCAGCTTATTCAGCAGCTTGCCTCTTCAACATGGACGGATCACAACCAGCACGATCCCGGCATTACCCTGCTTGAAACGCTGAGCCATGCACTAACTGAAGCGGGCATGCAAGCCGGTGCAGCCTCTGCTTTAGACAGCACCGAAGATGAAAATACATATATAGCTAATTTGCTAACCAGTGGGCAGCAAACGGCCCCACAGGATTTTTTTACCTGTTCGCAGGTTTTGCCTTCTTCTCCTGTTTCCCTAACTGATTTTCAAAAAGTGCTGATTGATCATCCGTTGATTGAACGGGCATGGGTATCGGTGATGGAAGGTAACCCCAGCGGTTATCTAAGCGTGTTGCAGCAGTTTAATCCGAAGATTAACAATGTAATCACCGGCTCTGTAAATGTTTCAGGGACGGACTATACAATTAATTTTGTTTTTCCAAAATGGAATGACCCATCTTCCCGGCCGCTTCAATCAGACCTATTTTTGCAAGCGGTGAGTTTTCAGAATAGCTTAAACCCCTGGCAACCAATTGCAAACACCAATAGCTATTCTTCTCTTATTACCGTTCAGTATGTTCTGCCCGGTAATACTTCAGCGGCTTTCGCATTTCAGCTACCTGTTTTATTGCAAATAGCTACTCCATTAGTTAGTCAAGGGGATTTATTCCTGGTGTTACAGGCGAGCGCAAACTTGCTCGCGTTATTGGGAGATAACAGTGATTCGGATATTACCATTCTAAAACAATATAATCATCGTTTAATTTATTCTGGCGATGTAAACAACAATCTGAATTCCAACATCATTAGCACCGAAGTGATGGTTTCAGGAAGTCAATATGAAATAGAAATTGCTTTCCCATACTGGGATGACCGCGAGACGACTCCATTTCAGAGCGACGTAACCATCACTAATTTGGTATTTAATCCTGATTTAACCAATCCCTGGTTACCAATATCAGGAACTGATTCTTATTTTACTTTTTTAAACTTTTCGGGAAATGGCAATCCCGTATCCTGGCCGGTTGTTTTAAGAATTGTTGGATCATCCGGATTAACATCTACAATTCGCGACAGTATTTTAGAGGCTGCGGCCAATAACCTTATTACTCCGTCTCCAAATCCACCTCTCTTAAAGGAGTATAACCAGAAGATAATGATGGCGTTTGAATCAAGCCATCACATTCGCAGCTACCTGAAGAATTACCGCAATCTTTGTGAATCTTTTTCGGCATACCGTTCGGTTCGCCTGCAGGAAGTAGCCATTTCCTGCATCATCGAAATGGGAGCCGGGACAGAAATTGAAAGTCTTCTTGCGAACATATTTTATTCTGTTTATCAATATATTTCTCCAAAGATAATTCCTCAATCCCTTTCTGATTTACAAAGTCAGTTGCCGACGGAAGCGATTTTTGAAGGCCCTTTACTCAAGAATGGTTTTGTTCAGGATTCGCTGCTTGGCAGCAATCTTCCGTCTAATACCCTGTATGTTTCTGATATCGTTCGCCTCATTATGGGAATGGGAACGGGAACTGACATTCAAACACGTGAAGTGGAGGAAAACAGGCCTGTAATATCAGTAACCAATGTAAGCCTCTCGCTTTATCTGGATAACAGAAGCATCACCACCGGTGCAAGAGACTGCATGCAACTCATTGACAGTTCACGGCACATTGCGCAGCTTAGCCTGGAGAAATGCAACATCACGGTTACCCGTAACAATACGGTTGTAAGCTATGATATGAACAAAGTGCTTAACCTATATAATGAAAAAATTAATACGGGCAATTTTGCGAGTGCTATTTCTTCAGGTGCTCCTGCAGATATTCCTATCCCTGTAGGTGAATCTTTGGCTATGGGTGATTATTATTCCATACAAAATGATCTGCCTCTTACCTATGGTGTGGGTAAAGCCCGGCTGTCGGCTTCCTCTTCACCACAACGACTGGGCCAGGCAAAACAGCTTCAGGGGTATTTATTCCTTTTTGAGCAGGTTTTATCCGGTTATTTTACGCAATTAGCTTATGTAAATGCCTTGTTTTCCGCTAATGCTACAGCATCAACAACGCTCCATCAGTTGGCGCTCTATAATATTCCGGCAGCTTCAGATTTGTTGTTGCCATTGTCAGGTTATTCAACTTGGCAGAATTTTAAAAATGATGCGGATAATCCATACATGCAGGTTCTGAAGACAGGTCCTGAAACTGAAGATCAATTCCAAAGCAGACGCCACCAAATGCTGGATCATCTGCTTGGCAGGCTGGGAGAGGATTTGCAGGCTTTCTCATCATTGATCTACCGACAAAGCTATTCCAATACTAACTCCTTAACGTCTTCAGCATCAGCTGCTTTGCTACAATTCAAAGCTGATTATTATTATGCCCTTCCGGATCTTGATAAGAACAGGGCACAGGCTTATGGTCATCCTGCATGGCGAAACAATGACCTGGTAACAATAAGCTCTTCGCCCGATGGCTCCTTCTTTTTGTGGCAAATACTCGACGATAACGGAAACATACTTTTCCGGCAATCGGTGCCTGAAACAAATAAAACAGGTGCAGGAGAAACGGCTGAAGCCGCAATAACACTCGCTACTTCAACTTTAAACTATACCACTGAAGTTGATTTCAACGGATTGCAGCGAATTGCTTTACGCTGGTCAGCCGGGGAGCCATCAATCGCAATAAGCAACATGACGTATGCTACAGTGGCTGAGGCAGAAAATGATATTCCGGTATTGCAACAAAGCGTGCTGAATCTATGGCTGAAATACAGTCTCTCTTCATTGGAAGCAAGATTATATCATTTATTGGGCATAGCAATTAAGGGGGAACGCAGGCAACTGGTTAACCCAATAAGCACCCATGAAGGATTTTATATCATTGAACACATTCTTCTGTATCCGGTTACAACCGGTGACACAGCATTAATTTTTCCTGATTCCTCGTCCTCATGTCTTCCCATTTCCTCGTCAGGCATTCCGTATTCATTACCCGATGACCAATATTCATTTATCATGACAGTTGTTTTTCCTTCAGGTTATTCCCGGGATTTTTCCGATACCAGTATAACACCATTGAAACAGGAAACGCAACCCGATCGTTTTCGCGACCCGGAATTTCGACATTATGCAGAACAGACTATCAGAAAGTTTTGCCCGGCACATATTTTGCCATTGGTAGTTTGGATAGATACCGCTATAAACGGAACGGATTTAGTGAATAGCTTGAGTCAACCTTATCCCTGTTTTGATAACCTCGAATCGATTTATACGGCATGGCTCTCCGGTTTTTTTACTGACGAAGTGGATCCTTCTGTGATTGCACCGGTTCGAAACAACCTGGTGGGTGTTTTGAACAGTATTTTCTCCGAATCAAATTAACACGGTGAAAAATAAAGCTAAGCATATTATTCATAAGCTAACGCTCGATATTCGATTCCAAGATTTCGATACTTCTCATAAGTGGATTACCGCGACCCAGGCAAAAACTTCTGAAGCAATGCGCAGATCCATTGAACAGTGTTTAGAAGACAATGATTATACAAATGACTATTTGACGATTGAGAAACTCGAATTCGATTTGGGGGTATTCGCTACGAATGAACTCTTAAGCAAAATGCCAGAAAGGCTCTTTAGCGAACTGCAAAAAATATTGAGCTCCTTCCGTCTGGACCTGAATGACTTTGAAGAGACCGAAATCATTGAAGATGTTTCATCCATGAGCATTTGGTTAGATTCTGTCGCAGATAATAGAATTGTAAATCCCATTGTCAAAAAATCAGAAGTAACAGCCTTACTGTTTTTTCTGCAGCACGGCTATCTTCCCTGGTGGTATTCGAACGAACCGGCCTGGAACCCGGAATGGGTACAAAAATTATCCGAAGAAAATTGGCGGGAACTGCGATATTTTCTCACAACTAATCCCGAAAATGAGGTTGATTATGAACGGGCTCTATCAAGATTAATCTCTCAATTTAGTGACGGTTTTTTAGCAAGTTTGTTGAACGGATTGCAACTGAAAGAACCGGTTGAAAAAGCATGGAACTGGCTTACGCGTTTTTATGAGACCTTGCAAAAAGCAGAATCAGATTATTTTCGGAATGAAAGTTCTCTTCCTTCATTTTCCATTTTTCGGCGGCATTTCTGGAAGCAGTGGATCAGGTATGCCGTAGGTAAGTCAGCTATTCCGGAATTGGCAACTCTCTTCGCCCTTATTAAACAGCCTTCATTAATTACTTATTTTTTATCAGAAATTGCAGAGAATAATGAGTGGATGGACAGTCTTCCCCAATTCTGGCATAGCGAATTAAAAAGCTTAAAACAAAAAGAACATAAATATAAAACTGAATTAAGGGTAAGGAGCGAATTCGTCAACTATGAAGAAACCGAAAAATTCAAAGAGCTCGAAAAAGCGAGTCACACCGATAAAGCGACTCACACCGAAAAAGAAGATTTCATCCTTATTCCCGATTCAGGCCTCGTTTTGCTTCATCCATTTTTACCGCGATTATTTGAATACTGCGGATGGCTAAATGAAAATAAATTTTTGAATGATGAAGCCAGAACCCGTGCAATTAAAACGCTTCATTATTTGGCAGCAGGCAACGAAGATGCCCCTGAATTTGTATTGATGCTGCCAAAGTTGCTATGCGGTATCCCGCTCAGGTGGCCGCCGGAACCGGTACTGCCGCTTACCGATGCAGAAAAGGCTAGCTGCGATGAAATGCTAATACAGGTTATATCGCACTGGACGGCATTGCGAAACACTTCGCCGGCCGGCTTGCGCGAAACATTTTTGCGCAGGCAGGGAAAACTTTTTGTAACAGATGAAAGATGGCGCCTTGAAGTGCAGCGAAAAACAGAAGACATTTTACTGAATCGATTGCCTTGGGGATTTTCCATAATTAAATTCTCATGGATGCCCCTGCCATTATCTGTTTCCTGGGAATAAATTTAATGTAAAACTCACTCTTCCTAAATCAAAATAAAATGAAAAAAGAATCTAAAAACTACAAAGTGCTAATGGGTAGATTTATTTTAGTGGCTATTTTTTTTCTATTAATTATGAATAGAACCTTTGCCCAATGTGTGGATAGCGATCCAGGTTCGTTATGTCATACTAATATAAATTTTGATCCGGCTTGTTATGCAATCTATGGAGGTGGAAGCGACATAACAGATTTAAAGCAATCAGGTATAGTCAACGTCAACTTGGTAACCATTGATGGTGCAGCCGATGCTACCATCACCAGCATGACAATAACCGACATTATTGTAAAAAATGCGGCATGTGGAACAATTGATGGACCTTACGATGCAGATGACTTTCCTGCTAACCCCGCGACCGACCCCATCCCGGGCTACGGCATAACTTTCGAAAATAATGAGGATGAGGTAATAATTCGTGTTACTGACCCTCTTCCTGGCGCTGGAATTAATTATGCCGCCCTTGATATAGGTTCTCATATTAACTTCATAGTAGAGGCATTTAACGGCGAAACCCAAGTCGCAAGTCGAAGATATACTTTTACAATAGTTGGTGGTTCATATATTTTGGGTGATACACACATTACCACAGTTGACGGTGTAAAATACGATTTCCAGGCAGTCGGCGAATTCGTCGCTTTGCGGGCTGATAGTGCGGATAACTTCGAAATTCAGACCCGCCAAACGGCTGTTGCCACGCAAAATCCCGGCTCTGATTCTTACACCGGGCTCTCCACTTGTGTAAGTGTCAACACTGCAGTTGCTGCTCGCGTTGGCAAGAGCCGTATCAGCTATCAACCGAACATTGATGGAAAACCTGATTCGAGTGGTATGCAACTCCGGGTGAACGGCAAGCTGACAGAACTTGGCGATAATGGACTTGATCTTGGATCCGGCGGCCGCATTATTAAATCGCCAGCTGGGGGTGGCGCAATCCAGATCGATTTCCCCGATGGCGCCTCTCTTATAGTTAAACCTGCCTGGTGGTCTAGTTATAACCAGTGGTACCTCAATTTAACGATTAACAACACCGCTGCCACAAAAGGAATTTCAGGAGTAATCGCATATAATGATACCCCTCCAGTAGGTTCGCGCCGTTCGAAAAGCTGGTTACCGGCACTTCCCGATGGTTCATCGCTTGGACCCATGCCGGAAAGCTTGCATGATCGCTTCGTAGCACTCTACCAGACGTTCGCCGATGCTTGGCGCGTGACCGATGAAACGAGCCTCTTCGACTACGCTCCCGGAACATCTACGGCGACGTTCACAAACAAAAACTGGCCTGCAGAGAACGCACAATCATGCAGCGTTCCGGGACAGACTCCGAAGACACCCATTGAACTTGAGGTTGCAGAGAAGTTAGCTAGCGGCATCGTCGATCCCATCATGAAGGCAAATGCCATTTTCGACGTGATGGTCACAGGGGAACCCACGATCGCAAATACCTATCTGCTCACCCAACAAATACAGACCGGTACGACAACAACCAGAGTGAATGCTAGCAAAGACACAACAAAGTATAAAGAGCCGGTGACCTTTACTGCTATTGTGGCACGAAAGTTTGCAGCAGGCAAAGATAATTTGACCGGTTCTGTTGAGTTCACCGTCGATGGCAAGAAATTCGACCAGGTGAAACTTGAACAGAACGGCCGTGCGATCTTAACTACGGCGTCTCTTGAAGAGGGCCAGCACCAAATTGTTGCGACCTTTATGCCTGATTCGGGCAGTTTTTCCAGCAGCAGCCTCGAAACGACCCATACCGTAATCGAAGATACTCCGATATGGCAACAATGGTGGATTTGGTTGTTAGTTTTACTAATTGTTGCTGGACTTATAAATGCACTACGAAAGAAAAAGAAAAATCCTTAATTTCTATGACAAAAACTCCATAGGGTTTTGATAAACCAGGTTTGTTAAAGATTTTCACCTACTACTGTGGTAGGAATTGCAATATCACGGGAGTTCTCAGATAAACCAATAACATTGCAACATCTTACCTGGTATCTGTCAACTGGTGCAGGTGCAGATTTTGTGAAGGATGTATATCTAAACAGAATGCTTAGAACTGATGCCGGGATTCAGACTTTCCTTTCTGGTCGTATTCCAACCAGTGTTCCTGTGGGAGGGAGATTAAGGGGCAATGAAAATGTCGAGCAATTCCACTACCAAGATCAGGATTTCCGTTATGCTTTTGGGGCGATTGACCGACTTGATTTCGAAGCAGATTTCACTGCGGGTACATTGCATGCCTGGTTTCAGGAGATAAGATTTATCCTGCATTTTCTTTTAGGTATTCACATCAAATTGTAGGGCAATTGTAATTATACCTGAAGTTACTGGTTATAAAAACCTTAACATAAATGATCACGCTAATTTTATGGAACATTTGACCAAACATGCAGCCCGATCAAAAACCATTCAACCTAAACAGGGAAGCTTTTTTCGAAAAAAGGATCCCTCCCCTTTTTTTATTCAACCCAAAATCACCATCAACCAGCCTAATGATGTGTATGAGCAGGAAGCTGATGCCATGGCGGACAAAGTGATGCGGATGACTGACCATGAAAACATGGGCCAATCCTTTTTCAGTCCCCGTGTATCCTCTCTTCAGCGAAAGTGTGCCCATTGTGAAGAGGAAGAAAGCAATATTCAACGAAAAGATGAGAATAATGAAGAGATTCCCCAAAATAATGGATTGGATAGTTATGTAAGCCAATTAAACAGTGGTGGGCAGCCCTTGTCCAATGATGCAAGAAATTTTTATGAATCCAGGTTTGGCTATGACTTCAGCCAGGTAAAAGTGCATACAGACGGTGTTGCGGCCAAATCCGCACAATCCATTAATGCCCTGGCATATACTTCGGGAAACAATATTGTTTTCAATAAGAATCAGTTTAATGAAAATTCAGCAAATGGTAAAAAATTGCTGGCACATGAGCTGACACATGTTGTACAGCAACAAGCAGCAAATCAAATGCTTTATAGAAAGCCAGATGAAGATGGTTTTGAGGAAAACCCCAATTCAGAGATCATAGCTCAATATAGTGATTATGAAACTATTGGAATGGATGTATTGGAAAGTATTGGATATGAGAATTTGATCCAAAAATCAAAAGATTATGGTTTTTTACCCCGGCAGGAAGATATTTATGGACAGGATTCAGGTGGAGGAGCTGCAGTAGTACAACGGCAAACATTTGCGGAAATATATACACCATTTGCTGTAGCTGCGGGATTTACCTCTCAACTTGATTCACCACTCCCAGGTCCCGCAGATTTGGTTGCACTTGGTATACTCGCTGTAGGGCTAGTAGCTGCAGGAGCTATTATTGCTACTTCCAACACAAGAACTTGTCCCCCATGCCCTGCTAATCCTGCGCCTGAAATTGATATTGTGCCCCCATCGACACCACACTGGCCTTGTCCTGGTTCCCATTGGCACTATCGGGTATACAACCAAAACCCAACTACCTGCGAGTGTTTTTTTTCAGGTAGATTATTTGGAGGATGCTGTGGCCTTCCTGGAGCTCCCTGTTAAAATAAAAAGATATGACTGAAAAACTAATAGGATTTAAATGTGGAGAAATGAAAAAAAACTTTTTCGAAAAATGGGACCCACAGAGAAGGAAATTATATCTTTTGAGTGATAAAATCAGAAAACCTCTTTCCGTTGATAATAGCGTATGGGAAAATGCAATAGAAGTAGAAAACCCAAGTGTCTATGGTTTGTGGGAAGATCTGTCGCTGTTGAATATAAAAACGGAAAAAATTGATTTTGATTTTTGGCGTACTGCTATCACCATATTAATATTAGATCGAAAACAAAGCAGAGAACCCATTATAGAATCAGTATCAACTAATCCTAAAAACATACAAAATCTATCTACTGATTTTCTGGGCTATGATGTTGCTGATGACGCCCTGACAAGTGGGTTAATGAATTGCGGCTATAGTGACAAAGAAGAAAAGGAAGTTTGGGCCAGTCAGATTAACGAATACCATTTGTTCAGTTCAAGGGATGCGGCTATAAAGTTCAAGACTTATTCGGACCATAGAGTTTCTGAACATGCCCCTTTTAGAGTTTATGGTATCTATAAATTAACCGATTGAACCGAGAAAGCGTAAACATTGCGTTTATTTAAAACCCGTTAAATTACCTGATATGGAACACTTGACCATAAAGGATTCAGGATCAAAAACAATCCCGCAAAAACAGGGGGATTTTTTCCGAAAAAAGAATTCCGCCCCTTTTTTTATTCAACCGAAGCTCACCATTAACCAACCCAATGACATTTACGAGCAGGAGGCGGATGCCATGGCAGATAAAGTAATGCGGATGCCTGATCATGAAAAAATGGGCCAACCCTTTTCCAGACACAGTGTTTCTTCCCTACAGCGTATGTGTGCGGATTGTGAAGAGGAAGATAAGATGATGCAGCGCAAAGAAGGGAATGGCCAAGAGACAGCAACAGATCATGAATTGGAAAGCTATGTGGACCGTCTCAATGGTGGCGGCAAGACTTTGCCCGATGAAGTACGTAATTTTTACGAGCCCCGGTTTGGATATGATTTCAGCCATGTAAAATTGCATACCGATGGTGTTGCTGCCAAATCAGCTCAATCCATCAATGCATTGGCCTATACTTCAGGTAGTAATATTGTTTTTAATCACGGGCAATATGATCCTGGTTCAGTTAGTGGTAAAAAGTTGTTGGGACATGAACTTACCCATGTGGTGCAACAGGTTGGGGGACCAGTATTGCAGCCAAAAGTTGATAGGCAGGAAGCTAACTTACCTGAGACTGAATTTCAAACACAAATCGGAAATGCCAGCGGCAATATTCCGGATGAAGAACCCTATATGACCTCTTTGAGTCCTATTGTTAAACTTCAAGGAATGTCACCCACCCCATTACTACTAAAAAAAACAAACAGTAGTGTACCTGTTGTCCAAAGAACAACCAATTTCGCTGCCGGAACAGTAACTGCAACAACTAATTTGGCTTCACACCTCATTTCTGGTAGAAGGGATGCAGGTTTTACGCCCCCAACATTGAACGGAACCATGATTCTAAGTGCGGCGGCAGCTGTTGGAGCAATCAAGCCACCGACAATAAGGGGTCGATCGAACATGGATGGGACAGAGACCGTATGGGTAGATAAGGTGGCTGCAAATGAAGCCAGTTTCAAGATGGAGGTTCCATCTGGAGGCCCCTGGTCAACCGTGACCCCAAAAGTTAATGCGGATGCAATGTTTACAAGCATTGGTTTTCCGGCACAGGCAGCATGTGCCACAGCCGGCAACACGACATTTAGTGTAAAAGGCAAGCCTTCAGATGCAGATTTGGCTGCCAATGTAACTACCCATGAGAATCTTCATGCCAGCGATCACAAAGCCGGATTTAACAATGTCATCGTTCCGTGGGACACCAAACTAGAAGCAGCAAAATCAGCTAAAACAGAATTTTCCGGAGCCAATGGCGCCGCTGCTGAGGCCTCGCTATTTGCCGCTATGGGCGGCACTACCAATAAGATTGCTACGGACCAGCACAATAAATGGATGGCCTTAAACAATGCTACCCATGCTGGTAAGGTAACAGTTGCCACTGGGGGTACTGTTACCCCGTCTAATTTAAGGGTCAATGCGACCTGCAGTACCTCATCCTTTGATGTAACCTAAGGGAAGCAGAAAAAACCATGAGAGGCGCATTACTCACAGGTACCCTTCAAATTAAAACAGCACAACCAGTCTTAGGAAAACCTATTTGGGTGGGTATCACTATGACGAATGAATCTGATCGAACATTGGAAATTATTAATCCCGACGTAGGTACCCCTCCCCCTAATCTTCACTGGACTGCTTCAGATGAAGCCTATAGGATTGCTTTACTGATTTCTATAGGAGCGCTTAAAATAATACTTAAAAATGGTGAAGGGCAGCTTATAGAGAGTAAAGGCTTGCAGCCATGGGTAACCCCCATCATAGGCACGCAAAATTTGCAACCTCATCAATCCTTGACATTTGAATTTGATGTGAACGAGCTATTTTCTCTCGAATCATCAGGGTTTTACCATTTATGGTTAAGGTACGGGAATGATGTATATGCGGAGTCGATGATAGATTTCAAGCTGGCGGAAAGTGCCTCATAAACGCTGAATCATCCCGACTTGCTACCACCGTCGACAGGGCTTTACTGGGTGAACTTGAGAAAGAAAGAAGTATATCTCGTCTGGAAATTAAGGCTAGCTATTTTCTTTGAACCAATCCGTGCAAAACAGCGGGTCCAGCCGTATATTTATAGTCCAGACTGGCGTGTAAAATATTGGGCACGGAAAATTGCCCATGAAATTTGACACAATTGTTTTAAACCATGGGTTGTATCCATCATTGTCGCCAATTTAGAAGGCCTAATAGCCCTTATGGCTCAAGGGGCTTATTTTTTCAACCCAAGCTCGCCTTCAACCAACCAAATGATCACGATAGCTTTCGGGATGAGCTGGAAGCCAATACCGCGGCTGATAAAGTAATGCGAATAACCGATACCAAGAACATCTCGCAATCATTTTTTAAACCTGTCTCTAACCAAATTCTACTAAAATGTGCGTGTAGTGAAGTAGAAGAAAAAACACATCGCAATAAAGGGGTAAATACAGATGTAGCCTCTTCATTAGCAACAAAAGACTATTTGAATTCACTTTCAGGAGGGTGCGCTTTAACTGAAAGTGAACGGAATTTTTTTGAACCTACTTTTGGTTTCGATTTTAGTAAGGTAAAACTGCATTCCGATAATGCGGCCAATGAATCCGCAAAAGAATTAAATGCACTTGCTTTCACTACCGGAAACCATATTGTCTTTAGGTCAGGACAATACCAACCCGCAACAGAAGCCGGAAAAAAGCTGTTAGCACATGAACTCACACATGTAGTGCAGCAATCGGGGAATGTGTCCCATAAAATTCAGCGGCAGCCGGAAAAGGATAAAGAAGAACCTAAGAGTGATATAGCCAAAGCTTTTCAAAAAAACAGCCTTTTCAGAAAATTACCGGATTTTGCACAAGAAAAAATATTGAAGGAGATAGACAATGCGCCTGAAACAATCACCAAGGCTGTACTGGATAAAATTATTGACCTTGCCCCAATTGATGCAAAGTATAAAGAGGGATTAAAAAAGGTAGGTGAAGCAATTATTAAAACCGTTACAGGCAAAAAATCCCCCTCCACCAGTATATGCGATGCTATCCCCGGATATCATGAAGGTGGATCTTCCACCTTTAAAGGACAATGCTGTGCAGGCACCGTTGAAAGTGCGCAATCTTGTTGTCCAAAAGACAGGTTTGCACCGAACGAAAGCTTTGGCAACTGTTGTAAGCCAGGTGAAGTGGTAGACAGCTTAGGTAAATGTATGAAACCTGGACCTGTGGATTTAAGTACTATTTGCATTCCTCCAGGTAAAAAAGATTCCCTTGGCAAATGTTGCATGCCTCCACTTGAAGTAATGAATGGAATATGCCTGAATCCCCCTGGACCGACGCCCAAACCGTTACCCTTAAGCTTGAAATTTAGAATTGGGGTGATAGATGGTTATAAAATAGACGAGTCTGTGATTAATAGCAGGCAAAAACCTACTTTTGAAGCTGTGAAAAACCAAATACATGGATTTATGGAAGCCTGTCCTGCCAGTATTATTTATGTCACAGGTTTTGCAGATAAGCCTGGATCAGAAGAACATAATCAGGATTTGGGCCAACGAAGAGCTGACCATGTGAAATTTCTTCTTCAACTGGATTTAATGAAAATCAATTTCGGCGGATTTGGTCCCTTAATTTTTACCCGTTCGGAAGGCGAAAATCTACCTGCCGATACAGAAGCAGGAGAAAATTTTTCTGCCCGTAACCGGCGGGTTGAAATTGAATTCCACTCCATGTGCCCGGCTCTCAGTCTATCCTCAGGTAAAAGCCTTTTCCCGGAATAAATATAGGACCGGAATTCCCTTATAATTTCAATACAGGAAATTTTTAAAACCATTGAGGGAAATACAAACAACAATGGAAGCCATAATGGCAACCGTGCCTGCAAACGGGTGCGTAATTTTAATAGCAGTAAACTGGATATTTTTTCTTTGGAGCAGATTTGCCTCTTTGCCACTATACCCCCTTGGGTTAATTGATGTATTCAATTTACTTAAAAAAATCAAATCCACCATTAGTTGTAGGAAAAACCAAACCTTTCTTTCAGCCCAAACTTACCAAAAATCAGCCCAATGATCCTTATAACTATCGGGATGAGCATGAAACAGATGCAGTGGCAGATAAAGTGAGCTTAAGGTCTGATAATGAATGCATTCAGCAGCCATTTTTTTCTCCTGCCGTACAGTCAAAGCTGCCTGAAAACGGCACGCTCATCCAGAAGCAAGATGATGAACAGGAACCCTCAGAGAGCATCGAACCGATGGATGAGGTTGAAACAACCGGGTCTGCTCCGGAGGAAGCCCCCAATGTAACTATCGAACTGCCATTGCCCATGACGATCAGGGTAAACGGGGTCATGTTCACTTCGCCTACTTTCCTGCTCGAAGGGCCAAACGGGAGAATTGTAGACCTGGCACCTTTCACAGGGAGGGGTTTACTTGATTTTCCCCTCGCTGCATTGGAATCTTTGGGAATACCAGTGCTCAGTTATTATCAATTCCACTATGGCCGTGCACGGCAATTCCGCGGACGACATTTTGAGAGTGCTTATGCCCTAAGCGGAGGTACCTCATTCATTCGTAATGCGCTGCACTACGGCTATATAACTGCGGACGATGTGACCCTCTTTGGGGCTCCGAGCAGTTTCAACCTGGAACATTATGGCGGCATTCCAAATTTGAACATTGTGGCCAATCCCATGGACATTGGGACGATGATCAACGTGAGCTACTTCAATTATCCAATGTTCGAGGGGCACAATAACCCAGCTGTATTATTCTCCATCACTGCACCATTCGATCAAAATCCATTCGAAGCATTCACGAATCTTGGAGGAGCTATTTACCATGCATTGAGTGGTGATTTGTACAATTTGCCAGATGTAACCCACAGCTACCCCCGCTTTCAGAACGAACCGACGGAAGCCATAGGTTCACCGTATACCAGAACGAGAGTGAGCCGTAAATCGGAGCCAGGGTCAGCGCCAAACCTTGCTACCGATCAGCCTGAACAACAAACCCTGACGGAAAAAGGAAGTGGAGATAGGCCTCCGGGGCAAAAGGAAAAAGACCGTACGCATTCAAATTTATCCTTCTTACAACCAGTTTTTAAAAAGGGGCAATATTCTCATGTTTCTGCCAGTGGTAAAAAATTATTGGGTCATGAGTTGACCCATGTGGTGCAGCAAGGGCAGGCAAAATCGATCTCAATTCAAAAGCAGGATGATGCGGTGCTTTCTGAATCCGAGTCCATGCGGGATAGGTTCAGGGCTGAAAGGCGAAGGGATTTAAGGCGTATAATAGACTGTAACGCATTCCGCAAAATCCGCAGAGATTGTCCTACATCCACAGGTGTGCGATTGGCTGATGTATTGGCAAGGATGAGGATAAGGGTGGCAGGCAATAGGCTTTGCATTCAGTTTTTTCAGGAACGATTCAGAATAAACCCTGATATTATGTTTGACCCTTCCGGCCGTCCATCAATAACTTTTGTCCCGCTTCTGGGAGTTAGTGGAAGAACCCGGTGTCCTGAGCCTACCTGCGATAATCCTATTCCTTCCGTATCAATAGGCACAGCCAATGCAAGCGATAATATCTGTAATTCCCCTCTTCTCGAAAGGACCATAATGCACGAGCTGATCCATTATGCCCATTGTTACAGGAGATGGGGTGATGTGGGCAATGAGGCCACTTCTGAAGAGGGTGCCACAATATGTATGGGGACAGTACAGGAAGCTTTAGATGCAGCAAGGAGAAGCAGAGCCACAGTTCAACCTACAAACCAAAAGTAATTAATCAATTCTTCTTCGACTTTGGTATAAGATTTTTCAGTTTTTTTCGGGTTAAAAAAGCAAAGCGCATAGCATTTAATGATATTATTCAAGTCTTTAGAGACTAAAAAATTGTGATGAAACTAAATTCAGAAAAACCAAACACAATAAAAGATACAAAAGCAAATCGTTCTTTTTTCTCCTCAAAAAACTCCTCTAAACCTTTATTCTTTCAGCCAAAATTAACTTTGGATTCTGGAGACGATGTGTCCGAACGTGAAGCGGCGGCTGCCTCAG
Organism: Cyclobacteriaceae bacterium; assembly: GCA_040905165.1. GTDB lineage: Bacteria > Bacteroidota > Bacteroidia > Cytophagales > Cyclobacteriaceae > Cyclobacterium. The sequence continues at coordinate 8,437 of JBBDSA010000040.1, read as the reverse complement.
ATCGGGTCATCCTTAAGGGCAATACCAAGGAGGGCCCAATGCAATCTAAGCTTTCTCCTTTAATCATTCAGCGTATTTGTTCTCAGTGTCAGGAAGAAGAAGTACAAAGAAAAAAAATGAATGGGAATAATATTGTGTTCAATGAGGGTCAGTATACACCTGGAACTGATAAGGGCAAGAGACTATTGGCCCACGAGTTGTCTCATGTTGTGCAGCAAGCAAAAGTACCTGGTGGCAAAGGGCTGGTTCAAAGAACATGCGATCTCGATTTTACAGGGTATAGTGGACCGGATTGTGAAGGCACAATTCATGTAGGTGCTACAACAATTAGTAGTCCTATTATCGGATATTATCACCTGTTTATTTTATATACAGATAGCACCGGCTCTCAATATTACTTACGTGGAGGCCCTGGTGGATCCGAAACTGGATATGGAAATATTATTACTGCCTGTGCTCCTTATCTGGAAGGGGAAATAGAATATGATTCCAGTAACGTCCTGGAAGAAGTTTATCAGGGATTGGATGCTTGTGATAAACTTAATCATATGCGGAACAAATTAAATGAAATAGAAGGATGGAATGTCCCTTATGTGCCGGCGGGACCCAATAGCAATTCTGTAATCGCAGCTTTGTTACAGGCTACAGGTCTCCCCCATAGAAAACCTGCGGTTCCTACTCCTGGTTTTGAAATGGAAGTGACAAGTTCAGGTGGTGAGGAAATTGGTCAGGAAAGACCAACAATCCTTCTTTTCAGTTTTGGAGGTGGGAACGGATTTTTATTAAATGCAGAAGTTCAACAACGGTTGCATACCTTCTCTCCTTTGGTAGGAAATGGTATCCCCATACCTATCCCTTTGCAGTTGAATGCGGGATTTTATTCTTTACCTGTACAAGGTCGTTTTGGGGGGAGTGTCGGTCTTAGTACAGATATTTCCATTTTTAATTTGCCGCTTTGGTCATTCAGTCCTTTAGGTATTACTTTGGGAGGAGGGTTTACTGCTGGGGGAATTAGGACTGAAGATGAGACTGGAGCTTCCCATGTCGATCCTGAAATTGGAGGATATGCAAGAGCAGGGATATATACAGATATAGACAGGCTGAGAATTTCTCCCCAGTATCAGTTTAATGCGCTTCACAATACCGGAATTGATTCGACAACCACCTTACATTCTCTTATCATTCAATTGGGATATACATTTTAGTGGTTTTACGAAAATCGTACCCATTACAGGGATACAAAAAAATTCACTAGATTTGACTTAAGATAGCTATGAAAAAGTAACCATATAATTTACTTAATCATTGAATCAACCGGCTCAAAATATTATCCAGTCCATCTTCTTTCTACAAGAAGTGATTAACCGTAGATTGGAAAATTTTTTCCGGAAAGAAAAGGAAAGCCCTTTCTCCTATCCTGAAGTAATACTGGAACCGGATAATGCTCCGCTGAATGATTTACTCGTAAGTCATCATGTAAATATCGAGGAATACACTGTTTTATTGCTTGCATTGGCACCACATTTACAACCCAATTTCCTGGATGCAAGCATTCAGGAATTCCTTCCACAGGGAGGAGAATTTCCTGAAATAGGCGGGGCAAAAGGCACCCATCACCGGGCCACGTTACCAACTGGAGAAACTGCTCTTTTTATTCTTGGGGGAAATGATTTGTATAAAAGGATGCAGAGCTTACATTATTTTTCACCGGATCATTTTTTTGAAAAGGAAAACATACTTTTCTTAGAATCTGTTAAGGAGGGAGAACCTAGGATGAGTGGTAGAATCATCCTTCAACAGGAATATGTTGAACTGTTGACTTTGGGTAAGATCTCAAAACCTTCCTTCAGTCCGGATTTTCCGGCAAAACTGGTGACAACAAAAATGGAATGGGAAGACCTAATCATCAAACCTAAGACGGCCCAACAGATTCAAGACATCCAAATATGGCTGAATTGTAATAACACATTTTTGCAGGACTGGGGTATGGAAAAAAGAAACAAACCCGGTTACCGTGCCCTTTTCTATGGCCCCTCGGGTACAGGAAAAACATTGACGGCCTCTTTATTAGGTAAGCAATTCAGTAGGGATGTCTACCGTATCGACCTCTCCCAAGTGGTATCCAAATACATTGGGGAAACAGAGAAGAACCTGGAGAAAATCTTTCATAAAGCGGAAAATAAAAACTGGATCCTGTTCTTCGATGAAGCGGATGCCCTGTTTGGCAAAAGGAGCCTCGTCCAGAATGCCCATGATAAATACGCCAACCAGGAGGTAAGTTATCTGTTGCAGCGGGTAGAGGATTTCCCGGGGCTGATTATTCTGGCCTCCAATTTTAAAAGCAATATGGACCAGGCATTTGTCCGACGATTTAATGCCATTATCCATTTCCCCATGCCCTCCCCATATGAGCGGCAAAAAATATGGGAGACTGCCATACCTCCAAAGGCTACTTTGGCCACTGATGTGGACTTATCCTACATTGCAGGGAAATTTGAGCTTAGCGGTTCCGCCATCACCAGTGTAATACAGTACGCCTCCCTTCAAACCATCCATAAAAACAGCAATATCTTATCCAAGGAAGATTTACTGGAAGCGATAAAAAGGGAATATGAAAAGGAGGAAAGGGTCTTTCAAAGTTGATTTTCAGATAATAGATTCCCATGGTCCATCCTGAACCAACTGATGTTGTTGTTTTGAGAAATTAATGGGAACACCAAATTGGATGTGGGTATCTTTAGAGGGTTCCATTATATGGTTTTAAGAATTAATTCTTTTGCAAGAATCCAAAGTAATTCAAACACCCTATCTGCTTTTCCACTAATAAAATTAACCACAATTAAAGGCTTATTAATAGACGGATTTCGGTGAAAACAACTGCAGCCAAAGAAAATGTTTCAAAATCCCTATCCTCCAAAGGGTTTTTCAACAAAAAGGGGGAAGGTGGTATTGCATCAACTTCCTCCAAGGTGGAACAACCATTGTTTTTTCGGAATTCCATGTCCAAAAAAAGCTCCATTGATTCTTCTATTTCAGGTGGAAACAATACTGGACCTACTTACTTTTTCAAACCCAAAGCTTTCGTCCAACCCAAGCTTACCATAAACGAACCCAGCGATAAATATGAACAGGAAGCGGACACCAGAGCGGACCGGGCGATGAATCAGATAGCAGGTGGAGGTGCATACCCCGGAATTCAGCTGATGTGCACTGAATGCGCGGCGGAGCAAAAGGAGGGAAATATTCCTAAAATAGGCGAGGGTATGATGGAAGATGAAGACAGCCCTCCTGAAGTGCAAACAATTGAGGAAAGTGGCAGAATTTCCAGGTCAGTCAGGCTGGATTCAGTACCTGGCTTCAAAAATCCAAACCATAAACCAGGATCGAAAAACCAATTACAAAAATTTCACCATAGTCCTTCAAAACAAATTCAGATGGTACCGGATAGTTGTGATGAACCCCTATCGATGAATAAAATCGTTTCCGGGTCATTTAGGGGTGGGCTGACAATTAATGATTATTATCCCGTACTGGTCAGTAGAGGGTATCCCGCTAACGCCGGGCCTTTTGATACCGGTACTCGGGTGGGCGCAATAGTCCAATTGTTTGGGGTCATTCCCAGCCCTTGTCGGCCTGAGCAATTTTCATTTGCGCAAACGGTAACCTATCGAAACCGGGTTACAAATGGTAGGCGTCACCCAAGAGAGGGGGTTGTCCAAGATGACATTGCTAAATCAGGCCGGAATTTTGACACCCCTCCTGAACGACAGGATTTTCTTGGCGAAGGTTACAATATCTCAATGGCGGATCCCCCGAGTATTGGTTATAACGCTACTATGAATGCCGAATCGGATAAAGATTTTGTCACCTCTCTGGTTGGGCCCGGGGGACGCAAGTCAGTAAGCTGGTCAACTTCAATCCGAGTAGTCGATGGGAGCGTGACCCGAAACGAGATAACCTGATTAGAGTCTGCATGATTAAAAAATATTAAAAATTAAAGTACTATACCTTGCTTTAATGCTAATCATGATATCCTGTCAAGGGGGTAAAAGGATCAACCAATCCGTAAAAGGAATGATAAGTAGTGTTACAAAGGCTCAAATTCAGAGCTGTCTTGACTCCCTCGAAATCCTCGAACCGAAGGATTATGAATTGGGAACGCCCCAACTGGAGGAATCATCCGAATATATCGAAAAAATAATAAGCTATGGGCCTTCGGCCATTTCGTATCTCATGGACCTTTCCAGTAATGCAACACCAAAAAAAACGGCCTATATCGTTTTTATTTTGGGAAAGCTTGACGGCAGAGGCCTAACCGAACAGATCATAAAAATAAGAACTGAGTTTGAGAATAAAACATCAAAATCCGATTGGGATTACGCAGTTATTGGGCAATGTAATATCATCCTCAAAAAGCCAGGTGATTGACAAAGAAGTAGTATTAAAAAATCATTTTTCAGAACGGAGGCTGTCAAACACTTTATTTACTATTCCACTTTTAACATTAGCCAAATTAAAAAGCTGATTAACGGACGAGTTTCGGTGAAAACAGCTGCAACCAAAGAAAATTGTTCCATATTCCAACCTTCCAAATGGTTTTTCAATAAAAAAGAGGAAGGTGGGATTGGGCCAACCTCCTCAAAAATGGACCGGCCATTTTTCTTTCGGAGACCCTTGACCCAAAAAAGCTCCATTGATTCTCAATTGTCAGGGGAAAACAATAGTGAAAATACTGCATTTTTCAGACCCAAGAGCGTCATCCAAACTAAACTTTCCATAAACGAACCCGGCGATAAATACGAACAGGAAGCTGACCAAATGGCTGATCTGGTGGTACAGCGCCTTTCGGAAACCGACACGAATATTAACCGTCCTAACATTCAGAATTATCCCAATCCAAATTCCGGATTCCCATCTTCGGGCAACCCATCCAAATTTTTAAATTTCAAAAAAGATCCAATTGCAAATCCCTCACCAATCCAAACCAATCAGCAGTCAGGTGGAACCCCTTATATTCAACGTGCACCAATACCAAATATAAAATCTGATACGGAAAGTCTGCATGATGACCTCACGCGGGAATACAGCCAGGAAGCAGGCATTCAGGATCAACCCGGTTTGCAATATTCTGCGGACTATGAACAGTGGTTACGTGCCCGAACCGGTACGGGTGCCCGATTTCATGGATATACCCCCATTCCACAAAATCCACTTGATCGCCAGAAGCAAGGGAAAATGCCTGGGGAGACGATGTTTAAAATAAACGGCCAAATACCAACTGGGGCCACAGTAGGCGATCTGATCGATGACTATAAGCGACTTATCACACCAGCTAATATCCGACACAACCGATCAGAAGACAGCAGTCAGGTATCGTGCCGGTTTGATTACCAGTTTCAGCTCAATACTGAAGCGGAGATCATCATTGCAACAACACCAGGCAGAAACGGCTGGAAGGCAAACATGAGCCCCAACCAAGTGCTTACCCCGCCTTTATTGTCTCAATTTCCAGATTGTGGCAATACTAACAGTACCGCAGTAACCTTGCAGGGAACTCCTTCAAATCAGGCCTTTCACGACCTGGTTCGAGACAGTGAAATCGAGCATGCCAACGAATTAAAAACGCTGCACGAAAGGCATTTTGTGCCGTTTTATCAATTTACGATGAACCTAACCGAAACAGGTGACACGCAATCCGCTTGCGAAGCAAATTTGAACGCTCGCCTCGGCAAACGCAATGACCAGGCAGCATTGGGATTTGTTTTGGGAGATATGACTGCCACGGAAAGGTACGATGCCCCTACCAGCACCCACCACGGAGATAGCCAGGCTGTGGTGGGTAATCAATGCCAGACTATTACTCTGACGAGTACGCAAAGGAACCCCCAGGATCCCCAGCGTGAACCGGGTAATGTATTGATCAGTCCCCCTGCCATCCAACAGGTAAAAGTTGCAGGACTTCAGGCACAGGGAGCCAAGCTTTCGGATGGACAAGGGTTTTCGCAAACCTTCCCGAGTGCCACTGTTGCCAATCAGGTAATGGCCCTTTTCAACCAACTCGATATCACAGCCATTCAGACGCTGGGTCCGCTATGCATTCTCATGAAAAAGGGAAGGGCCGCAATAGGCCCCGTCGCACCTGCCAGTGACCTTCAACTCGACGCGCGTTTGTATCAGGTAACGGCCAACCTGCCCGGACCAGGTAGGTGGTCCATTACGGAAGTGCAGGGAACAGATACGATCCTAATCCTCGATTTCGGTGCGAACCGGGATCAGGCTTATTCTGCAGTCCAAGTGATGCGGGATAGCGGGGTATCACGGCAAGTTTGGTTTGGTGCGGTTAACAATCCTGATTTTCTTTGCTTCATCGGGTAAGAATCAGGGAAAGTGACAACCAAGAAAACCAATAACCTTAAGCCATGCCCGATTATTTTATAGACTTTTAATTTCATTTTGCACTTATGGGACAACCCGCCTTCGGATATTAATTTCAAACTCGGAGAATATGCACCAAAGTCACCGGTGAACAGGCGCCTGCTCGGGCATGAGTTGGCGCATGTGTTGCAGCATGGAATGGGGTATCCAAGCATCCTACGCCAACTTATGACTTCCAGAAGGGGAATTTTTTAACAAAACCTGAAGAATCCTCCAGTCTGCCTTCCTCTATCTTGAGATAACAGGAGTTTTGACCCTTTAAACCTAAAAAGAATTAGGTTAAACCAAATCAAAGGCATAGGCATAATCCAATATATCTTTCAGACCATGTATACAAAGCTTTTTATTGATGTTTTTTCTATGTTGCTCCACCGTATGGCGACTGATATTCAAAACATGGGAGATTTCAGGATTGTTTTTTCCTGTTGCCAGTAATTTCAGAATTTCTGATTCTCTATCAGTAAGTTGTTGAAAAAGTTCACGGTGGTTATTACGAAAAATTTCCTCTGAAATGACCCTTTGCATTTTTTTGTTTAAACTGTCGAAACTGGTAATTGGAATGGTAAGGGTAAGGTAATCAATACTCACCGACTGGAGCTTTTTTAAAACCACCAGGCAAATACAATAGGAATTATTCTTGCAACTGAAAATTTGGTGGTAGTTTGAGTAAATGGAACCCAACAGTTGGTTTTTAAAATAATTCCTGATTTTGGGGAACTCATATTGCAGGGTATCCGGATGATAAAATTTTTTAATGAGAGCCAACTCAATTTCTGAATTAGAAATGCCAAACCAGTCTCTTCCATGCTTATTCAGGTACTTAATGTTAAAATCCTCATCGGTAAAGTATAATATTTCCCTGCTCAATTCACCTACTTGCTCAAAGGTCAATCTATTATTTAGAAGCAAATCCTCGTAATAATTAAGATCATCATACTGCTGGTTTAATATGGAAGTAAATGTTTCCATCGCTAAAATAATTAAGGTTAAATAATATTTTCAAACAAATAATAATTCTTACAAATGCTGGAATTTTAAGAATATCTAAGTTGAATATTAATTGTGATCGGAAACTTTAATTGCTGAAAATTTTAAAGCCCTCTTTTTTTTTAAGCTGTTTATTAAAATCTGTGCCAACTTGCACCAGAACCATTAGGCATTTACATGTATCAAATAGTAGGGTTTAAATATCAAAAGAATGCCTGACATAAACAATTTTTTTATCAATTTATTGGTTGTCAGTTATGTATCCATTGTACAATCCCGTTTTACTTCAAAACCATCATTGGATTGCCATAGTTGGCAGCATATGCCACAAAGCGCCCCCATTAACAATAGAATGGCCTGGCCCCAACCACCGCTGAACATGGCAACTGATCCATTGTCATCCAACAGGTCGGGGCCTTCAGGTCCTGCCAAAAGGGCCAACTCCCCTTCTGGGCTAATCATTTTTATTTGATGGTTTCCCATTGATAGAGATCAGCAGTCCCACTAATTTTGGTTATCTTTTGGAGTTCCCTGGAAGGATAAGAAAGCTTTCGTAAAGGTTATAACGACATTCATATTTTAGTAAAGATCATCACTCGAAGGATTTTCCCATAAAATAAGCGATATTGATATAAAAATAACCTTTACACCCTAAACAACTGATTCCATGATCAAACCCCTTTGTTTTGTAGTCATGCCCTTTAACATTAAAAAAGATGCCGAGGGAAATGAAGTGAATTTTGATCTGGTTTACCGGGATTTCATTAAACCGGCCATTGAGAAAGCAGACATGGAACCCATTCGTGCCGATGAAGAAACCGTGAACGGCATCATTCATAGCCCATGTACGAAAGACTCATCCTTTGCGATTATGCCGTGGCAGACCTGACTACTGCCAATGCCAATGTGTTTTACGAACTGGGAATCCGGCATGCCGTTAAACCTTTTACCACCATTACGGTATTTTCTTCTTCTACTAAACTTCCCTTTGATGTCAATTTTTTGCGGAGCTTGC
>JBBDSA010000039.1:0-6855 GCA_040905165.1 Cyclobacteriaceae bacterium | reverse complement strand
CGGCTTTTTCCAAAGTGCTTACAAAGGGAAACCTGTTAAAGGAATACAAGGCTACCCCGATGTTCCAATCCAACTCATTGGCTGTTTTTTCTTTGGATTGTCCCATTTGGAACATACTCGCCAAGAATAAAAACAAAATAGGTAGGGCAATAAACAACCAATACTTTTTCATGTCATTTGGGTTTAAGTGTTCTTCATTTTACTGTAATATAAAAGCTTTATTCTAAATTACGAATATAAGTGATCAAGTCCGCCATCTCCTGCTGATCAACCTGACCAGCCAACCCAGGCATAAGCGACATATTGAGTCCACGAATAGCGCTAATTTCCTGTCTACTAATCGATTTTTCTACTCCTGGAGAGGTTCTGAGGCTGATGGCCGCTGATGTCTCGTTCATGATCATTCCCTGAACCAATTCCCCATCGTTCATCGTTACTTCCCATAAATCAAAGCCAGGGGCAATGGATAAATTAGGATCCAGAATATTTGCCATTAAATCTTTCGGGTGCCAATTGTGGACGGTGCCCAGATCAGGTCCAAATGCGACTCCATTTTTTCCTCTAAATTGATGGCAAAGGGCACAATTCTCCATATAGACGGTTTTTCCTGCCTGAGGATTGCCCTCCAATTCCAGGGCTTGTTGGTATTGTCGGTTAACCTCCTCTCCTTCGTCTTTGGTCAACAGGTCCCTGGCCCGCATCCTCAGGTCCAGATCGGAATGGTTCATTAATTGAACCCTCCGTTTCCATCCTATGAGCGCGGTGGGGATTTTTTTTGATTCGGTGGCATCCAACAGCAACGCTACCCTTTCAGGTTCCAATAAAAATATTTCCAATGCCACATCCCGGATCTCGGGTGTAAGGGTTTCCCATTTTGACAATACGTACTGGGGAACTCCTGTTCCTCCAATTCTTCCCAAGGCCTGCATGGCTGCAACCTGTATGATCACCGGTTCCCTGGTTACAATCAAGTCTTTTAATTTAGCCTCATAGGGGGAAACATCTCCCAAAGGCAGAAACCTCAAAGCCTCCGCTCTCCTATCATCCGAAACCGAATTGTCAGTTGCCATGCTCATCGCCCTTTCCATGTTTTTCTTTACCAATTCTTCCTCTTCCAATTCCAACACTTTGATCAATGCCAGGGCGGATTTTCTGACTTCAGGTTGGGGATGCTCAAAAAATGCCTCAATAATTTGTTCCCGATTTTCATTGAGGTGTTTTCCATTTTCATTATTTCTTCTTATTCCCTCAGTTATTCCCTCCAACACCGGTGCCTTCCAACCATTACCCTCCTGCCCTGAAGAAGAAAGCGATTGGGCCAATAAATCTTTGGCCTTGTCCACATTATTACCGGCAGCAATCATTGAAGTAAGCCTTGTCACCAAATTTCCATAAGCAGGTTGAGAAGGATCAAAGCGATTTAATACAGTGTTCAACAAAGGAACCGTTTGGGAGGACGATGCGGATAAGGCAGCTATTTGAACCCATTGGTCGCCCAGGTCTTCAAATAATAATTCTTCTGTTACTTTTGCAGTTTGCGGATTATCCAAAAACCCGATGGTACAAAGCGATTGAAAACGTACCCTTGGATGAGGATCATCTTTTAGTTTAAGTAATTCGGTACCCAGTTCCGGGGATGCTTCCAGGTGCAATTCTGCCAATTTAATCGCATTTTCCCGGATACCTGCTTCAGGATCTTCCAATGCTTCCATAATCAATGCTGGATCCAACTTTCCCAATCCCTGGAGGGTCCATAGTGCATGCAAACGGCCTTCAGGGGAATATCCGGTTTTTGCCAAGGATGTCAATTCCGTAATAATATCCATGTCCCTGGCATCCACCAGCATCCTCTGGGCATTTGTCCGCCACCAGATATTGGGACTAGAAAGGTGATGGACCCATTCTTTTGGGCTTTTGTTTCCAAAATCCAGACCAGCTGTCCAGTCGGCTTTGCCGGTTCCTTTTGGGGTAATTCTATAAATCCGTCCCATTCCTACTCCATCATAAAGCCCTCCTTCTTCCACGGCTTCATCAGACATCCATTCAGGATGTTCGATGATCCTCCTATAATAATCCAGGACATAAAGCCCTCCATCCGGCCCCACATACATATTCACAGGCCGGGACCAGGAATCCCTGGAGGCCAGGAATTCTTTGTTTTCTCTTGCCCTTTTGGCAACAAAACTTGCTCCCTTTTCCTCTAAAATATCCACATGAACCAAATTACTTACCGACTCGGCCACAAAAACGGCATTATTTTCATATGGTGGGGGAAAATTCCCACCCAAATAGGCCGTAATACCACTTGAGGAAGTGGTCAACCCAAGTGGGGTAAAAAGCTGACGGTCCGGATTGGTCGTGATTTGGAATACTTCGGTTTCATTCCCATGATCGGAAATGGATTCACTGGCGTTGGAAACCAAAAGATCCGGGTTACGGGCCAAATAGGAAGCGCCTATTACTTCATGGTAAATATGGTTTTGATTATGCGTCAGCAAATACCTTCCCCATCGATCAAAGGTATGGCCAAACTGGCTCCTACTTGAAGCCATCTCCATCTCTTTGGAATCTGGTCTGAACCTCACTGAATGGCCATTGGCATTTTTTGGTAAAGTCGGGCCATCCTTACTTCCATAAAAAATGATTTCGCTGCCCCGGTCGCCAAATAAATCTTCATACTTCCGGGTCCCAATATGACCCAAATGAGACAAATGTATCCAGTTATCCAGACCATAAACCGGATTATTGACATTTACATGGGGATTTGACAAAGAAAATCCTGTCAGAACCGTATCTCTCACGTCGGCGATTCCATCGTCATCAGTATCTTCCAGATACAATACATTTGGAGCATCGGTGACCAGAAAACCATTTTTCCAACGTAAAATCCCATTGGGAAGCATTAATCCATCAGCAAAAATCCTGCTATCATCCATCATGCCATCCCCATCACGGTCAATGAGCTGCCTTATTCTCCCTGTCCGGCTTTTGTCAATGGGGTATCCGGGCATTTCTACTACGTATAAACGTCCAAATTCATCTATTTCCATGTCCACGGGATCAGCAACCATGGGCTCATGGGCTATTAATTCAATTTGAAAACCCTCCTCCAGTTCGAAAGTAGCCAAGGCTTTATCCGGAGGCACCGACCCCCTACTGGAGGGCGCATCTTTATCTTTTTCACAGCCATATGCCATAAATAGTGTAACAATAAATAAAAAGGTGTAGGAAAAATTAAAATTGATACTTTTCATTAGGTTTATTCAGCTATCAGATAAAGTTGGATTGATTTTTAACAGGTTAGAGGTTTCGCTGGATTTCGAGTTGGCTTTCTTCCGACCAAAAGCTGTCGATAATTTCCAGCGTTCTGTCCACCAAAACTTGTCCCCCTTCAGCACCTACCACATTGCTTTGACAAACAGCACTGTATCCTCCGCCTGCAATAGCTTTTTCTGTTGGCAAATAGGTGCCTGGGCCTGCCAGCTGGATCACAAAAGTTTGAACTGCTTTACTTCTTGCCTGAATTTGTATGCCATAATCAGTAAACAACTCAAATTGGTTGGTACATATGGCTGCATCCCCTATCCTTAAAACATGGATTTCAGTTTCATACATCAAATCCGGATTTTTTTGCTGTTCATTATACCTTTTGAGAACATCCCCAAACCAGGTCATTTTAGCGTACAATTGGGGCGCTTTTCCTGGATCAGCAGCAATTTGAGCGGCACAGTCTTCGGTTACTTTTTTTGATTCTTCATATTCCTCCGCTGTAATCTTCCGCATGGGAAGTGGAAGGTTTTCTGTTTCATGGAAAAACACTACATTGGTTTGTTTGTCATTTTTAACGATTTCATAGGTGTTTTCGGCTGCCCGTATGATCCGCTCGGCAATGTCATCCATTCGGGATTTGTTGGAAAGTTCCTGCATTCTGGCTTCCCCTGCCTTGCGGTACATACTGTGAGGGGATTGATCACCTGCAGCACCGATCCAACCCAATACATTGAGGTCAGCTCCAAATCGCTTTTGCAGCGCCATGCGAACCGGATGCCAATAATCTGCATTTACTGTAGTTTTATGTTCGAATTCCTGTGCAGGACATGCCACATCAATACTCATGGCAATCAGTTTCCCTTTCGCATCCCAGAAAAACAATGAATTGATATCATGGTCCTCATATCCTTCTAAGCTTTGAAAATCAGGTCGATTGGTATTTCCATACATAACGCTGGTTCCGTCGGCATAGACTGTCCTGCGGTTGTACCCCACTGCTGCACGATCCAATCCCCAGGTGACGCTTCCTCTGCTCCGGTTTTTCCATGCCTTCTCAATGGCATCAGCGACATTCTTGGTAAATAAATCCCTGTAATCCTTGACTTTGGAGACCCCTTCTTCGGGAATAGGATATAAGAAAGAGGATTCATCCGGATTGTCTTCCAAAACGGGGGCCGTATGGGTATGCGTGGCACTTAAAATGATTTTACTAACATTAAACCCCGGAATACGCCTTCCCACTTCCTCTCTTAATTCCCTCCTTAACTGAGCGGAAATATAAACCAGATCGCAGGATACAAAAACGGCTGTATCCAGACCCTTGTTTCCATTTCTGGATTCTATGGCGACAACCGCGGCATATAGGGGTGTATCTGCCCTTTCTGCAATTCTCATATGGAACTGGCCCATGAGGGCCACCGGCAATTCAGGACTGATATCGGCAGTGGCAGCTCCCAGATACAAATCAGAAGCCTGAGCTGGCAATTTTACCGAAAAAGCCAAGGCGAACAAGATACAAATACGGATCATTATTATTTTTATTTTAATTTCTAAAATTTATTATTCAGGCCAAAGGCCATCTATTACTTCTACTGTTCTGTCTACCAAAACCTGTCCTCCTTCAGGCCCTATCAGGGTACTGTGAATCACCGCACTGTAGGCGCCACCGTAAACTGCTTTGGTGGTAGGCAAATAGGATCCCCAATCCGGACTACCGGTAAGTTGAACAACGAAGGTCTGAAGGGCTTTACTTCTGGCCATTATCCTGATGCCAAAATCCGAGAACAATTCAAATTCATTGGTGCAAATGGCGATGTCACCCAGACGGATAACATGTAATTCCATGTCATACATAGGGTTGGGATGGTCCATTTGTTTTTGGTATCGTTTTACGGTGGCCTCCTGCCATTTCATCCGGCGGTACAACCTATCTGAAGCTTTGGGATCATCGGCTATTTGGTTTTTGGCATCTGTTACAAAGTCGTTGGCTTCCTGGTAATTCCGTTCGGTCACCCACCTTTCCGGCAGTGGCAACTTTTCAACATGATGTTTAAAAACCGGCGTAGCCTGTTTTTCTGTATTGACTGCATCATAAGATTCCTCTACGGCGAGGATGATTCTTCTTGCCAACTCCTCGGTCCTGCTTAAATCCCTTAATTCTCTCATCCTATCATCTGCAGCCTTTCTATAGCGTAAATGAGGGGTCAGGTCCCCTGCTGCTGCGATCCATCCAAGGACACAGACATCTTTACCGAATTTTTCCTGTATACCTTCCCTGACCGGGTGCCAGTAATCCGCATTCACAGCATGCCTTCCTTCCACTTCCTGAGAGGGGCTGGCCACTCCAATAACCATTGAAATCAATTTGCCGTTTTTATTCCAAAAAAACAGGGTATTGATGTCATGGTCCTCTGATCCCTCCAGATTTCTGAATTCCGGTAAATTTGTTTTGCTGCTCATTCCAGAAGTCCCATCAGAATAGGAAATTCTTCGGTTGTAGCCAGCTACGGCATAACTCAATCCCCAGGCAACGCTTCCTTCCTCCCGGCTATTCCAGGCCATAATAATTCCTTCAGTAATTTTATCAACAAAAAATTTCCTGTAATGGCTCACCTGGGTGACCCCTTCTTTGGGGATCCAGTACTCTCCCTCCTCTGCCAAAACCGGTGCGGTATGGGTATGGGTAGCATTTAAAAATATTTTGCTCACATCCATGCCGGGAAGCTTTTGCTTTACGGATATCCGGAGTTGTTGGATCAAATCAGTAGGAATGTATAGAACATCACAGGATACCATGACGGCAAGTTCTTCCGTCCGGTTGTCCACTTGGGTTTCCAGCACCAAAATATTGGCAGTAAGGGGCGTTTCCGCTTCCTTTGCGATCCTAAGATGAAATTGACCGGTTACAGCTATGGGTAATTCAGGAGTGATGTCTACAGATTGGGCACCAATGTATATTTGGGATGCCCATACCGATTGACCAAGGAATAGCCCTAATAAAAGGGCAATAAAATATTTATTTTTAAAAGACATTCATCTCAGGGTTAAATATTATTTGTTTAATAGGTTGCCTTCATTCTGTTCCAGCCAAAGTTTATGGATCATATTGACTGTAGCCTAATACCACCAGGTCCTTCCCGAATTTTTGATGAAGCTTTTGTCTTACCGGATGCCAATAATCTGCATGGATGGTGGATCGGGATTCTACAACCTGAGCAGGGCTGGCGACATTGACACCAACCGCAATCAATTTACCTTCTTTGTCCCAGATAAAAAGGGATTGTATACTTTGATCCTCGTAGCCTTCCATTTTTCTGAAGTTATCCTGGTAGGTTTTACCATACATCCTGGCACTGCCATCTTCATAAACAGCCCTACGGATATAAGCAACCTTTGCATGGCCGATCCCCCAGGAAATACTTCCTCTATCCCGATTTTTCCAAGCTTCAACAATCGCATGGGTTACCTTCTCTGTTACGAATTTCTGATAGTCGCCTGCCTGGGTTACGCTGTCAGGAATGGTATACCACCCATCTCTTATCACTCCTCCAGTATGGGTATGGGTCGCATTGATGATGATCTTCT
>JBBDSA010000038.1:0-38643 GCA_040905165.1 Cyclobacteriaceae bacterium | reverse complement strand
CTCGGTATTTTAATTAACTTGTGAAGTTTGAACATGTCGTTGATCCGAACTCCGGACAAATATACGATCAAATAATGCAAACCTCAAATCGATACCCATTCTTCCTTAAAAATTGGGATTAAAGCCATTCATTCTAACAGGCCATAAATGAAAAAACATAAAGCATTCTTTTTCCGGGATACTTTAAACAATTGGTATTTTTATTGTGTAATTTCCAAAGTCCAAATGAAAATTTTATAAAAAAAATTGGGTCACAGAAGGATGGGTCATTATTAATCCTCATATAAGCCTGTTCCTATTTGAAAAACTAATTGATAATATAGGATGTACCAAATCGAAAAAATCATCGTCTGTCTTGATCAGACGGAAATGGACCAGACATTGGTGAAATTCGCTGCCTTTATAGCAAAAATCAACGGTTCCAAGAAAATTTATTTTACAAATGTGATCCGCAACCTTTCTATTCCTAAAGATGTATTGCTGGAATTTCCCCATCTTATCAGCAATATGGTGGAAGAAAGAAAAAACCAAATGAAGCAAGTGGTGGATGAACATTTTGGAACTCATTCCAATATTAATTTTTCCTTTACGGTTAAGGAAGGTCCGCTTTCCAAAAAAATACTGAAGCTGGCCAATGATAAATCCACTGATTTAATTTTAATCGGAAGAAAAACTTCATTGACCGGTTCAGGTGTGGTTTCCCAGAGATTGGCCAGAAGGGCCTCCTGTTCTTTATTGATTGTTCCTGAAAAAAGCAGACCCAAGTCAAAAACGCTGCTTGTTCCAAGTGATTTTTCGGAATATTCAATAGATGCCATGGAGGAAGCCGTTGAAATTGCGGAGAAAAGTGGTGGAAAAGCAGAAATATTTTGTCAGAATGTCTTTACTGTGCCTTCAGGATATCATTTTACAGGTAAGACCTATGATGAATTTAGTCAGATTATGCAAATGCATGCCGAAGTAAACTATAAAAAGTTTATCCGGAAAATTGATACAAGGGGCATTAAAATTAAACCCCTTTACACCAAAGATGAAGATGATGATCCAATAGTTGACATCCTTGAAAAGGCCCAGGAAATCAAGGCAGACATGATCATTATAGGGGTAAAGGGCCGGACGGCTGCCACCGCCCTTTTTATAGGAAGTCTTGCGGAAAGACTCATTCAGATGAATGATAAAGTTCCCTTGCTGGTAACCAGGCCAAAAGGTAAAAATGCAGGAATACTGGAGTACATTCTAGAAATTTAAGTAGGCCAATAACTTGTCCGTCTATATAGGACTTTATCTTAAAAATCCCTAACTTCAAGTTTAAACAAATTCCAACTTACAATGAAGACCAATATCACTTTAATCTTAGCAGGTGCCTTTTTCTTATTAAGCTGGGATGCTTTTTCCCAATTTGGTAGGTTAAGGGATGCCGCCTCCCGGGGCGTTTCGAGGGCCATAGAAAAAACGGTGGAATCGCAGGTGGAAAAAGCTACCCGCAGACAATTGGAAAAGGCTTTTGAAGACCTTTACAGCGATGCGGACAGTACTAATCCTGATGGTTCATCCAACCCTGGCTATGATTTCAATAAAGTCATGGGGTCCATTAATATGAATGTTGAAACAGAATCTGCCTACGATTTTTCCGGATTGGCGGTCCTTGAAATTATCAATACCGATGCCAAAGGAAAAACGGCTGATCCCCTGAAATTCAATTCCTTTCTCAGCGAAGGGCATGATTATTTCGGAATGGAGATTTTAGATGAAAAAAACCAAAAAGAAGGGGAAAAAACCATCATGATTTTTGACCACAAAAATAATGCAACCATCATGCTGATGGAAAACGAGGAAGGCCATTCAAGTATGGCATTTGCTTTGGATTGGGAAGGCCTTGCGGAAGGCACTAATACGGAAACGGTAAATTCCACAGAAAACCTGGACAATGTTCAGTTTGAAAAAACCGGGAACACCAAAGATATTTTGGGCTATACCTGTGATGAATACCTCGTAGACCATGAGGACATGAAGGGGAATTACTGGGTAAGTCAATCACCAATTGAGGGAATGGAATCATTTTGGGGAAAGAACAGCCCCTTTCTCACCAAAAAAATGAAAGCAGAGAACAAAAGTTATTTTGAAACATTGCCAGATGGCAATGTTTTGGAAATGGACTTTTTAAATAAAGAAGATCAAAGTAGGTCACAGATGAAATTCATTGAAATTGATAGGAACAATCGCCTTTCATTCAATATGAAAGATTACCCCAATGCAATGAAGGCAGCCAAATAGAACCGCATTTAATTCACAAAAATTGACCCTTTCCATCATAGTGGCTAAAGCCAAAAACAATGGTATCGGATTGGATGGGGGGCTGCCTTGGCACCTTCCTTCTGATCTCAGGCATTTCAAAAAAACCACGGCGGGTTACCATGTACTCATGGGGAGAAAGACCTTCGAATCGCTGGGAAAACCCCTGCCCGGCCGAACCCATATTGTTGTGACAAAAAATCCATCTTTCAAAGTGCCCTTAGGCCATTTCGTTGTTCATGGGGTAAAGGAAGCGATCAAAATGGGTGAAAGCCTTGGTTTAGAAAAGTTAATGGTTTTAGGGGGAGCGGAGATTTATCAACAGGCCATCCCTTTGGCTGACGAGATGATCATTACCGAAATAGATGCCAAACCAGAAGCGGACACCTTTTTCCCTGCTTTTGATGAGCAGGATTGGGCCAAAGTAAAAGAGGAATTCGTCCCAATGGACGAAAAAAATCCCTTTAATCATACCTTTGTAACTTATATTCGGAAGTCCTGATCTTTTCAAACCTACCGATTCAACCCACAGCATATTGAAAGCCTATCCCCAATATTATCATTTAAATTTATTTAATTTTAGGGATCACCAATCCAGAAAAGGGAATGAATAAAATTGTAACGGCAGAGCTCATTTCCATTGGAGATGAATTGCTTTATGGGCAAATACAGGATACCAACAGTAAATGGATCAGCGAACAACTGGATAAAATCGGAGTAAGGGTGGTCCGCAAAACCACTGTGGGTGATGACAGATCCGCCCTTTTGGAAGCCTTTCAATCGGCATCAGAAAAAGCAGACATTATACTGATGACAGGAGGTTTGGGGCCTACCAAGGATGACCTGACCAAGGAAGTACTGGCCTCATTTTTTGACTGTTCAATGGTATTGTTCCCAAAGGCATTGGAAGATCTTGGCCTTCTATTTGCAAATAGAGGAAGAGAACTGACACCTACCAACCGCCAACAAGCCTACCTTCCAAATAATTGTACTTATATTCACAATGCCAAGGGTACTGCCCCTGGCATGTGGTTCGAAGAAAAGAGCAGCATTTGGATGTCAATGCCTGGTGTGCCTCATGAAATGAAAGATTTGATGGAGAAGGAAGTGATTCCAAGAATAAAAAAGCGATTTATCCTTCCGGTAATCTACCACAAGATGGTGAAAACTGTCGGGATCGGTGAAAGTTGGCTTTCAGACCTCATCGCCCAATGGGAAAATAAATTACCCGGACATATCCGGCTGGCCTATTTGCCTTCCCTTGGTGAAGTCAGGTTAAGGCTAACCGGCTTTGGAGAGGTCCAGAATGAAGTCATGAAAGAGGTAGATGATCAAATTAATCAATTGCTCCCGCTAATTGAAAGATATGTATATGGATTCAATGAAGACACACTTCCTTCCGTTATCGGTCAATTATTAATACAAAATTCACAAACAGTAGCCCTGGCAGAAAGTTGTACTGGTGGGTTCATTTCTCATCTGATAACTGGCATCGGGGGCTCCAGCACCTATTTTAATGGCAGTATCGTTCCTTACCACAATCAATTTAAAAACCATATTTTGGGTGTAAACTTCTTAACTTTGGAGAAATATGGTGCGGTGAGTGAGGAGACTGTAAAAGAAATGGCTATTCAGGTCAGGGAAAAATTCAGGGCCGGTTATGGTTTGGCCAGTAGTGGTATTGCCGGCCCCGGAGGAGGAACAGTGGAAAAACCGGTAGGATTGGTGTGGATTGGATGCAGTGATGGTGAAACCTGCTACACCAGGAAGCTTCAGCTTACCCAGGATCGGTCGGTCAATATTCAACTGACGGCTGTGGCCGCTTTAAACCTTTTGAGAGAGACCATTTTATCTACAACTAAATAAAATTTTGTTGTATTATTTTTGCAAACCAGATTCTAAAATTTAGTTTTATATCAAATGAAAATCAATTAATATAATTAAGCTATGGCAACAGTAGAAATGGTGATGCCCAAAATGGGAGAAAGCATTATGGAAGGCACTATTCTTTCATGGCTTAAAAAAGAGGGTGACAAAATTGAGCAGGATGAATCCGTTTTGGAAGTGGCGACTGACAAAGTGGATACGGAGGTCCCGGCTATCCATACGGGCATCCTTAAAGAGATCCTTGCCCGGGAAGGGGAAGTGGTAGAAGTGGGAAGGGCCATAGCTATGATTGAAACGGAAGAGCAAATTGAAGTCAAGGAAGAAAGACCTGAGAAAGAAGAGAAGCCGTCTGCTATGAAGGCAGGGGCAGGTCAAGTGGAAGAAATACCGGAATACACTTCCTTGATATTAGGTTCTGTTTCTACAAAAGAAAAGAGTAAAATGTATGGAAAAAGATTTTATTCTCCACTGGTACTCAGCATTGCCAAACAGGAAAAAATCGGTGAAGGGGAACTTTATTCAATCCCTGGAACCGGAAAAGACGGTAGGCTAACTAAAAACGACCTGTTAAGCTACCTGAAAAACCGGAAAGGCATTTCCTTTAATGGGAATTCGGAGACTTTTATTCCTATGGGTGGAGAGGATGAAATCATTGAAATGGACAGGATGAGGAAGATGATCGCCCAAAGAATGCTGGATTCAAAAAATATCTCAGCGCACGTCACCTCTTTTGTAGAAACAGACCTGACCAATATTGTTTTATGGAGAAATAAAATTAAAGAAGCTTACAGTAAAAAAGAAGGGGAAAGCATCACCTTCACCCCATTTTTTGTACAGGCAATTGCCAACGCACTCAAAGAATTTCCCATGATCAACATCTCTGTTGAGGGGGATAAAATCATTAAGAAAAAAGACATTAACATAGGCATCGCAGTAGCTTTATCCAATGGTAACCTGATTGTCCCAGTGATAAAAAGAGCGGACCAATTTAACCTTACCGGTCTTTCAAAAAAAATTAATGATCTGGCCCTAAGGGCCAGAAGCCAGAAATTAACCGCAGAAGAACTTAAGGGTGGCACCTACACCCTTTCCAATATTGGTTCTTTTGGCAATATTATGGGAACCCCCATCATTGTTCAGCCTCAGGTCGCCATATTGGCAGTGGGTACCATCGTCAAAAAACCAGCCGTAATAGAAACTCCAAGTGGGGATATGATTGCCATACGGCACAAGGTGATCTTATCCCATTCTTATGACCATAGAATAGTGGATGGGGCCCTGGGTGGCATGTTCGTCAAAAAGGTATCCGATTATTTGGAAGAATTTGATCCTAAAACACTTATTTAGTAATCAGTTTAGGACTATTTGTTGCTCAGAGACAAGGAACAGGCTTTAATTGTTTCCACGATTGATTGTATTTTTACCGGTTTGGTTAGGTATTCATCCATTCCTGTATTCAAAGCCTTTTCTATATCCTCTTTAAATACGTTGGCCGATAAGCCAATAATGACCACCGCTTTCCCATTAGGTAGGGTTCGAATAATATTAGTGGCATCCAGGCCATTCATTCCCGGCATTTGGTAATCCATAAAAATGAGGTCATAAACCTTCTCCTTTACCAAATTAACCGCATCTAATCCATTAAGGGCAACATCTATTTCGTACCCCATTTGACCCAAAAGCATCACCATAAATTTAAGGTTGATTTCATTGTCTTCTGCCAACAAAATTTTAAGTGGATATCCATCTGCCAGGTTTTCAAATGTTCCTGATTCATTGGTCGGAATCTGATTTTCTTGGGGAGCAACCTCTCTTATTTCTGTGTGGATGGGTGTGATCAGCGTAAACGAGAAGGTGGAGCCTACTCCCAATTCACTTTCAATCTGTAGCACACCACCCATGAGTTCTATTAACTTATTGGCGATGGCCAATCCCAAGCCGGTGCCTTTAGAATCTCCATTGGAAAGGGAACTTACCTGGGTAAAAGGTTGGGTAAGATAGGGTAACTTATCTTTGGCGATTCCCACACCATCGTCCTTAATATTACAATTCAAAATCAAATTATTGGCATATAGAATCTCACCTTTGATCAACACTTTTATTTTACCTCCATGGGGTGAAAATTTCACCGCATTGCCAATAATATTGAAAAAAATCTGGGATAGTTTTTCCTTGTCCAATTCAATTTTATCAGGAACTGACGGCTCCATTTCCAGTTCGATTAGGATATCCTTTTCTGCGGCCAAACCTGAAAAAATATTGATGATCCGTTCCATTTCAGGCCGGAAATTAAAACTGGTGAAATTCAGATCCATTTTTCCAGCTTCTATTTTGGAATAGTCCAAAATATCATTGACAATGTTAATCAGTGAATCCCCTGAATCGGCAATGATAGAAAGGAGGTTTTTCTGTTCAGAAGTTAAGGTCGTATTGTAAAGCAAGCCGGTAATACCCAACAAACCATTTAAAGGAGTCCTGATTTCATGACTCATATTGGCGAGAAAACTGGATTTTTCTTTATTGGAATTTTCAGCGGCTTCTTTGGCCTCTCTCAATCCCTTTTCCCATAATTTTTGTCCGGTAATATCTCTCGCAACGGACATTATCCGGTTTTCATCCAATTTAAAAAACCTGACTTCGAAGTACCTCCTACCTATATCCAATAAAAGGTCCAGTTCCTCGGTCTGCATTTTTCCGGTCCTTACTGCTCTATGGAAAACTTTCATAACCCGGTTGTCATCATCAATCTCCAAAACTTCTTTTATGTTTTTACCTAATGATTGATGGGGAGGGTGTAACAAAAGTTCCTCGTTTTGAACATAATAATCTAAATAATCTCCCTCATTATTATAAATAAATATGATATCAGGAAGACTGTTCAAAACCGACCTAAGCCTGTTTTCACTACGAATCAATTCCTGATCCGCAATGTATTTATCATTGATATCGGTACAGATTCCTACCCCTCCTGCAAATTTACCATGCCCATTATAGAACAGCTTTTCAAATATTTTTACCCGGATAGCCTCTCCATCTTTCCTGATGATTTTGGTTTCATAATAATAATAGTCTTTTTTTAGTTTCACTTCATTATTAACCGCCAGGAAAAAAGCATCCAAATCATCGCCCATCAACTCATTCTTTTCCTTTAATATAAATTCTTTCATTTCATAACCCAGGACATCTTTGACATTTTCTCCCACCTGGTAAAACTTCCAGTTTTTGTCATGATAATAAAGAAAGCCTTTGGATTGTTGCAGCAATAGAGTCTGCTGTCTTAAAAGTTGGTTCAGGTCTTCTGATTTTTTTTCCAATAGAAAATTGTTCTCGCTATTGATTTTAAAATATTTGGAAAGAAAAAATATCCCCAACAACAACATTCCAAACAGTGAAGCAAATAAATAAAAATAAGTACTGTAGATTCCGGAAATTACTGAAGCTCTCTCCTGAATAAAGACAAAAGCAAAATTTTTGTCCATATCTACCAGCGAAAAAGGGTATTGAATCAAAAGATTGGTTTTCAAAGGTAGACTGTCCAGGGAAAGTTGCCCTTCATAATCTCCCCGTAATCCACCGGAAATTTCCCTTTCCAATAAACTGTAGACCGATTCTTCCAACCTCACATTTGGATAGACGTCGCCTTTTGTCAACTGGTAAAGTATGCCATCTTCGTAGATCAGTTTAAAACTGTTGGGACCTAGGTAATAATTCACAAGATGGTCAGCGAAATACCTTTTAAGATTCAATTTTGCCAGTATTTTAATACTTCCTTTATTGGAATTTGCAATTAGGCAATCCGCACAATTGATGGATTTAATTTTTATATTAGAAGATTTTTTTGAAAAGTAATTCGCCGGTGAGACATGGTACAAAAAGGAAGCTGATCCCGTTTCTATGACCAATGTATCAATGAGGTGAAAGTAATTATTCATTAAGCGCCGGATACGGTTTTCGTCCAAACTTACCGATGTGGAAGCATCATCTCCTGAAATTTTATTGTCCAGGTTGTTGGCGTAAAATATTAAATCGTCATGAAGATTATTAAAATTTCTTTGGGCTTCATTGGAAGCCAATTCGACCTGTTTACTTAAAAAATGCTTCCGGTTTTCAACCAGATTATTGGATAGGGACCGGTAAAAGAAAAAAGCCAACAAGGCGGTAAACAAAATGGCAGCAATGCTCAACCCAATCAGCCACCAAAACTTTTCGGTACTTCTATTTTCCGGCCTAACCCATTTGGAAGTCCTTGCGCTATACATGAATATCCAATAAATACCAGGTCATTATATTCAATTGACGGCAATAAACTTCAATCATATTTCCCTCCTTTTCAAAATTTCGATAATTTTCTTTTTCAAGTAAAAATTTTGAAATGATTCTCCTTACTTCCTTGCTTTTGCTTTTAAAAAGGTTGAAATCTTCTTTTCTGAAATTATCTGCACTAATGGTTTGAAGATAGGTATGGTTTTTTAATGGAGGCATACTTAATGCCTCGATGGCACTTGTCCCTCCAGCAACAATGGTCCCCTGACTGTCTACGATGATAAGGTTTTTATCAAATTTCCCTAAAAAAGCAGACATCAGATCAGTAAGGGTAATGTCGAATCCCAATACCCCTTTTAATTCGTTTTCGTGATAAACCGGATGGATCAGAGACAATATCCAGCCTCTTCCAAAAGGATCAATATAAACTTCTTCCACCCAGACCCTTTTCCTGGTTGGATTCCGAACCTCATCTGCCAAATAATAAAAATTAAATGAAGTGATATCAATGTCCGGTTCCAAGGAATTGAAAAGATCATAAGGGGGATATAACCTTGAGAAATGGTTGGTAGAATTAAAAAAAACCTGAGAAACCATGGGGTTATTTTTAAGCACTTCCTTAAATGCTTCATCCATGGATTCTGTCATATAAACTTCCCCTATCGATTGTTTTTTATTTTCAGCAGCCAGGGATACGAATACGGTACTTTCATCATTATTGATATTTGGATTAAAAAAATACCCACGCTCATCGGTAACATACTTATCTGATTTCTCCCAACCTGTCCAACTATCCGATTTATCGAAAAGTGAAGATGAAAATGTCGCCAATTGACTGATTTCAGCTTCCAAAGGGATCAAATCAGATTCTATTTTATTTATGATCTCATCCAAAGCCAAAAAATGGGCTTTGGATTCCTTCATAGTATCCGGTTGGCAAGCAGAAGAAACCAAAAAAACTGTATTTAGTATGGAAAATAAATATTTCATCTTTGAATAATTAAATTTAATCAAAGTTATAAATTTTTCAAACCAAATTGAAGTGATTGGTGCATTTCATGAAATCTTTCTTTTACTCCCTCAAAAAATTCGCCTTTGAAGAAGGTATCCAACTCTCCTTCTTCCGTTAAATCGGCGGCAGGGATTTTATAGGTTTGCTCAGCCAGGCCCATTTCGAATTTAAGAATGTATTTATTATTCCATTCGAAGATACTGACCTTAACGCCCTCTATCATCAATTCCTTTATTATTCTCATACCGGCCTGACCACTAGTGAAGAAAAGGTGATGTCTGATTTTAGGGAGGAGGCTACAGAACAATATTTCTCAACTGCCAACTTCACGACCTTATCAAATTCCTGATCGGTGGCATTGGGGGAAGACAAAACGAATTTGAGGTGGATGGATGTATAAAAAGCCGGTATTCCCTCATTCCTTATCCCTTCTGCTTCAATGGAAAAATCCGATACTTCTTTCCGTTTTTTTTTCATCATCAATACGGCATCTATCGCCGAGCAGCTGGCCAAGGCAGATAACAACAATTCCATAGGTGATTGAAATTGTTTTTCTTCTCCTCCATACATATCAATTTTAAGAAGGTTTCCAGAAGAATTCACTGATTCGTATTCTTGGTCAGCGATCATTTTTAGGGTGATGTGCTTTTTGTTCATATTAATCATTTAAAATACTTGAATCTGTTTAATTAACCATTGATTTCATTACATATTCCTCCTGTATTTCCCTCCCACATCATACATGGCCCCGGTAATTTGGCCCAGCGTACAAAACTTGACCGTTTCCATTAAAGCTTCAAATAGGTTTTCTCCTCGTATAGCAGATTGTTGAAGTTCTAAAAGTTTTCCTTGCCCATTTCCCAAATGGAATGCCTTAAATTTTTCCATCTGTTCTATTTGTTGCCTCTTTTCTGCTTTATTGGATCGGAATACTTCCCCGGGAATAATTGTTGGCGATCCCTCTGATGACAAAAATGTGTTGACTCCAACAATTGGATAACTTCCTTTGTGTTTCATCTGTTCAAAAAACATGCTTTCCTCCTGGATTTTATTCCTTTGGTACATGGTTTCCATAGCCCCCAGGACCCCACCCCTATCCGAAATCCGATCAAATTCCAAGTAGACCGCTTCCTCCACCAAATCCGTGAGGATCTCTATGATAAAGGCCCCTTGGGTAGGGTTTTCATTTTTGGCCAATCCCAACTCTTTATTAATGATCAATTGAATGGCCAATGCCCTTCTTACTGAGGATTCGGTCGGTGTCGTAATGGCTTCATCATAGGCATTGGTGTGTAGGGAATTGCAATTGTCATAAATCGCATAAAGGGCCTGAAGTGTGGTCCTGATGTCATTAAAGTCTATTTCCTGGGCATGTAAAGACCTGCCGGAGGTCTGAATATGATATTTCAACATTTGGGAGCGCGAATTTCCGCCATATTTAAACTTGAGCGCCTTTGCCCAAATCCTTCTTGCCACCCTTCCAATGACCGCATATTCCGGATCAATCCCATTGGAAAAGAAAAAAGACAGGTTGGGTGCAAAATCATCTATTTTCATTCCCCTTGAAAGAAAGTACTCCACATAAGTAAAACCATTGCTGAGGGTCAGCGCAAGTTGGGTAATGGGGTTGGCACCCGCTTCCGCAATATGGTAACCGGATACGGATACAGAATAAAAATTTCGAACCCCCTCTCTCACGAAATATTCCTGCACATCACCCATCAGTTTGAGGGAAAAGGCTGTTGAAAATATACAGGTGTTTTGGGCTTGATCTTCTTTTAGAATATCCGCCTGCACGGTTCCTCTGATCCTTTTAAGCGTGGCTGCTTTTATTTTTTCATACACTTCTGGGGGAAGCACTTTATCCCCTGTTAATCCCAATAACATCAGCCCCAGCCCATTATTTCCTTCAGGAAGTTCTCCCTGGTATTGGGGTTTTGGACCGGATTCCCCAAAAAGATCCCGGATTTTTTCCCGAATTTCATTCTCCAACCCGGTATTTTTGATGTACAATTCACATTGTTGATCCACTGCCACATTCAGGTAAAATGCTGTAAAAATGGCTGCAGGCCCATTGATGGTCATGGATACGGAGGTAGAAGGCGCAGAAAGGTCAAATCCGGAATACAGCTTTTTGGTGTCATCCAGGGAGCAGATACTTACACCGGAGTTCCCGATTTTTCCAAATATGTCGGGACGGATGGCAGGATCCTCCCCATAGAGTGACACGGAATCAAAAGCCGTTGACAACCGCGCCGCAGGCATTCCCTTGGATAGGTAATGGAAACGTTTGTTGGTCCTTTCTGGCCCGCCTTCCCCTGCAAACATTCTGGTAGGATCCTCATTTTCCCTCTTAAAGGGAAACACACCGGCGGTAAAAGGAAATTCTCCCGGTAAATTTTCCCTAAGGTGCCAGTATAACAAATCGCCCCAGGCTTCAAATGCAGGTAAGGCTACTTTTGGAATCCTGGTATGGGAAAGAGAGGTGGAAAAGGTTTTAATTTTTATTTCCTTTTCCCTCACCTTGAAAGTCAGGAATTCTTCCTGATATGATTTTACTTTTTTCGGCCAGTTTTCCAACCATTCTTTATTCTCGGGATCCAATTCCTTGCCAAGTTCCCGAA
This sequence comes from Cyclobacteriaceae bacterium, assembly GCA_040905165.1. Taxonomy (GTDB): domain Bacteria; phylum Bacteroidota; class Bacteroidia; order Cytophagales; family Cyclobacteriaceae; genus Cyclobacterium. The sequence continues at coordinate 26,565 of JBBDSA010000038.1, read as the reverse complement.
ATTCATTTTGCAGAAGCTTTCGAATCCCCTTATTTTCATATGATTCATTCAAATGGTCAATAGCCAGTTTTAATCCATAAAGTTTTTGGGCAATGGCCTTTTGCAGGATGGCCTTGCGGTCATAATCCCTATTGTTTTCAGCGATCTCAGAGAGGTAACGCAGCCTTGACCCAGGAATGATGGTGTTTTTTTGCGAATCGCCTTCCACCTTCAGTTGGAAGCCCTCCTTTCGGATTGGTTTAAAGCTTCTCTCCATTTTTTCCATAATGGAAAAGTACAGTCTGTTCATTCCTCTGTCATCAAACTGGGAAGCCATCGTACCAAATACGGGCAGTGATTTATCTTCTATATCCCATAATTGGTGGTTTCTCCGGTATTGTTTTCGAACATCCCGAAGGGCATCTTCAGCCCCTTGTTTATCAAACTTATTGATCGCTACAAAATCGGCGAAATCCAACATGTCTATTTTTTCCAGTTGCGAGGCGGCTCCAAATTCAGGGGTCATCACATACAGGGACAAATCTGAAAAGGCCACGATTTCGGTATCCGACTGACCGATGCCCGATGTTTCCAAAATGATAAAATCAAATCCGGCAGTTTTAAACACTTCCAGGGCAAATCCTACATGCTCGGGTAAGGCCAAGTCTGACCGGCGGGTGGCCATGGACCTCATAAATACCCTGGGATGGTTAATGGCATTCATTCGGATACGATCACCCAACAAAGCTCCCCCTGTTTTCTTTTTGGTAGGATCAATGGACAAAATCGCCAGTCTACCCTCCTCATGCTGTTGCAAAAAGCGCCTTACCAATTCATCCAAAACAGATGATTTCCCGGCTCCGCCGGTGCCTGTAATGCCCAAAACGCAAGGATAATTGACAGCAGCAGGTACTTTACTCAATTTGGAAAACTCCTTTGCCAGTGAGGAACCATTTTCTCCAAGCGTGATCCATCTTGCAATTTCCGCATCCTGAAAAGAAGTAGTCTGTAATCTCAAATCAAGGTTATTTTTCCTGTCATTTAAATCAAAATCCGCCTTTTCCAACAAATCATCAATCATTCCCTCCAGCCCCAAAGTTCTGCCGTCATCCGGGGAATAAATTCTGCATATGCCATATTCCTGCAATTCTTTTGCCTCATCCGGAAAAATGGTACCTCCCCCTCCCCCGAAAATCCGGATGTGCCCCGAGGCACTTTTCTCCAATAAATCAAACAGGTATTTGAAAAATTCTATATGCCCACCTTGATAAGAAGTGATAGCGATGGCATGGGCATCCTCCTGAATGGCACACCTGACAATTTCTTCTGCAGACCGGTTATGTCCCAAATGGATCACTTCACATCCAGCGGCCTGGATGATCCTTCGCATCATATTAATGGCCACATCATGCCCATCAAAAAGGGCAGTGGCAGTAATTATCCTCAATTTATTTTTGGGTCGGTACCGTTTCTGCATGATTTAATTATTTTATCCTCCCTACTCCATTTTATTTGGAGAAGAAATCAGCGTTTTTACCTGTGAACTCTGTTGACAAAGTTAGACAATGCTTTTTAAAAAGTCCTTTGATCGTAATAGGAAGTAAGGGATAATACTTTTTTTCAAAAAAATTTATCGGACAAAAGGTGGCTGAAGTCCCGCTTCCTTTCAAAGGTATTTAGGTTGCTTTTTCCGGTGCCAGGGGAAAATGCTATATTTAAGAACAAATCTGAGAGATAGGAATGAAATCATAATTTAACCGGTAAGGTTTTAGGATATTTGCCCGGCAACAATGATTTGTTTCCCTACCCATTACGGATGACCAAAGCATTGGAAATTTAATTTTAATATTGCTTATTTATAGGATCATAAAGCCATAATTACTAACCATGAAATTCTCACTTTATTTAGGAAAATACAGCGGAATAAAAGTCTATATCCATTGGACATTTTCCTTATTGCTCCTATGGATCATCATATCCAATATGCAATCCGGAGCCGCTATAGCAGATACCGGATGGACCATTTTATTTATCTTATCCATTTTTTTCTGTGTGATCCTTCACGAATTCGGACATGCCCTTACTGCCCAAAAATATGGCATTCAAACCAAGGACATCATTTTGCTTCCCATAGGTGGTTTGGCCCGGCTCGAGAAGCTTCCGGAAGATCCCAAACAGGAACTGAAGGTTGCCCTGGCAGGCCCTTTGGTCAATGTTATTTTATTTTTGCTACTGGGTATAGTGGTTTATTTTACGGGATTTGATCAAAATCAAATTGAAGAGGCCCATTTGGATGGTGAATCCATTTGGGTTTTTTTGGCTTCTGCCAATCTGATTCTTGCTTTATTTAATTTATTACCCGCATTTCCGATGGACGGAGGAAGGGTATTGCGGGCTTTGTTATCTATAAAAATGTCCCGGGTCAAAGCAACGGAAATTGCCGGAGGAATTGGACAAATGATGGCCATTTTCTTTGTCTTTTTCGGCCTTTTCAATAACCCCATATTGGTACTTATTGGAATTTTTATTTTCCTGGGAGCCCAGGCGGAAGTAAATCATACCAAACAGAATTTCTTTCTTAAGGGATTTCAGGTAGGCGATGCTTTAATGCGAAAATTTTCTATTGTGGCCTATGATGCCCCCCTGCAAAAAGCCGTAGACAAATTATTGGACAGCCAGGCCACTCACTTTGTGGTGGTAAAGGAGGATGAACCCATCGCAACGCTCAGTAGGGAAGAAATTATCATGGGACTTAAAGAAGGCAATGGTCAAATATCCATTCAGAAGGCAGCCGACTCCAATCCGTTGAAAATAGATATCTACATGCCCCTGGAAGATGCTTTAAAAAAAATGGCATCGGAAAATAAGAAAGTGGCCCTTGTTTATGAAGGACTCCAATTCCTTGGCATTCTTGACCAGGAAAACATCACTGAATTTATTATGGTTAAGAATGCCCTTACCAAATGATTCAAATTCCCGAAAAACCTTATCAATATACTCCTGAGGAAATAGCTGATCTGCTTCAAACCTCTGAGATAGGACTTGATAGACCGGAAATTGAGGAAAGACAAAAGCAGTTTGGTAGGAATGAAATCAGCGATAAGAAAAAGAAACCGATATGGGAATTGCTCTTCAAGCAGTTTAACAACCTTATGGTTTATATTCTAATGGTGGCTGCTACCATCTCCTATTTTACTGCAAATTATATCGATGTGTATGTGATTTCAGCAATTATATTCATCAATATCATCATAGGCTTCCTGCAGGAATATAAAGCTGAAAATGCACTTCAGGCCTTAAAAAGTTTATTGGTGCCAAAATGTAAGGTCCTCCGCAATGGGAAATTAAAAACCATCAACTCCGTTGAACTGGTCCCAGGAGATGTGATGGTCTTGGAAGAAGGGGATTTGATTCCGGCAGATGGCATCCTTTTTACAATTAAAAATACCAGAACCATGGAAGCTTCACTTACTGGTGAAGCCACCCCAGTAAACAAAAACAATGTTCCATGTAATAAAGATACGGCCATTGCTGACCGGTCAAACATGGTGTGGAAAAGTACTTTTTTATCCGGGGGATCTGCCAAGGCCTGGGTAACAGGGACAGGTATAAACACCCACATTGGGCAAATCGCACAAACACTTAAAACACTTCCACCCCAAAAAACAAATTTCCAGATTAAGGCCGACCAATTGGCCAAATTAATGGCATTAATTGCCATATCCATTGCGGTGATCCTATTCCTGCTCGGATATTTCTTACAAGACATCACAATCGAAGAGCTTTTGTTGATCTCTATCGCCGCACTGGTTTCCACCATACCGGAGGGTTTACCAGCCGTATTGTCCATTGTTTTGGCCATAGGGTCCAATAGAATGTCCAAAAAAAATGTGATCATTAGAGAGTTTTCTGCTACGGAAAGTCTTGGATCGGTAACTACTATCGTCACCGATAAAACCGGTACCCTCACCCAAAATGCCATGACCATCAGAAAAATATGGCAACCCGGGGCAAATGCCATTCAGGTTACCGGAGAAGGCTGGGAGCCGGAGGGGGATTTAATCGGAAGGAAAGAAGACATCGAAAGCATACGGGAATTATTGGAAATTGCCGCACATTGTCATCATTCATCGGTGTCCAAAAACAAAAAGGGGAAATATTAAATCACCGGTGACCCGACGGAGGCGGCCTTTTCGGTATTGGCCAGCAAAACAAAGATAAAAAAGCAGTATTCGGTAATTGAAGACTTTCCATTTAATGTTGAATTAAAATACCGATCTACACTCATTGAAAAAGAGGGGCAATTGGTCAAATATTTTATCGGAGCACCGGAGGCCTTGCTTAAAAAAAGCAATTGGGTAAAGAGCCCATCTGCAAAATTGCTGCCCTTGGCGGGAAAGGAAAGAGAAATAATCACGGATCAACTTACCGCCTGGTCCAAAGAAAGTTTTAGGGTATTAGCCCTGGCGATGAAACCCATGGATTCGCCAAACGCCGAGGACAATGACCTGGTGATAATAGGTTTTGCCGGTATGATTGATCCTCCCAGACCAGAAGTGAAATCATCATTTGGGTTTTTCTATCTTCTTTTGTATTATGGATAACCGAACTTTATAAACTATTAATGATTAAAAATGAATCCATATCCACCCATCGTATCAGCCGATGAAGCTGTAAAAATCATCAAAAGTCATCAAAGGATTTTCGTACATGGAAGTGCCGCCACCCCATCTGTGTTGCTCCAGGCATTGGCCAAAAGAAAATCTGAATTGGAAAATGTTGAAATAGTTTCCATTACTACCTTGGGCGAAATGCCACTTGTCACGGAAGATTGCAAAGGCAGCTTTTTTATCAATTCTCTTTTTGTTTCTGAAAATGTCCGCAAAGCGGTAAACAGTGAACAAGGTGGCTATGTACCGGTTTTTCTCAGTGAAATTGGCCGATTGTTCAGAAATGGAATTTTACCTATTGATGTGGCACTGATCAACGTATCCCTACCTGACCAACATGGTTATTGTTCTTTAGGGACTTCCGTGGATGTGGCCAGACCCGCCGTAGAGACTGCCAAATTCATCATTGCCCAAATCAATAATAAAATGCCCAGAACCCTCGGGGACGGACAAATTCATACCAGCAAATTTTCCGCAATGGTAGAGGTGGACGAACCTCTTCCCCAGGTAAATTATTCTTCAAAACTGGAAGATGCCGACTATAAAATCGGTCGATATATTGCCGAAATGATAGAAGACGGCTCTACGCTTCAGTTGGGCATTGGCGGGATACCAGATGCTGTACTCCAGTCCCTTCAATCCCATAAAGACCTGGGCATCCATACCGAAATGTTTTCCGATGGTGTAATCGATCTAATGGAAAGTGGAGCCATAACCAATAAATTCAAGAAAAAACATCCCGGTAAGGTGGTGACTTCATTTGTCATAGGAACAGAAAGGCTTTATCAAACCATCCATGACAATCCGGTGTATTCCTTCCATGAAGCGGCCTATGTCAATGATACCTCTGTCATCAGAAAAAACCCCAAAGTAATTTCTATCAATTCATGTCTGGAAATCGACCTTACCGGGCAGGTTTGCGCAGATTCGATAGGTTCTTACCACTTTTCAGGGGTCGGCGGACAAATGGACTTTATGAGAGGTGCCGGCTTGTCCGAGAACGGGAAGCCCATTATGGCCTTAAGAGCAGCAACCAATAAAGGTAAATCCAAAATTGTTCCCTTTCTGAAAGAAGGGGCAGGCGTGGTCACTACCAGGGCGCATGTACATTATGTGGTCACCGAATACGGTTCCGTTTACCTTTATGGAAAAAACCTGAGACAAAGGGCTTACGAGCTGAAAAAAATTGCTGCCCCCCAACATCAGGAAGAACTTGAAAAAGCGATAATCAAAAGATTTGGGAGTTTTATTTATCCCACCAGGTAAAATATCATATGGAAGTGACCTCAATCAGGATGGATTATTTAAGGACTGAAAGGGAATACTTTGGCAAGGATCATCCAAACCGGTACTGAAATTCTGTAGAAGCAAATGCTGTTCTGGAAATAAACCCTTAAAAATACGCATTGTTAAGCATTGTTAAAACAAATCCTTCAATACCCTTTTTGCCGCATGAAAGCCACACATCCCATGAACGCCCCCACCCGGAGGGGTAGATGAAGAACAAATATAAATTCCTTTGGCCGAAGTACGGTAGGGAGATAAGCTGACGGTCGGTCGCGTAAAAATCTGGGTAATATCCTGAACGCCGCCATTGATATCCCCACCGATATAGTTGGGGTTATAATCCTGTATTTCTTTGCAGTTCATGGTGCTTTGGGCAAGTATCAATTTGCGAAAACCCGGAGCACTTTTTTCTATTTGGTCAATGATAACCTTCGAAAGATCCCTGGTGGATGATGAAGGCACATGACTATAGGCCCATGCGGTATGTTTTCCCTCTGGAGCCCTGCTCGGATCTACCAGAGATTGCTGGGCTACCAGCACGTAAGGATCATCAGCATATTGTCCCTTCCAAATGAGCGCCTCCGCCCTGCGGATGGCCTCCATTTTTCCGCCCAGGTGTACGGTCCCTGCCGCTCTTGCTTCAGGTGCTATCCAGGGAATGGGGCCTTCCAAAGCAAAATCCATCTTAAATACCCCCATTCCATACCGGTAACGATTCAATTGCCACTTATAAAATGGGGAGAATCGTTCCCCTGCAATTTCCAATAGTTGTTTGGGGCCAAGGTCAAATAGGATCGCTTTCGAAGGTGGTAACTCTGCCAGGTTTTTTACCATCCAGCCAGTTTGGATCTCTCCGCCTTTCTCCATAAAATACTTTGACAATGCGGTGGCCAGGGCTTCTGATCCTCCTTTAAAAACCGGCCACCCTGCCACATGACCTGCAGCCATCAATACCAAGGCAATCGCTGAAGTGGCCAAGTTGTCCAAGGGTTGTATACCATGGGCCGCCATTCCTGCCCACAATCCTTTTGTTTTATCTTCTACAAACCTCTTGGCAAAGAAATGGGCAGGTTGAAGGGCCTTCAATCCAAACTTTGCCAATTGGAAAGGGTTTTTAGGAATTTTAAGGGGGGCCAAAAAATCCGCTGATAGATCCTCCCAATGATTGATCAAAGGATTCATCAATCGAAGATAGGTCTCCTGGTCCCTGCCTAAATTTTCTGCCGTCTTATCCAACGAATGGTAAAGGGCTGAAGCCGAGCCATCCTGAAAAGGGTGGGCAGCCAATACCTGGGGATGAAGCAATTCCAATCCATATTTTTCCAATGGAAGGGTTTTAAGAAATGGTGCAGCAACTGCCATGGGATGGATGGCAGAACAGACATCATGGTGAAAACCCGGAAGGGTTAACGCTTGGGTCCTCATCCCTCCCCCGATTTGGTCTTTGCCTTCGATCGCCAATACTTTGAGCCCTTGTTCCACCAACACAATCCCAGCAGCTAATCCATTGGGGCCTGTTCCTACCACCACTGCATCGAAGTCCTTCATTTCTCTATCCTTCATTAACTTCCCTTTTGTTCCATTTGATTATTTCCGAAAGTTGCCGCCAGGTTTGTCAATGCAGAAACCAAGCGGTCCAAATCAGATTTACGGGTGTAAACATGTGGGGAAACCCTCACACAATTGATATTGCCATGGTTGATGGGGGTAGTATGGATTTTATATTTACTGAGCAATTGTTGTTCCAGTAACTGGGGCGTCATTCCTGTAATGGAAACCCCGGCAATTGCACAGCTAAAGGCAGGCTTCAAAGAAGTGTGTAGGCAGACACCTGGAATTTGTTGGGCTTTTTCTGCCCAATAATTTTTCAGGTACCTCACCCTTTCTTCTTTCCGCTTTGCCCCCATACCATTATGAAAATTCAAGGCCTCCCCTATTCCCTGCTCTAAAGGAAAAGATCGGGTCCCCAGGGTTTCAAACTTCCTGATATCCTTACTTTTTGGTAGACCGTTGCACAACAAAGGCCATATTTTCCCTATATGTTTTCTTTTAATCCACAGCATGCCGGTTCCAATAGGAGCTGAAAGGTATTTGTGCAGACTGGTCCCAAAATAATCGGCTTCCAAAGCGGGTAGGTTAAAATCCAGAAGGCCAAAGGAATGGGCACCGTCCACCAAATCCTCCAATCCATGTTCATGGGCCATTCTGCATATTTTTTGAACAGGCATGATCTGACCCACCCAGTTGATGACATGGGTTACATGGATGATTTTGGTTTTGGGTGTAATGGTTGGATAACTGGTTGAAACGTTCTACTGCCTGCATCACCACCAAAGGGCTAGGGGATACCCCCCCGTTATTGAGGTTTAAAACCGGGGAAGAGCTGGCGGGGTAGCCCTGTTGAATCTGAGCCCAATAATCCTCATTTTCCGCCAATGAATATGGGGTAATCCCGGCATATTTTTGGTTTAAATCCTCCATTTCCGATGCATGAAGCTGGCGGAAAAGGCTTTCGCTTGAGAAAGCGCCGACAAGCATTGTCGCCTTTTTAAAAAAACTTCTTCTATTCACTGTATTCTTCATAATATAGTTTGTTAGGTGGTTGAATGTTCAATGAGTCCATTTCCGGCCATAAAAAATAATTTTACAAAAGGGAATAAATTCCTGACGAATGCAAAATAATTAAAAAAATCGGATTGGTTTTTAGAAAATATAAATCAATCCCATTATCATTTGCGTAATTGTTTAATCGTTTATTTCTTTAATTGTTTAGTTATGTTTAATAACTCTAAACAGTTAACCAATTACCTAACCTTTAATCTTCCGATCAGTTAAACGGTTCAACAGTTAAACAGTTAACCTCTTAATCCTTAACTTATTAATATTGGTTCACGTGCCTTCGACTCCGCTGCCTTCGACAAGCTCAGGCACCCCAGACACCATCAAATCACGATCGGCTGCCGGTGAAAATTTCCGCAAATACCCGGACGTTGGGATAAAGGTATTTTTCCTTAAAAACCTGCCTAGAGGTGAAAAAACCTACCTCCACGCACTCAGAAGTGGGGATAAATCCAGGTTGACCATCCGGGTTTCATACATCACATTGGCAATGAATACCCCCCTATGGCTGACAGTGGTGAAAAAATAACTGGGTTGGGCTTCCACATAACTGGTTTCCAGCCTCATTTCCTCCCAGATTTCCCGCCGCAATCCTTCTTGTGGGGACTCCCCAAAATCAAGCCCCCCGCCTGGAAGTTCCCAACACCCATTATCCTCTTTTACCAAAAGAAATCCGTTCTTTTCATCATTGTAGACCAAGGCTTTCACGCTCACCCTATAAAAACAATCGGGAACCTCCTGAACTTTTATTTATTTAACTTTTTTCCAACCATGACACCTTTTGTACGGGCTGGTGTGATTGACCAATGATGTCCTTATACAATTCAGGTCTTCTCGCCTTTTTATACCGATGGCCTCCTGCCTGTATGAGTTTTTCATAGGTAAGTGTCGCGACAGCCAGGTCATTATCCAATTTTCTACATTCTCCCACCACATCCCCAAATGGGTCAATGATCATGGAACATCCATTTTTCAGTTGATCATCATCCATACCAATGGGATTGGAAAATACGGCATACACCGCATTGTCATAAGCCCTGGCAGGAAGCCATTTCATCAGCCAGGCCCTACCTTTGAGCCCATCAAATTCCTGTCTGAGAGAGGTGGGGTCTTTTTCCCTGTTTTCCCAAAGTTTCGGATCCACAAAACCAGCTCCCGGTCTGGTAGAGGGCGTACACATGGTCACATGGGGCATGAAAATAATTTCGGCTCCCAATAAACTGGTGGCCCTTACATTTTCTATGATGTTGTTGTCGTAACAAATCAAAATACCACATTTCCACCCAAATAGCTCAAATACACAATAGGAATTTCCAGGAGTAATATCGGGATGGATGAAAGGATGAAGTTTATGGTATTTGGCAACCAATCCCTTTTTATCCACACAAACTTGTGCTTTGAAAATTCTTCCCTGGTGGTCTTTTTCAAATAATCCGGCCAATAGGACCATGTCATTCTCCGCAGCTATTTGTTGCAATCGTTGAATACTTGGCCCCTGGGGCACATATTCAGCGATCTTCAACAATTGCTCCTTATTCAGTTTTCTTGCAAAAGTATATCCGGTAATTGAACACTCATGAAAGGAAATTACTTTTGCCCCTTCACTGGCAGCCTTTTTGGACAGCTTTTCAATTACATTGAGATTATAGGTTTTGTCCCCACTTTTGTTTTCAAATTGTGCAGTTGCAATCTTAAGGTCAATCATAGCTCACTGGTTTATAAAAAGCAATTAACACCCTTTCTATAACGGATCCAAAAGGGAATTAGGGATATTGTTTCACCAAGACAACTCAGCAAATAAAGGAAGATGATCCGAGGCATAAGTTTCATTAATCGTCCGGTGCGTTATAACACGGAAATGATCTTTTGGGGAGAATATTATAAAATCAATTACCCTGTTCGGGTTGATTACCGGTATGGTGGGTGGACAATCTTCCTCACAAGTTCTTTTGAATAAACCATCCAATTGGTTAATGGCATCGCTTCCCGGAACCGCATTGAAATCCCCGCCCAATACCACAGGCAACTTTTCCTCTTCGAAAAATGAGGTAATTGCTTCTGCTTGTTGATGGGCATTAGTTTTACTGGTATAATCCAGATGTGTGCTGCCAAATTTAATGGTCTTCCCCTTAGGAAGGGTCACCTCCACCACCAATATCGCCCTGGGTTCGGTTCCTTCTTCTGCTGGCAATGACAGTTTTTCCTGGTTTTCAATGGGATATTTGGAAAGAATGGCATTTCCATATTCACCTCCCTGGTATTCGATGGATTTGGAAAAATAGTAATGCATCCCTGTCAACTTTGCCAATTCTGCCGCCTGATCCATTTCTTTACCCGACCGGGACGTGTGCACATCCACTTCCTGTAAGGCCACCAGTTCAGCTTCACTTTCCAAAATCACTTTGGCAATGGCTTCCAGATCTATTAAATTCGGCTGAGAGGGTGGATTGGCATGATGAATATTGTAAGCAAGAATTTTAAGTTGTCGGTATTCGGAAGCCCTTTTTCTATGGGTTTCCTGTGAACAGCTGACAACAAAAAAAACCATTAATGAAATAATGGGGATATAGATTAATTTCATGAGGTCTAAAGGTAATTTACACAATGGGATAAAAATTAATTGGAAGCCTAAAGTTACCTAAATTATCATCAATGAAAGACCCACTAAACCCAAAATTTATTGAACTCAGGTATTTAAAATTGGCAAAATCATGAAAACCAAGGGCCCCCAGGGTTTCCCTTCACATTCAAATCGGTTAAAAATATCTTATTTTTTTTTATCATTCTCCTTATTAATGTATTTTAAACTAATAATTTTGTTTCTTAAAACAACATCCTGCTTTTGGGAGATTTGGAGGGGGAAATTGATCCAAAAATCTGTAGGAAATCCTATAAATTTTAATTAAAATCACCCGAATTTTCAATGATTTAATTTTTATAATGAGCAGACCTACTGGACCCTTTCCGGAAAATGAAGCCCAAAGGATTGAAGCTTTAACTGCTACCCAATTGTTGGATACCCTACCGGAAACTTCCTTTGATAATTTAACAGAACTTGCAGCGGATATTTGCCAAACACCCATTGCTCTGGTTACCCTGGTTGACCAAAAAAGACAATGGTTCAAATCAAAAGTTGGCTTGGACGTTTATGAAACCAAGAGAGAAGATTCATTTTGCCAATATACCATTTTGGAAGACGGTATTTTAGAAATCCAGGATACCCATTTGGACAATCGGTTTAATGAGAATCGCTTTTTAAAGGAAAATTCGAATGTAAGGTTTTATGCAGGTTTTCCCATAAGGACCCCTGATGGGCTTCCTCTGGGGACCTTGTGTGTATTGGATACCCAACCCAAAAAACTTTCCGAAAAACAAAAAAATGCTTTGGTGATCCTTGGAAAGGAAGTAGAAAACCTGGTGCAGCTGCAACTGGAAAAAATAATCTCCGAGCAGAACAAAAAAAAACTTGAAAAAGTCCTGACCAGTTTAGGTGATTTTGTTTTTTTATTGGATGAAAACCTGAAAGTAAAAAATTTTTTTTCAGATATGGGAGATCAACTTTTGATCCCCGTCAATGAATTTCTGAATCTTGATATTTCGGATATCGGGTTCCTACCATCAGATAATGTAGCTTTTTTTAAGGGTATCATCAAAAAATCCCTTGGGACAAACGGTAAAGTCAGGGAAGAATTTTCCATTGAAATTAAAGGAAAAAAGGAATGGTATGAAATGATCTGTGAAAAGCTCCCCGGAAATTTAAAGGAAATTTTAATCATTCTGAACCGGGTCAGCCATCAAAAGAAAAAGGAATTAACCTACCTGGACAAGGAAAAGGAGTACCTGGATTTTTTCAAGAATGCACAAGGCTTGATGTTCAAACATGACCTGGAGGGCAACATCATCAGTATCAACAAAGCAGGGGCCCAACTATTGGAACAGGATATTGAGGTTTTGCAAAATGCAAATCTTATGGATCTGGCTGGTACCTATTCCGATAGTATTAGGGATTATTTGAAGGTAATAAAGGAAAGGAAAATTTTTAACGGAACCATCAACCTTCAGTCCAAAACCGGCAAAAAAACCACTTTTCAATTTAACAATGTATTATTTGAGCCCGTCCTGTCACCCCCGTATGTGTTAGGCAATGGCGTGGATATCTCAGAAACTTTACAAGCCCACCAAAAACTGGAAAATGCTGTCCAGGTCATCAACAAAGAAAGGATATTGTTCAGGACCATCATCGATAATATCCCCATCAATATTTATGTAAAAAACCAAAGTTTCCAAAAAACCCTGGTCAATAAGGCTGAATTGAATTATTTAGGCTTAAATGATAAAACAAGTATTCTCGGCAAAACAGATGATGATCTTTTCAATAGCCCAACTGCCGATGAGGCAAAGTTGGAAGATGAAAGGGTCATCCACAAAGGCCAGACTATCCTTAACAAAGAGGTGGTTCAGGAACAAAAAAACGGGAAAAAGCGGTATTGTCTCATTTCCAAACTACCCTTGAAATTAAACTCAGGTGAAGTGATCGGTATGGTCGGGATCACCAACGATATCAGTAACCGGAAGAAAGCCGAATTGGCCTTGGAAAAAAAATCCAATAGGCTGGATGCCATCATTAAGGGAACCAATGTGGGAACCTGGGAATGGGAAATCGGCACGGACAAGATCGTGATCAATAAAAGATATGCTGAAATGCTGGGATTTGGTACAGAAGAATTAATGAATCTTTCGGATGAAGATTGGAAAAACCTTTGCCATACAGATGATTACCTGCATCGTGAACATCTGCTTCAAAAGCATTTTAACAAAAAAACAAGTTTCTATGAATGTGAACTGAGGTTAAAACATAAGAGAGGAAATTGGGTATGGATACTGGACCGGGGAAAAGTTTTTTCTTGGTCATCACAGGGCAAGCCAGAGATCATGTATGGAACCCATCAGGACATCAGCATTCAGAAAGAAATAGAAAACCAATTGAAAGAGGCCAAGGAAGCAGCCGAAAATGCCAATAAGGCCAAATCAGAATTTCTGGCCAATATGAGCCATGAAATCAGGACGCCCTTAAACGGGGTAATTGGCTTTACAGATCTACTGATGAAAACCCCGCTGACGGATACCCAATTGCAATACATGAATACCGTGTTCCAATCTGCTCACTCTCTTTTAGATCTAATTAATGACATTTTGGATTTTTCAAAAATTGAAGCCGGTAAAATGGACCTTTCCATAGAAAGGTCCGATATTTTTGAATTGGGTACGCAAGTCGCTGATATCACCAAATACCAGGCACATTCCAAGGGACTGGAACTTTTGGTGAACCTTTCCCCCTCCCTTCCCCGGTATATTTATACTGATGATGTAAGGTTAAGGCAGATTTTAGTCAATCTGCTCACTAACGCCATGAAATTTACGGATAAAGGGGAAGTAGAATTAAAAGTAGAAATGTTGCAAAAAGAATTTTCCAAAGAGATCCCCGTGATGTTTCGGTTTTCAGTAAAGGATACGGGAATAGGGATTTCAATTGAAAAGCAACAAAAAATCTTCGAGGCCTTTGCACAGGAGGATGCCAGTACCACACGGAAATTCGGGGGCACTGGTTTGGGACTTACCATATCCAACAAATTATTGGGCCTCATGGGCAGTAAACTACAATTGGAAAGCGAACCTGGCAAAGGGAGTCGGTTTTATTTTGACATCCAACTGATAGCGGAAAAAGGAGAGGAAGATAGCTGGCCGGAGGATCATTCCCTGAAGAAAATCCTGGTAGTGGATGATAATGAGACCAACATTAATTTAATGCGGGAGATTTTTCAATCCAAGAATCTGACCTGTGTTCATGCCACTAATGGTCTAGAAGCCCTGGAAATATTGGACAAAATAAAGGATATAGATTTAATTATGATGGACCTAAGGATGCCGTATATGGATGGCCTTGAAACCACCGGAAAAATCAGAAAGCTCCAAAACAGCCATTATTCTACAGTAAACGTGGTCCTTTTGTCCAGTTCCAATGAGGACGCATTGGACAGGAAAAAAATGGAGGGCCTAAATATTCGGCACCGGTTGATCAAGCCGATAAAGATGAACCAATTGGCGCAAGTGATCAGAAAAATAGCCGTCCCTACTGAAGAAGAATTCCACTTAAACCCTGATCCGGAAACAATCCAAAATATCCTTACCCATCGCAATTATACAATTTTAATTGCTGAGGATAACCCCATCAATATGAAACTGTCCAAGATCATCCTTTCAAAAATAAGTCCCACCATCAGCATTATAGAAGCCGATAACGGTTTAAAGGCTTATGAAGCGGTCATCAATCATATACCGGATTTGATATTGATGGATGTTCAGATGCCCATTATGAATGGGTATGAAACTTCCAAGGCCATTCGATCTATAGAAAACGGCAAGGATATCCCCATCATTGCGCTAACAGCGGGAACGGTAAAAGGTGAGAAAGAAAGGTGCCTTCAGGCCGGTATGGACGATTATATGAGTAAACCATTGGTTCAGGAAAGCCTTACCAAAATGATTATCAGGTGGTTATTCCCGAATTCGGAAGCCAATCAGCAAGGCTCGCGCCTCCATGCAGATGATTTCAGAATAAAACATTTTGATGAAGTCCACTTATTAAGTCTTTTTGACGGCGATAAGAGGATTGGCAATGAATTGCTTCATATTGCCAAAAAAACCCTTACAGAGAGTCATAATCGCCTATCGGTAGCCATCAGTAAAAATGACAAAAATACCATTCTGGAAGTGAGCCATAAATTAAAAGGATCTTCTGCAACCGCAGGATTTTTTGTTTTGCTTCCTCTTACCGATCAATTTGTAAGTAAGGAGTTGGTTACCGATTCGGAATTTCGGGATTTGGCAGAAAAAATAAAATCAGAAATCAGCTACCTTTTGGAAAATTTCGATACGTTTTTCATGTAAATTTCTCCCTGAAAAACCGGTTGGTTATTACAAATTCCCCGGTAAACCAGGGGCCTGGTAGTGTTATAAAATATTTGAATGAGAGATATTGCTTTTTTTCTTACCTTTGTCGGAAAGTCATAATCAACTCCACCAGTAAAAATCCTGACACATGATACCTGAGACCAAAATTTTCTCTGGTTCCAATTCACCTCAATTAGCAGAAAACATATCAAAAGCATACGGACAACCTTTAGGCAACCTAACCATTTCGAAATTCAGCGATGGTGAAATGTCTCCCAGTTATAATGAATCTGTAAGAGGATGTAATGTTTTTCTCATCCAGTCCACCAATCCATCTGCAGATAACCTGATGGAGCTCTGCCTGATGATTGATGCGGCAAAAAGGGCCAGTGCCTACAAAGTATGTGCCGTAATACCCTATTTTGGCTACGCCAGACAGGATAGAAAAGACCGGCCAAGGGTGAGCATTGCTGCCAAATTGATAGCGAATATCCTTACCTCTGCCGGGGCAGACAGGATCATGACCTGTGACCTGCATGCCGGGCAAATTCAGGGATTTTTTGACATTCCTTTGGATCATTTGAATGGTTCAGCTATCTTTGTGCCCTATTTAAAAAGCCTGGATTTGGGTAACCTTCTTTTTGCCTCTCCGGATGTAGGAGGAGTAGGGAGGACAAGGTCCTATGCCAAGCATTTTGAATTGGACATGGTGGTTTGTGACAAACATCGAAAACGGGCCAATGAAGTGACTTCCATGCAGGTAATCGGTAACGTAAAAGGCAGAGATGTGGTCTTGGTGGATGATTTGGTGGATACTGCCGGAACATTGTGCAAAGCAGCTCAAATTATCATTGATAAAGGAGCCAATTCGGTAAGGGCCATTGCTACACATGGGGTTTTATCCGGAAACGCGAATGAAATTATTGAAAATTCTTTCCTTTCAGAATTGGTCATTACAGATACCATTCCCATCAAGGAAAAATCCAGTAAAATAAAAGTAATATCGGTAGCAGACTTGTTTGGAAGGGCCATTCATGCGGTTACAGGAAATGCATCCATCAGTGCCTTATTTATTTAGAATTTAAAATTAAATGAACATAAAATGAGATCAATTGAGATTATAGGGTTTAAAAGAGCAAATCTCGAAAAAAAATCCCTTGACGGCCTTAGAGAAGAAGGCAACGTCCCCTGTGTAGTATATGGTCCTGGTATTAAGGAACAGTTACACTTTTATTCACCAGCCATATTATTCAGGGACCTTATTTATACCCCGGAGGTACATATGGTAGATTTGAATATTGAAGGCACAAAGATAAAAGCCATCCTGAGAGAGGCACAGTTTCACCCGGTTAGTGAGGTGTTACTTCATGCGGATTTTTTGGCTTTCAGTGAGAAAAAGCCTGTTAAAATGGAAATCCCGATTAAAGCCCATGGTTCATCCCCCGGTATCATCAAAGGGGGTAAGCTGGAGGTCAAAACCAGGACTTTACTGGTAAAAGGACTTGCCAATGACCTTCCTGATTTTATTCCTGTGGATATTTCAAATTTGGATCTGGGCAAATCCGTAAAAGTGGGTGATTTAAATGTTGAAAAATTTGAATTGCTCAACAGTCCCAAAGTAACCATCGCAACGGTGGGCATCCCAAGGGCATTGAGAGGCAAGAAAGGTGAAGAAGGAGAAGAAGAAATATAATAATTTCATGATTTAAATTGATCAAATATCCTGTCCCGGTTCATTTCGAGACAGGATATTTTTCTATATATAATAGGTAGAAATTTTCTGCTGGAAAAAGGGAATAGCAGCTAACTTCCAGAACAGTTTAACTCCTTATAATGAAATACCTTATTGTTGGATTGGGAAATATCGGTCCTGAATATGAATTGACCAGGCATAATGTCGGTTTTTTGACCTTGGATAGAATGGCTGATACCCATGATCTGAAATGGAACAGCGACCGGATGGCCTTTACCTCCTTTCTAAAATGGAAAGGTAGACAGATTCACCTGATCAAACCTACCACTTATATGAACCTAAGCGGTAAGGCGGTCAATTATTGGATGAAATCCTTAAAAATTCCAAAAGAAAAAATTTTGATAATTGTGGATGACATTGCCTTACCCTTCGGGAAACTAAGAATGAGAGGCAAAGGGTCCTCTGCAGGACATAACGGCCTGAAAAATATAGAGGAACTGACAGGAGGACAAGACTTTGCCCGCTTGAGATTTGGTATTGGCGATGAATTCCCACAAGGAAAACAAATTGATTATGTGCTAGGGAGATGGTCCCAGAGAGAAATTGACCAGCTCCCTGAAGCCATGGACCGGGCGACGGAAATGATCGGTTCGTTTTGTACTTCCGGATTAAATGCCACCATGAACCTGTATAATCAATAGGTTTAATTATTTATGGTAATTCAATTAAAACCCACAAAATTATGCCCAACATCAATTTAGGAATTCAGATTGTCCCTAAAAGCAAAAAATTGGACACCTACCAGCTAGTGGATAAAGCCATTGCCGTCATTGCTGCCTCTGGTGTGAAATATGAAGTAACTCCATTTGAAACCGTGATGGAAGGTCCGGAAGACCACTTGATGGACATCGCCAAAAAAGCCCAACAAGCTGTTTTGGATGCAGGAGCAGACGAAATCCTGGTTTATTATCGAATGCAGATCAGGCCTTCAGGGGATGTTACCATGGATGAAAAAGTGCTTAAGCACCGCTAAGGGGCTCTTGCTGGCTCAGGCAATGAAAAGAACCGAGTCCCCAAATAATATCCCAGGAATCCACTCCTACCACGATCCTTTCGGGGAAACACCCCGAAAAATAAAATTTCTCATAGCAAGCCGGATCATCCGGGATATGCATTTTTCTATACTTCCCAAGGTAAGAACCATCTGCATCCAAAACAGCAGTGGTATTAAAATATGCCAATTGAAAAAACTATACTTTTATCCTTAAATTTCGCTGGTGGATCACGGGATTGGCATACATGGAAAGGAAATTATGGATGGATACGCTGTCCCCGATATCTACTCCCTGACGAATACGGTTTTCAAATTCCTCCTTTTCCGAAGCGGTATATTGGTCCTGGTTATCCCGGGTTTGATTCAATAGATCCAATGCAATATAATTGGTAGGCCATAACCTATAATTGCAAACGATCACCCTGTCCAATTCCTCTACCAATAATTGAAGCTGTTTGTTAATCGAACTTTCCTTTTCGAATATTTCGTTGATCTCCTGATCCAATACTTTTCCTACAGCAATATGAATTCGTTTTTTCTGACCCATTATACCACTTATCAGGGTTTTGAAGTCTTCATTTTTTTGTTTCACATAGGTTTCTTCTCTTGATTTAGCCAATAATTCAGGCATTTTCAACAGGTCTGTTGGATCATTTTCATAAGAAATGGATACCGGCACAATTTTAAGCTTACGGAAATATTCCTTCATAGGGATGCCCTGGCAACCCAATGACAGCATTTTGAGCACCCCCTTTTGGGTCATATCCATCCCGTCTTTGGTTCTTCCCTCTCTTTGGGCTATCCAAACAGACCTGTTTTGGGTGAGGAGAACATCCCTGATGTATTCCGCGTTGAGTCTGGAATTTTCAAACATGGCTTTATGACTCAAGCCTCTAAACACAATAAAATTTCTTGTCAACCTACTTAAAGTTTTAAGAAAGGGGTTTTTCAGCAAATTGTCTCCAATGGCTGAAGTAGTCATGAGCAGGCCATGTTCATACAATGTGGCATTCAATAAGGAAGTGTCCAGGATAATATCCCTATGATTGGAAATATAAAGATATGCGGTATTCGGCTCTAATTTTTCAAATCCGGAAGTGGTAAGACCTCCCGAAGTTATTTTCAAAACCTTTTGTATGGAATAATAAATAAAATTGATTTGAAAATCCCTTATAGAATGGGTTTTATGCAGTTGTTCAATCCATTCATGGTCTTCTTTATCCGGAAAAGTAAAATTCATCATCGCTTTCATCATGGGATGATGGGCAATTTCTCTTAAAGCCGCATTGACTTCACTATCATAAAAAGGTCTGATCGGATCAAATTTCGACATATAGTATTTTTTACGAGCATGCAAATTACAAAAAATGATCTAAATGGACGGTCCATTTATAAAACATTGGCAAAAGCCCATAAAAAAGCCCCGGTCAAGGGGCATTTTCTTGAAAAGCCTATTTAAAAATACCCTGGCTCAAGGGATATCCTAACCCTTTTTTACAATTCTTTTAATTCAAGATCTCTCCAGGATATCTTCAGGCCTCCCCCACTATGGATCTGAAGGGCAATCTGTCCTTCCCCTTCACCGATTTTCTCATCGGTATAGTCCACCATTTCCACACCATTTAACCAGGTGGTCACATGGTCTCCCTGGACCCTTACTTTGATATCATTCCATTCTCCAAATTTAAGATTTTTGTCTTTTTCAGGATCTGGCTTCACCAACCAACCCCGGCCATAAGATTCATAAATTCCACCGGTGTCATTGCCGGGAGGAGCTACTTCCACCTGCCATCCGGAAACCTTGGTTCCTTCAAAGTTGGAACGGAAAAAGATGCCGCTGTTACCATCCTCATCCTGTTTAAACTGAGCCGTTAGTTCAAAGTCCTTGTAATTTTCCTTGGTGCCCAAATAACCATACTCGGCATCGGGACCACTTTCAGATACTAAAATCCCATCTTCTACATACCATTTTTCGGTGCCATAGACCTCCCATCCGGTAAGGTCCTTCCCATTAAACAGCTCCTTTTGGTTGGTTGAAGAGCAGGCCATAACAGCCATCATGGCGATAACAATCCAAATTTTATTCATTTTAAATTTCATAGTTATAGGTTTTATTCATGATATCAATTTCATTTGCTTTGGATCCCAGTTGATAAATTTGTCCTGGAAATAACTTTCATTACAAAGAAGGGCAGGTGCCGCCGCCCTGAATGCAAATACCGGATCTTCCACTACTGTTCCATTTTCTCTTATGGCCCTGAAAAAATTCCCAAAGTGATCATAATGGGCTCCTTTATATCCGGATTCTACTTTATATACCGTTTCTGCAGGAGGCAATATCTTTTTTCGGTCAGGGTTATTACCACTCAGTTTGGCCTGTTGTTCCATAAACGGGTCATTACTGGCACTTTGTTGATTCTGTTTCACCACCACTTCATCCCACTTGACATCCATCGAACCTTTACTGCCCACGATTTTAAGGTAAGTTGATCCACTTGTCCCGTCCACAAAATTACACCGGAGTGAAAGGTTAAATCCAGGATGCTCCTGACTGTCTGGATATTGAAACATGCCCAACAATACATCCGGCACTTCTCTGCCATCTTTCCAATATCTTAATCCTCCCATGGCCGAAACTTTATTGGGGCCAAGGGAATTGGTAATAAAGTGAAGACTGGTAAATAAGTGGACAAATAAATCACCGGACATCCCTGTACCATAATCCAAATAATTTCTCCACCTAAAAAATCTTAAAGGATCAAATTCCCTTTCAGTTGTATTGGAAATGTACCTTTCCCAGTCAACGGTATCGAGAGAGGCATCTTTGGGTACAAAATATTGCCAGGCTCCTTCAGGGGAATGTCTGGCCCAAAATCCTTCCGCATAATTGATGTCACCGATGGCCCCTTCTGCCAATAATTCTTTGGCTTTTTCATTTCCCAAACTGGAGATGCCTTGGCTTCCTACCATAAAAATTTTTCCTGATTTCTTCCAGGTTTCAATTACCTCCTGGCCCTCACTTACATCGTGGACCATGGGTTTTTCACAATAAACATGCTTTCCGGCTTCCATGGCATCTATGCTGATCTGCTTGTGCCAGTGGTCAGGCGTTCCGATTAATACTGCATCCAGGTCCTTTAGCTTTAATAACTCTTTATGGTCTTTGGTAAGCAATAAATGATCCCCCCAACGCTCTTTTGCGGTCTGTAACCTTCCATCATATAGATCACAAACCGCCACAATTTCCACATTTTCATGCTGTAAAGCCGTGTTCATGTCCTGGGTCCCCATTATGCCTGCTCCAATCAAAGCGATCTTCAACTTCCTGTCCGCGCTACCTAATGCCTCTCTTTTTAAGCGTATAAATTTTTGAGCCTCATTGTTGGCCAGCGTTGCCGGAACGACAGCAGTAGCTGCCCCGGCCAAACTGATTTTCTTTAAAAACCCGCGTCTATTATTTTCCATTTTTTTTGCTTGGTGGTATTCAAAAATAAATATAGGTAATTAATAAATATATTTTAGACAAATAAAATAAACTTAATATATTTTTTAGTTTATCCAATCAAAAACTGTGATGTGGTGATGGTTCGATGTGCTGATTTGCTGATTGGACCTGTTAAACAATTAAACAAATAACCAATTAAACCTATTTAAACTTATCGACCAATCCACCACCATTTGGAATCTGATTTACAACTACTTTTATATAAATTACCATGTATTTTTTATGGATTTATTCACTAATTATCCATTGAATTAAAATTAATAACCTACCTATTAAAACATCTTCATCAAATATGCGCAGTAATATATTTTTACCAAAATATATTCTAATTATCGAGAACGTTATCGCTATTTTTTTTGATTAAATTCTTTTTTTTGCAATTAAAATTGGATAAATAGAGAGTGGTTTTTTTGGATTATTCAATTAATTATTAACCTACAACCAATTAGTTATGGAAAATACAATTACCAAAAAAATGGTCATTTTATTGTTTGTGATGACCATCATCATTACTGCGGGCCTGAAAGCCCAGGGTTCCCGACAAATTTCCGGGAAAGTCACCAATGCAGAGGGGCTAACCATGCCCGGTGTGACTGTGGTGGAAAAAGGCACCACCAATGGAACCGTTACGGACGTGGAAGGCAATTATTCGTTCACAGTCAACGATAACGCAGAGACCCTGGTGTTTTCGTTCGTAGGGATGGAAACCAAGGAAATCCTTATTGGCAACCAAAGCCAAATCAATGTTTCACTGGACGATGATACGGCTGATTTGGAGGAAGTGGTAGTGGTAGGGTATGGAGAGCAGAGAAAAGCAACTTTAACCGGTTCTATAGCCAGTACAGACGAGACAATGATCAAAAAAGCCCCGGTAACCAGTCTCTCCAATTCATTGGCGGGATTGTTACCCGGACTCACCACGCTAAACCGTTCTGGCGAACCGGGACAGAACAATGCTCAAATCTTCATCAGAGGCCGCAGTACTACCGGCAATACCAGTCCTTTGGTGGTCATAGACGGGGTGCCGGATGAAACTGGCGCCTGGCAAAGAATCAACCAGAATGACATTGAGCAGGTTTCCATATTGAAAGATGCCTCGGCGTCTATTTATGGTGCCCGGGCAGCAAATGGCGTCATTTTGATTACCACCAAGCGGGGGTCCATCGGAAAACCGGTTTTCAGCTATACCTTTAATCAGGGGATCACCCAACCCACCAGGCTTCCGGAAATGGCCAATTCCTGGGAGTTTGCAGATTATGTGAACCAGTACAGAACCACAATACAGAATTTGCCCCCTTTGTATTCCGACCAGGAAATACAGACCATGCGGGATGGAACGGACCCGATCAATTATCCCAACACCGATTGGGTAGGTACTATTTTCATGGATTTTACCCCCCAAAGCATGCATAATCTTAATGTCCGGGGAGGTACCGAAAAGGCCAGGTATTCCATGTCCGGCTCTTACATTGATGAAAACAGCATTGTTGAGAATGGGATTCATGGAAGCAATGCCTTTACCTTGCGTACCAATGTAGATGTGGATATTACCGATAATTTTCGTTTTGGACTGGATGTAAACGGGGAAATGGATAATCGAAAAAGACCGGTATTGGGAGGTTTCGGTACAGAAGGCAGCCCTTTGATTCCCGCTTTTTACCCCAATGGTTTACCTGCCTCCCTTCCCGGAGATGCGGGAGAAAATCCCGCCATCAATCTTGCCGGGGAAGGGGGTTACTTTTCAGATAATATTTACAGGACCTTCGTTAAACCTTCCTTCGATATTAACATCCCCCAAATTGAGGGATTGGGTTTGGATGGCTACGTCTCTTACAGGCAGGAATATACAGAAGGAAGGCGCTGGAGAGATACCTGGTTGGTCTATAATTATGATGCCGAAAACGATGAATTTTTGGAGAAACAGGGTGGGCAGGTCAGTCAGCCAGACTTACGGGAAATGTTCAATAAGGAAAAGGACTACCTGATGCACTTTAAAATCAAATATTCAAAATCCTTTGGGGACCATCTGGTAGAAAGTTTTGTGGCTTTTGAACAGGCGGAAGGAGAATTCAGAACCATAACGGCTTATCGAAGGGGATTTATTTCATCATCCATTGAGGAATTATTTGCCGGAAGCGGAGAAAATATGGTCGCTGATGGAACCAGAAGACAGTGGGGCCGTCAAAACATTTTCGGAAGAATCAATTATAATTACCAAGAAAAATACCTCTTTCACCATAATTGATATCAGCGAACCACAGGATATGCCTGATTATCAGAAAGCGGAAGGTTCCATGATAGGCACTCAATTGCTTTATGAGGCCATTGGAATTTTCCGAACCCAGGAAGAGGTAGATTCCAGCCCCGTGATGCCCAATACACAGGTAGGCGATCTGCAATATAGGGACGTCAATTCAGATGGCACGATCAACGCTGCAGATAGGATAAGGCAGGACAGAGGGGTTATCCCGGAACTTACTTTCGGATTCAATACGACACTTGCTTACAAAAGATTCTCCTTGTTCGCCAATTTTGCCGGCCAAACCAGGGCCTGGACGTATTTTCACAAACATGCCAGAACTACCCAAAACAGCTTGAGGGAATTATTGTTGAATCGATATACGCCCGGAAGTATGGATTCCAAATACCCGATTCTGCCCCAGGAGGATGGTGCCGGAGAAGGGGAAGTCAGTGGCATGCCCAGTACTTTCTGGCTACAGGATGCTTCCTTTCTCCGTCTGAAAACCTTACAGATTGATTATACGGTTCCCGAAGCATTCCTAAACAAATTTGGATTGAACAGCCTCATGTTATTTATCAACGGAAGTAATCTTTTTACCCTGTCGGATATTGAATGGTTTGATCCGGAAGGCACCCCTGAAACCAGTTCCCATGCAGGCTTCAGCTATTCCACGGGAAGTTTTTACCCTCAAACAAGGGTTTACAATATTGGTCTGAATGTTACTTTTTAAATCCCATTTGTATTTAAAAAAGAAAAGTCATGAAAAATAATATCCTACCCAGTATCTACAATAGATTAAGAAGAAAAATAACTTTGATGAGCCTCATTGCTGTGGTCATTTCCGGGGCATGTACAGAGGTCCTGGAAAAAACCCCCATAGACAGCTATTCCGATGCGGCAGTTTGGGATGATCCAGCCCTGATACAGGCATTTGCCAATGCCGCTTACAAGGACCTTCCTTTTGGTTTTCAAAATGTGAATGGTTGGCGTTTTATGCCTTATGCGAACATGACCGATGAGGCCAATTCCAGGAATTCTGCCTCCAATATACAGATCATTGTGAACGGCAACGCCTCTCCGGTTTATATGGGTCCAATGGATATCTGGACCGGACCGGATGCATGGACTTATTGGAAACCCATCAACCAAGCCAATATTTTTCTGGATAAAATCCAGGAATCCTCCGTTAATGAAAACCTTAAATCTGAATTATCCGCAGAAATGAGGGCGGTGAGGGCCTACTCTTATTTTAAATTCATCAGCCATTATGGTGGGGTGCCATTGATTACCTCCCCTTTCAAGTTGGGTGATGATTTTCGGATACCCAGGGATCCCTATGATGAAATTATGGATTTCATTGTGGCTGAATTGGATGAAGCCATTCCTGATTTACCCCTGGACTATGATGCTTCCAATGATGGCAGGGTCACCCGGGGTGCGGCCATGGCGATTAAGGCGAGGGCATTACTTTATGCAGCCAGTCCATTGAACAATCCTGAAAATGACAGGCAGAAATGGCAAGCGGCAGCGGATGCATCCAAAGCCATTATAGATATGGGCATGTATTCACTGCACCCCGATTACAAAGCCTTATTTAATATAGATGGGGGGTACAATACAGAGGAAATCATTTGGGGAAGGCCCCAAAATATCAATGTGGACATTGAAGCCAGGGTGGAAAGATTGCTTTTTCCGAATGGTTGGTTGGGTTTTGGACATTCTCATCCTTTGCAGAATCTGGTGGATGATTTTGAAATGGAAAATGGATTGACAATAGGGGAAGAAGGTTCTGGATATGACCCCCAGGACCCTTATGTGGACCGCGATCCCCGGTTTTATTATACCATTTTGTACGACGGAGCACCCTTTAAGGAACGAACCATAGAAACATTTACGCCAGGAGGCCAGGATTCACCGGATGGTTTTGAATCGGCATGGAATGCCAGTGAAACCAGCTATTACATCAGGAAATTTGTGGATGAATCCCAATGTGGCTGCACCAGCAATGAGGCGGGAAGCAGTTCTCCCACATGGATTTGGTTCAGGTATGGCGAAACTTTGTTGAACTATGCCGAAGCGATGTACATGCTGGGTGATGAAGCTACGGCAAGAGAATACGTCAACATGGTAAGGTCCAGACCAGGCGTGGAAATGCCTCTGATCACTGAAAGTGGTGAGGACTTATGGGAAAAAATAGTACAGGAAAGAAGAATAGAATTGGTTTTCGAAGAATTCAGGTTTTTTGATGTCCGTCGTTGGAAAATTGCAACAGAGGTTCTGAGCGAAGACAGGATGAGGATGAATGTCCACAGAAACCCCGACACCGGTGAAAAAACGTACACGGTTGAGTTCTTTCAGCCCGCCCAATTCAATGAATGGAATTATTTGGCTCCCATTCCCCAGATTGTCATTGACCAAAATTCATTAATCGAACAGAATCCAGGTTATTGAATTAATTCGAACAAATAATATTACACCTATTGGTTGATGATATGATGATATGATGGTTTGATGATGTGCTGATGGTGTCGGGTGATCTGGTGATTGGTGATCTGATGGTGTCTG